>CAYYRK010000018.1:0-24518 GCA_964473915.1 uncultured Pseudomonadales bacterium
GTTAAACAGTGCGAATTCCACCGCTTTAAGGACCTGTGGATAGTTCGCATCGCGCCGACACGCACCCTTGGAGTTGGTAGTCGGGCCCGGTGTGATACAACCTACGATGCCCCATTCTCGCGCTTCCTCAAGGGTTATCTGTCCCGGATATTGAGAGAGAAAAGCAGGGATAACAATCTCATCGTTACGGATGGAGGGGCTACCCATGCCTGAGCGCATCACTGCGATAAGCCTTCTGAAATCCTCTTTTTTGGTCTTGTTATTCCAGCGGAACTTGCAATCTGGGTGGTGGAAACGATAGCCATCCCATACGTCAAGAACCAGCATGGTCAGATCATTCACGCAACTGGAGCCATCGGCGTTCAAACCACCAATGGTGATCGCCGAGGCATCACGGGCACCCTGCGTACCCATCCCCAAGGCACCGAATCGGCTGACTATGCCAACTTCATGGAATTTAGCCGCGTAGGTACAGAGAATCTCAGCAGCCTTCTCTCGAGTCAGGCTCTTATCCTGAATTACATCTTTCTCATACCAATCCCAAAATACTCTGTCGGGACGGAAGGTGATGTTGGTACAAGAGGTCTCTATGCAGTAGTCAGCCAAGAAGCATGACCAGTAGAGCTGCATCGCTTCCCAAAAAGTGCGTGGTGCATTTTCTGCTACCCAGTCACAGTTATCCGCTGCCTGAAGCATTGTAGCTTTGGATGTTTCATCTGGCATTTTGTCTGCAGCGGCCCTTCCTTCTGTAGCGTGCCTCTTGATCCAGCGACTGACCCCTTGTACGCTCTTGATGCTCGCCTTGGAGTTGATAATATGATCTTCCAGCTCAGCCTTTCGCTCTGCACTGGTGCCATCCATGCTCAGTTCCAGTTCGAACTGTTCCATCCGTTTTTGTTTGAGTTCCATAATTCTGTTCAGGCCCAGTGGAAGATACCAGTCGTGATCAGGGTTAGCGCGCAATCCGGCGCTGCCGACCGGTTCGAAATAGCGACCGGGCTGCTCACAGTAGTACATTTTGAATTCGTCATCGGTAAACTCGTCCCTCACCTTAAATACGGTATTAAAATTTTTGGCAAGCTTTTCCAATCGTTCAAATTTCTCATCGCTTAGAGCAACTTTCTTATCACCTTCCCAGACAATAACTCTCTCTTTGCCAGCTTCTGATTGGCAGCGTAACAGTGATGTCCAGGGATAGCCCAGCGGATCAAAGTGAATGCCATGTGTGTCACTGCAAATGCCGCCCAGCAGATGGTCATTGGGCCGGATATTGATCTGTTGGGTGTCCAGATATTGACAGAGCGATTCAGCTTGCAGATCGGCGGGGTGAATATCGGGATTATTTTCAAAAATCTTTGCCAGCATATCGGCTTTAGTGGCATCCAGATACCATTCTTTGTCCCGGAAAAAATCGGGAGCTTGTGTCATGGCCTTGTCGTCTACCTCAAAACGAAACTTCCACATCTCTGGGGTGACGACCTTCCAGCCCTCTGCGGTGGGATTGCCGGGAGTATCAAGGGATACACCTGCCTTCGCCGGATCCAGCAGGTAGGTCTGGATTGATGTTTTGGTTTTAGTTACTGTACTCATAGAAACTATTCCTTTCTGGTTGAATTGACTCTGAAATAGAGCCAATAGTTTTTTTGCATAGTTTTAGCTTTAGTTTATTTTTTATTAAAGAGAGACCCTGTTTTTATAACAATTTTTATGAGGGTATTTTGTTCCATGAAATGTTAAGTGCGAGCATGAAACATGCTGACAATTTTCAGACAAGGACCAACTACACTGCATAACTTTGTGCTATGCGGTTTTTTATTTTTTTGTTATATCAGCTTTTATTTTACGAGCTTTTATTTTTTTACAGTGCTCTCTCGGTATATTTTGTACCATACCGCTACTTTTTATGCAAGACAGGATTATCACAAAGTACAACAATTAAGCATCAAGCAAGCGCGTTGATAACTGCTGAGGGGGGGGCATATTACAGCTTACAGTGACAGAGCAAATTGCCGAATCTGCAACAGCATCTGTGCTAATAGTGCAGGCTTGATTGAGATCATTTAGGGAGAACCCGCCACTCATGGCACACCATCTTGCCTGCCAGAACACCGAACCGACCCGACCTGCCTACCACGCGGGCACTCACAATACTCAGATCGGGGCGAAGAAGTTGTAAGCCAGAATGCAGAGTAAAAAATTCTGCAGCCTTCTAGAGTCACGTAGAGGCGCTGGCTTTGATTTTTTCACGCCCATAAAAAAGGGGGAGAAGCCGAAGCTCCTCCCCCTGATTTGAGATGATCTTTAAAGCTTTGTATTACAGCTTATGATCAACTCGAGCCATGATGGTATCCTGCATGAACTCTGGCAGACCCACGAAGAAGGCTGTATAGCCTGATACCCGTACCGAGAGGTAGGGGTACTTCTCTGGATTTTCCTGCGCGTCACCCAGTATTTCACTCGACACCATATTGAACTGCATCAGCCCCATACCGCCGTTAAGTCCTGCGCTGGCAAAATCAACCATCTTGTCCAGCCCGGATTCACCTGCTACCGAACCGTAGTCGAACCGGTGGTTGTAGATGTAGGACTTCAGCTTAGCTTGGTCGATCTTCAGTGCTGAGTTTAGCCTTGACCAGCTTCCAGAATGGTCATACTCAGCTTGAGGATTGATACCACCGTCACATAGAGCCTCACCGTGCCGGCGACCGTTAGGCAATGCGCCAACATGGTTGGCGGCTTGCCAGATCATGCTGATAGGCAGCAGACTTGGGTAGACCGGGTTGCCGTCAATATCAAAGTTAGTTCGGCCAATTTCAGAAATATCGTTATTGGCTCGAATCATGATGTCATCAGGCATCTTGATATCGTTACCGAACTTGGGTGCATCGATAAAGTCTTGCTTCATCTCATCAAAGCCAACCCAGTCGGCCTTAATCGCTTCACAGAGCTGATCCATGGTGTATTTCTTCTCGATAAACACCATCTGATTGACTGCTGCCAGACTGTCGATGCTGTCAACCATACCCACGATGCTTTGGAAGCTGTAGCGAGGCATAGGATAGTTCATCACATCCAGACCAGTTTCCAGGCAGCCTTTGTACAGCGCGCTCAGGAAAGGACGACGCAGGGTTTGACCCATCTTTTCGTAGACGCGGTTACGGAACTGGACTTCAGTTCTAACAACCCACTCCCACTGTCTCAGCCATGCTGCGTAGAACTGTTCAAAATCAGTGAACTCACTAGGATTACCGGTTTCAACCGATTTAACCCAGGAGAACTCTGGATCAGGATCCACTCCATTGAACAGTGCAAACTCAACCGCTTTGAGGACTTGAGGGTAGTTTGCATCACGTCGACACGCACCCTTGGAGTTAGTGGTTGGTCCCGGTGTGATACAGCCCACAATAGCCCAATTTCGTGCTTCCTCAAGGGTTATCAGCCCAGGATACTGGGAAAGAAACGCCGGAATAATAACTTCATCGTTACGAACCGAAGGACTACCCATGCCTGAACGCATCACTGCAATCAGCCTTCTGAAATCTTTTTTGCTGGTCTTGTTATTCCAGCGGAACTTACAGTCAGGGTGGTGGAAACGGTAGCCGTCCCATACATCTAGAACCAGCATGGACAGGTCATTGACAGCGCTGGAGCCATCGCCATGCAAACCGCCAATGGTGATTGCCGAAGCATCACGTGCGCCCTGTGCAGCCATTCCAAGGGCACCGAAACGGCTAGCCATTGCAATTTCATGAAACTTGGATGCATAGGTGCAGAGGATGTCACCCGCTTTTTCCCGAGTCAGAGTCTTGTCCTGAAGTACATCTTTCTCATACCAGGACCAAAACACAGTGTCCGGACGGAAGGTGATGTTAGTACAAGCAGTTTCAATGCAATAGTCAACCATAAAGCATGACCAGTAAAGCTGCATCGCTTCCCAGAAAGTGCGTGGCGCACCTTCTGCTACCCAGTCACAGTTATCAGCTGATTGAAGCATTGTAGCTTTGGATATTTCATCTGGCATATCCGCTGCAGCTGCCCTGCCTTCAGTAGCGTGCCGTTTGATCCAGCGGCTAACTCCTTCAACAGTTTTGATGCTCGCTTTGGAATTGATGATAAGATCTTCCAGTTCAGCCTTACGCTCTGCGCTGGTGCCATCCATGTTCAGTTCCAGCTCGAACTGTTCCATCCGTTTTTGCTTGAGTTCCTTGATTCTGCCCAGACCCAATGGCAGATACCAGTCATGGTCAGGGTTGGCGCGCAGTCCAGCACTACCCACTGGCTCAAAGTAACGGCCAGGCTGTTTGCAGTAGTACATATTGAACTCGTCTTCGGTAAACTCGTCCTTGACCTTGAACACGGTATTAAAGTTTTTGGCGAGGTTTTCCAGTCGCTTAAACTTTTTATCATCCAGAGCTACTTTCTTATCGCCTTCCCAGACAATTACTTTTTCTTTGCCAGCTTCATTTTGGCAGTTTATAAGTGATGTCCAGGGGTAGCCCAGCACATCGTAATGAACGCCATGCGTGTCACTACAGATCCCACCAAGCAGGTGATCATTGGGTCGGATTTTGATCTGTTGAGTATCCAGGTAACGACAAAGTGCTTCGGCATTCAGGTCAGCTGGGTGAACGTCTGGATTTTCTTCGAAAATTTCAGCCAGGAAATTTGATTTAGTGACATCAAGATACCAATCTTTATCACGATAGAAATCAGGTGCCTGTACCTGAGCCTTATCCTGCACTTCAAAACGGAACTTCCACATCTCTGGGGTAACAACCTTCCAGCCTTCAGGGGTGGGGTTACCGGGAGTATTCAGTGAAACGCCAGCCTCTGCTGGATCCAGTCTGTAGGTCTGAGTTGACGTTTTTGTCTTGGTTGCTGTACTCATAAAAGTACTCCTTTATCTGGTTGAATCGGCTAAGAAATTAAACCGACAGCTTATTTGCATAGCTTTAGCTTACTTGCATAGCTTTAGCTATGCTTTATTTTTTACTTAAAGAGGGACCTTATTTTGATAACAATTTTTGAGGGTATTTTATTCTTCAAAATAGTAATGCGAACATGAAACATATCGACATTTTTTAAATTGAAGAACAACTACACTGTTAAAGTTTTGTTATGCAGATTTTTTATTTTATAGCACACTCTTGGTATATGTTTTAACACGCGACTATTTTTTATGCAAGACAATAGTGTGATTTTGGAAGGTGGGACAGCTGAAATTTTCAACCCAATAATTATTAATTACTGATGCCAGGCGGCAATAAATCTACCCGATCTGGCAACCGTTATTTTGATCGATCAGGTGTAAACATTACCACAGCAGCCGCCCTTGACACTCATACTGCGGACCAGCCTATACCCTATTTTTTATAGCAGATTCTGAGCGGGGCTAATGCTCCATCAGTTCAAACCAGTTTTCTCTATCTACAAACATTTTCCTGGCATCATAAGAAAGGCGATGAGTACCATGACAGCGAGCACAAGCCTGTACGGCCAATGCACCCAGGTTTTGACGCTGCTTCTTAAGTGTACCCGTCTTCAGGCTTGCTTCCAGCTGGATTATCGTTGCTTTAGTTGCATCATCAGGGTACACCCTCGCCTCTTTTTTATGACAGGCTGAACAGGTTTCACCAAGCCTATGGAACCCCTCCTCCAGATCAGACAGTGCCGACAAGGCGACATCTTTCATCTCATCCTCAGAGGCTATTTTAATCTGATTAACCTGTTTGATAAGCTCTTTCATCTGCTTTTTAAATGGGGTCAACGGGGCAACCTCTATCATAGAAAAATCAGGAGCACGATAGGTTGCAGCGGTGATGATGCGGTAATCTGCGTGGCAAGATTCACAGCTTTCGTCTAACTCATCGAGTGCGTAATCCAGACCTTGGTGGTTGTTATTTTTGACGCTTTCCTGCAGTTTGCTCACTGCTGTGATATCCAGTTTTTTCTTCCACTCTGGAACCATCTCACCTATTTTCAGGTAATGCTCGCTTAATAGCGCCGTCCATTTTTCCAAATGTTTTGTGTCTTTGTTAGCGCCATAGAATCTTACCGCCTGTATTTCGCGTCGTAGTTTAAACATATTGTGCAACCAGACCTGCCGCTTATTTTCTGGCTTGTACCACTGCGCCAGTGATGCAGGTGGGCTTTTTATCAAGATTACCCGGTCTTTGTGGATGTAGATAATGCCGCCAACAATCACAACAAGTAGACACTGAAGGAGAATAAAGTGAGGCCATCGCATCAGGGTTATCTCTCATCTTTTTCTGTAGGTAAAGGGGACAGGTAGCTCAATCCCTGGCCAGACTGGCTGTCTTTCAGCCTAATACAAGACACAGCTCCTGCGCTATTTACAGGGAGCAATTTTTAATAAACAAATCGCTCGAATCGCTTCATTACAATACTCTGGGGCTATTTACTGAGACACTTCATCCCGGCTTCTAAACCATCGAGTGTCAGCGGGTACATTCGGTTCTCGAGTGTCTGTTGAATCATACCTATTGAATGGGTGCTGCCCCAATACTTGGAGCGCTCAGGGTTCAGCCAGATCACCTTTGAGAAAGTATCGGTGATACGCTTCATCCAGCTGACGCCTGACTCATCATTCCAGTGCTCTACGCTGCCACCTATGTGGGTGATTTCGTAGGGCGACATAGCCGCATCACCTATAAATATCACTTTATAATCACTGCTGTATTTATGTAGCACATCTAGAGTTTGGATGCGTTCAGTCCAACGGCGTCGATTATCTTTCCATACAGATTCATAGATAAAGTTATGAAAATAGAAATATTCAAGATGCTTGAATTCGGTACGGGTAGCAGAAAATAGTTCTTCGCAAGTTTTAACATGACCGCTCATGGAACCGCCAACATCCATAAAGAGCAACACCTTTACCGCATTATGCCGCTCTGGGATCATATGCAGATCAAGATAGCCTGCATTTTTTGCGGTTCCCCGGATGGTTTCATCCATATCAAGTTCCTCTCGGGCGCCAGTGCGGGCAAATTCCCGTAGCCGACGCAGGGCCACCTTGATATTTCGCGTACCCAGTTCAACCGAGTCATCCAGATTTTTAAATTCGCGCTTATCCCAGACTTTGACCGCCCGGTTATTACGATTGCCATCTTGGCCGATACGAATACCTTCCGGATTATAACCGTAAGCACCATAGGGTGATGTTCCACCCGTTCCAATCCATTTACTGCCACCCTGATGCCTTTCGTGTTGCTCCTCGAGCCGTTTTTTGAACTCTTCCAGCAACTGTTCAAGACCACCCAATGACTTGATCTGGGCCTTTTCCTCATCGGTCAACTGCTTTTCGAATTCACGGCGCAACCACTCATCGGGGATCAGGGCCTCGATAAAATTTTCTATATTTTCAAGGCCTTTAAAATAAGCGCCAAATGCCAGATCAAACCGGTCAAAATATTTTTCATCCTTGACCATACAAACCCGACTCAGGTAGTAAAAATCCTGCATGTCGCTAAACGCCACTTTATTTTGCAGTGCTCCCATTAAATCGAGAAATTCGCGCAGGGTAACGGGCACCTTTGAACGACGCAGTTCCTGAAAAAATCCGACCAGCATATGTAGTACCTTTGCGTCTCTAGTTACCGGCTCTATTCATGAAGGCCAGGCGTTCCAGCATATGTACATCCTGCTCATTTTTCAGCAGCGCACCATACAGCGGAGGGATCGCTGACTTGGTATCTTTATTGCGCAATACATCTTCGGGAATATCATCAGCCATCAACAGTTTCAACCAGTCAATCAGCTCTGATGTTGAAGGTTTTTTGCGTAACCCGGGAACCTCCCTTACCCCAAAGAAAATTTCCATAGCTTCTTTAACCAGCCGCTGCTTGATCGCCGGATAATGTACATCTATGATTTTCTTCATAGTTGAGGTATCTGGGAATTTTATATAATGAAAAAAGCAGCGGCGCAGAAAAGCATCCGGCAGCTCTTTTTCATTATTGCTAGTGATAATGATAATGGGACGGTGCCTGGCTTTGATGGTTTGCTGAGTCTCGTAAACATAGAACTCCATACGATCCAGTTCCAGCAACAGATCATTGGGAAACTCAATATCAGCCTTATCCACCTCATCGATTAACAGCACCACCTGTTCGTCAGACTCAAAGGCTTCCCACAACTTACCCTTTATAATGTAGTTGGAAATATCGTGGACGCGCTCGTCTCCCAGTTGCGAATCACGCAGACGAGATACCGCGTCATACTCATACAGCCCCTGCTGGGCGCGGGTAGTTGATTTAACATGCCAGGGAATTAATCTTAACCCGATACTGGCGGCAACCTCCTCTGCCAACATGGTTTTACCCGTACCAGGCTCACCCTTGATCAACAGTGGGCGTTGCAAGTTAATCGCGGCATTGACAGCCATCTGTAAATCATCAGTGGCTACATACTGATCGGTACCTTCAAATCTCATATCTCACTACCTGTTCTGTTGAATAAACGCCCACCCTAACACCTGTGACTTGCGGGATATCAATACAGGGAAATCTGCCACGCAGGAGGGTCTACCAAAAAGTGGGATTATACATGAATTTGAGTGCGCTGCGACCAGAAACACCTGCAGGCACCCCCAAGCATCTTAGAATTCAGCCATTGGAATCAGGCTCTTTATGGTTTTGCTCCACAGCCACCACGCCCGTTTTACCACCCGGTTTTGTATACTCAACTTCGAACTGTCCCCACTCTTCAGCCAATTTCATCTCATCCTTCAGGTCATCATCATTTTCCATCGTTTCCAAATTCAGTGGTACCTCAAACAAATTTGCTATCTCCTCCTCACTGTTTATATCAGGCGACATCTCAGCTGTAGTTATCTCTATTTTTAACGCTGATTCCGGATACTTGGGGGCAACAACTGGCCGACGGCCGACCTCCGTAATCTCCAGCTCTTGTTGACCCAAACCAGGAGAGTCCTGCTGCCCTCCCCCTTTTTTGAGTCGCCACCAGATCGCAAAAAAAATGAGAACTATCAAAACAAAAACAACTGACACCATTAAGGCTCTGCTGGCGGGATTAACTTCCTGTTGAGCTAAACTTTTTCTCGGCACAAAATTACTCGTTAGTGCTGGACGAGGTTTGGTTTCAGCTCTCTGCTCGTCCACCAGGTCAGGGGCACTTACGTTTCCCATAGCCTCTTGAATTCCTGAAATTTTCAACCGCTCTAGTTCAATCAGTAAGGGCTTGATCCGATACTGTTCCTTGCGCCCAGTAAAACTGACACCTTTAAAGTCAATCACCACCTCGTAATGACTACTCACACCATCATCATCAAGCTGTAAAAGCCACTCGTCACCGCTTATTTTGGTCAAGGTTCTGGTTTGCCACTCCCTACTCACCCCAATTTCAGAGCTAGTTACGCCCCCTTTATCTTTATCCATCATCCTCCCGATCACCTTGGCGATAAGCGATGATTGAGCAGAGACCAGATCCGGCTCATCCAGGCGTACACTGATGTTATAGTGCGGTAAACCCTCACTACGCCTCTTCTCCACCCTCAGGGTATAGGGCCTAATGATCTGCACTGCACTATCCAGTATACGCTGCCCCTCTCCCTCTCCCGTTACCGCCCGCAGTTGATAAACCCCTGATCTGCCAAAATCATCCAGCTTAGCGACAAGCTCTCCACTATCTCTAGCACTAACCGGAATGGTCTCGCTCAAACCGCTATTGGCTACAGGCTTTACCTTTAACTCCCGTAATTCCGGTACAGAGGGCGGAAAAAACTCAGCGGAGGCATTAAAAAATACCAGCTGCCTGTTCTGGCCCAACAGATAACTTGCAGCAGCCGATTTAATCTCAAGCAGCTCCCTGCTCTGAATATAAATACTGCTATCGTTTACGGCTGTGTCTTTAACTATCCAGGATCCCGTTGCCGGATTTGAAACCCGAATAAACCGAAAGCCCCGCCCCTCCAACTGCTGGTGACCATGCTCTTTAACACTCTCTACATCCAAACCCAGCAGCTCCCCACTGGGGGTTTGCAAATGGGCTCTTGTTTGTGCCGATCTGTCAAACAGTAGCGCACCAAACGCTTCAACGTCTGAATCCACCCTGAAATGGGTATCTATTATCTGCTGACGGGTAGGTTGCAGTAAATAATCAGCCACCAGCTTGACCAGCTCATCGACCACCTCCGCACTATCGAGCCGAAGGTTCAGTCCGCCAGTTTCACGGGCAAGACTCTGTAGTAAATTACTGTTTTCTTTTCCAATAGACAGCGTGTGAATAACAAAACCCGTGTCCATTAATTCGGACAGCAATGGTCCACGAATAAACTGTAGCTGGGCCAGGTTAATTTCAGGTTTATCGGTAATTTCCGGGCCACCACTCGCCACTAGTAATATGTGACGACGGGGTTTTGATTGGCCCCGATCATAACTCGCCTGGTTCAGCGCCTCTGCCAGATTTCTGTACTGCGCGACGGATCGAATGCTGCTCACAGCGGCAATAGCCTGTGAGCGCCATTGGTGGTTAACCGGACCGTGCTGAATCAGATGATTAACATATCTACCGTAGGTCCAGATCCCGGCACGGGCTGAATCTGGCAACCGGGCAATCAGTACCGACAGGGCATTAAGATACTTTTGTTGTGGCAACGAGGTACCCGTGTGTTGCGAGACATCAAGAACAATGCGCAGATCAAGCGGATCAGCACCCGTCGAGGCACCCACCAATTCCACATGACTGGCAAGTAGCACGATGATGACAAAAAAAACTCTGAATATCTTATTCATTCGGCAGTTTTGGATCTTGCCGACCCAGTGGCAGGGTGTCATGTGGCTCTTCAGGCCAGGACTCATGGGCCTGGCGTGGTAGCAGGCTTAATTCCAGTTCGGGACGGTCCAGCCTCTGGACATTATTGGCCACTGCTTTAGTGGTCATGGCTCGCCTGCTCTTTGCCATACCAGGTTCCCCATCGCTCGTCCCACCACGCTGCCCCCTCACACCGGCAACTTTCAAGATAAGCAGGAGTACAACAACAAGCCCATAGACCAGGAGGATCGGCAGGGTGCCTCGCCAGAGGCTCTGTGCCCCCTGAGCCACCCCGTCCAGAACAGCTATAAACAACGCTGGTGCAAGATCTGCCTGGTCAGGCACAACTGTCCAGGGTGTCAACAGGGTCGCCAACAGTAACCCCAGCAGTAGGTCACGCTGCCACTGTATTTTCAGGCACCGAATGAGACGCCAAAACCCAAGTGCAATCAGGCCAGCAGACAGCAGATAAGCCGCCCATAAAAAAGAGTAAAATCCTTCCATTTAACTGCTACCTGCTTACCCATTCAGCCAATGAAGACTTGATGTGCTGTTTGTTAACTCACGATATCGGTGTCAGACTCACCTTTTGGCCAAGCATCGAAAGGAAATGGCTTTTTATCTGCGGTATAACTCAAATAGTTAACAATCTGCCGCACATACTGGCTCATACTACTCCCGAACAACATCAGATTAGCGTTACCCTTACCGGAAAGAATAGCAAATAAAAATTGAGCCACTGCCAACCCAATTACGATAATTTCTGCAATATGCCAAATCAGCAAAAACAACAGCATATAAAGCCCTCTCAGCCACTGTTGTTGTTTTCTTGTATTTTCCTCAGCCTGGTTCATTTTCTTCTCCTGATCAAAATTGATGGGAATTGGGCAATACACCCTTATTATTTTGGCATGACAAACTCAACATCGATACTCTGTGCACCCAGCATCAATGTTTTGATCACTGCGTCGATCGATAATCCACAAAACAGAACTTCATAAAGCCCTGACACCAAAGGCATATATATATTTAATTCATCTGCCTTGTGCTTGACAGTCTGGATTGTATTCACGCCTTCAGCTACCTCCCCCAGCTTTGAAACGGCCGATTCAAGCGACTCCCCCTTCCCCAGCGCATAACCGACCCGGTAGTTACGACTCAAGGGCGACATACAGGTAACGATGAGGTCACCCACTCCTGCAAGACCGATGAAAGTCATAGGATTAGCTCCCATGGAGACCGCAAAACGACTCATCTCCGCTAAACTGCGGGTGATCAGCATACTCTTGGTATTTTCGCCCATACCCATGGCGGCCGCCAATCCAGAGATGATGGCATAGATGTTTTTTAGAGTACCTGCCAGCTCAACCCCATACATATCATTACTGCTGTACACCCGAAAATACTCATTGGCCAGCACCCGTTGAACATGATCTCCGACCCGCTTGTCAGCACTGGCTATCACTGTGGCAGTCAGCTGTTTTTTTGCAATCTCCTTGGCAAGGTTGGGGCCACTGAGCACCCCGATGGGATTCACGGGAAATAGAGCCGCAAGTATTTCACTCATAAGTGTGAACCCTTCTACCTCTAGCCCCTTGGTAGTGCTGACCAGCAACTGCTCCGGTTCCACATAGGACTTGACCCTTTGCAACACTGAACGAAATCCACCGCTAGGAATAGATACCAATATCAGCGAGCTGTCCGCCACTGCTTCTTGTAAATTGGTTGTAGCCACCAGGCTGGGATGTAGTCTGTAACCGGGCATATAACGACTATTTTCCCGGGTTGTATTGATGGTGTCGGCAAGGGTTTGATTACGCATCCATAAACTTACGTTATAGCCATTTTCAGCCGCCATATTTGCCAACACTGTACCAAAACTGCCGCCGCCCAGTACTGTGATCCGTTTTTGCATCATAAAACAATACTCGTTAACACTTATCAATCAGGTCCAATATAGGGCATTCAGACAACCACCCACCGTAGTGCCGCTTCCATAAGCACTATCTGTATGAACAAAAACAGTAGATTCTTCATCACATAGCAATCAAAAAGCCCGGTCAAACCGGGCCTTTTATATTTCGCCCCAAAAAAATTGAATCAAAGCATCGCAGCTCAGAAGGATTATAGGTCGTAACCGCGCTCATTATGCATTGCCAAATCCAGCCCTTCCATCTCATCCTCAGCTGATACCCGCAAAGGCACAATCAAACCCACCAATTTGAGTATGACAAAAGTAACAATAGCCGTATAAACAAGAACTGATGCTACCCCTATCAACTGAATAGTCAACTGACCACCAATACCCGCTTCAAGACCCTGACCACTGAATACGCCCAACTGACTAGATGCAAATACACCCACCAGCATTGTACCCAGGATGCCGCCAACCCCGTGCACCGGGAAAACATCCAGTGAATCATCTATTTTCAATGTACGCTTAACATACATGGTGGCGAAAAAACAGATCAGCCCCGCCAAAATACCAATAACCAAAGCGCCCGCAGGCCCCACAAATCCAGAAGCGGGCGTAATCGTTCCAAGGCCCGCCACCATACCCGTAACGATGCCTAGAGCACTGGGCTTTTCAAAACGAACCCACTCACAGATCATCCAGGTAAATGCTCCGGCTGCCGCCGAAATATGAGTCACCAGCATGGCCATGCCCGCATCACCATTGGCTGCCAGAGCACTGCCACCATTAAACCCAAACCAGCCTACCCAGAGCATAGCTGCACCCATTACCGTCATAGTCATGTTATGTGGTGGCATCGCGGTAGTAGGGAACCCATTTCTATTACCCAGTACCATTGCAGCGACAATCGCTGCCACACCCGCCGTAATATGAACCACTGTACCACCAGCAAAATCCATCAACCCCAACTGCTGCAACCAACCGCCACCCCATACCCAGTGAGTAACAGGCACGTAAACAGCCAACAACCAGATTGCAGAAAACATAAGCACTGCCGAAAAACGCATTCGCTCAGCAAAACCACCTACAATCAGTGCTGGTGTAATAATGGCAAAGGTCAACTGAAACATAGCAAAGGTGCTTTCCGGTATATCTCCGCTCATAGAGTCCTCCAGAACCCCAGAGAAAAACACCTTACCCAAGCCACCAATCCAGGCACCGTCCCCATCAAAAGCAAGACTGTAACCCACCGCCAGCCATAACAAAGTTACCAGACAGGTGATGGCAGAACATTGCATCATCACACTCAAAACATTCTTCGAGCGTACCAGCCCACCATAAAACAGGGCCAAACCCGGCAGGGTCATAAACAAGACCAGCGCCGTTGAGGTCAGTACCCAGGCACTGTTCCCTGTATCAAGCTCACCAGCATCGGCCAAACCAAGCCCAGGCATCAGCAGCACAAGCGGCCAGAAATATTTATTGTAGTTATTGATCATGCTAATACTCTCTTTTTTAAACTAAAATTGGATCCAAAAACGAACCGGATAATAACACAAAGATGATCACGCCCACTAATAATGGAGGCTCTATTAAGCAAGCAACTACTCTGCAAAAATCCAAACAAAGCTACAAAATACTGTGAACTAAAAACAGGCTCAGTTTAAGAGGAGTACTGTTTCGCTTATGGTTATATGTATTGGGATCAGTATAATCAATATGGGCATGCAAGATGATCCACCTTAAATCTTGCAGGGCGTTAAACTAAATTTAACGAAAGAGAGCAGCTCATGAAACTAATCAATTCTTTTGGTCCAAACCCTCGCATGGTACGCATGTTTATGGCTGAAAAAGGCATAGAACTACCCGCTGAAGAACTTGATTTGCTGGGTGGGGAAAACCGTCAAAAGCCTTATACGGACAAAAATCCAGGGGGTCAAATGCCGGCTCTGGAGTTAGGTGATGGTTCGGTCATTGGCGAAACAACTACCATATGCGAGTATCTGGAGGAGAAATATCCAACCCCTCCATTGATGGGTAACACAGCGGAAAGTAGAGCCAGGAATCGCATGTGGGTGAGACGGATTGAGCTAAATATTACCGAAAACATCTACAATGGCTTTCGTTATGCTGAGGGTCTGGAGCTATTCAAAGATCGACTTTATTGCATCCCTGAGGCAGCTGACGGTTTAAAAGCTAAAGCTCAGGGTCAGCTACGGTGGTTAAATGACCTTATAGAGGGAAAGAGATACATCGGGGGTGAGCAGATGGGCCTGGCCGACATGATTCTCTATTGTTGCCTTGATTTCGCACAAGGTGTTGGCCAACCCATTAGTCCTGAGCTAAATAATATTACCACCTGGTTCGCACACATGGATAAACGGCCCAGTGCAAAGGCTAGTTTACACGCCAGCAGTGAAGCCGTAGGCATGAAAGGGTAGCTGAAAATGCGCCTGCCTCTGGCGGGGCATAACCAGCATGTAACTGGTCATCTTATTAAGGCCAATAGGGGTCACGATAACCAGCATCATTACAAAACAGGACGCAATTAAGATGAGGCCATTCTCACCGAAGTTTAGTATGCATTCTTATTCACAAATCCTTTAACTATGGTTAAACCAATTATTTTCAAATCAAAAATCAAAGACCACCGGTTAATATAGTTAAGATCATACTCAATTCGTTTTTCCATCTTATTCAACGTGTCTGTTTCACCTCGCCAACCATTAACCTGAGCCCATCCGGTAATACCAGGTTTTACCTTATGGCGAAGCATATAGCCGCCTACCAGCTTGCGATATTCCTCATTATGTACAGTGGCGTGGGGCCTGGGGCCGACTATCGACATACTACCCTGCAGTACATTGAAAAATTGAGGAAGTTCATCCAGTGAGGTACGGCGTAAAAATGCACCCAGCGGGGTGACCCGAACATCATTTTTAGTTGCCTGAATCACTGTGTCATGATCGACTTGATCAACGGTCATCGAGCGAAATTTGTAGACATTGATCTCCTGACCATTAAGACCATAACGCCTTTGTCTAAATATTGCCGGACCTTTTGATGTGAGCTTTATTGCGATACTGATAATAAGCATGGGTATAGCTACAATGTAAATGATAGCCAGGGACAGAATAATATCTTCCAGTCGTTTAATGGCAACATTAAAACCCTCAAAGGGGGTATCAAACACACTCAATGTTTGCATGTCACCCACAGACTGCCAGCGAGCATGCATCAAATTATAAATGAATACATCGGGAATAATATGTACGGTAGCGGTTGTGTCGCTGCAACGATTCAATATCTCAACAATACGTTTTTCCGCATTCATCGGCATCGCAATATAGATATGTCTTATATCTTTATTGCTCTTTACCCATTCAATTCCCTGTTCGATATCTCCTTTCAACAAGCTGGCAGCAGGCTCAGGTAGTCGTTTCACTGGCCGGTCATCATAAAAGCCAACAATTTTTATACCCAGCTGCGGGTTTTTAGTAATCTGTTCAGCAAGTTTTATACCGGAGGTAGTCACACCAATAATGATCGCCGTTTGGCTATCGATACCTGTTTTGCGAAAATAAAATAAAACCTTTCGGAATATGATTCGCCATACAGTCAGTGCCAATAAAGTTGCAACAAACCATGAACCTATGGCTAACCTGGAATAATAACCACCCGTTTTACTGAAATAAGCCAAAGTAATCAGCACGATACAGCATAAAACCCAGGTTAATAGCGTATAGCCAATCATTGCGAAAGTAGATGATGTGCGCCAGGAACGATACAGCTCTAATGACTGGGAGAAAAACAGAAAAACGGCAATACTGATTAAAAACACCAGCTGGTAATTGGTATCCAACGGCACCTGATAAAGATATAAGACGCTGACAAAGCAAAAACCAATAACCACAATATCTATACTGCGGTATAGCACTGAAAAGCTACTCTGACTGGTATTAAAGAGTCCGTCTGACATTAGGCACCGCTAGTTAACTGACTTATTTTACTATGGCAAATTCACAGATAAGCAGGCTTAATCCTAGCACGAACTTATAACATATCGACCTATTGCTATCTGCGCATCTATATTTCATGATTTTACCGGTCACAATCTAACTGGTTTAGTTAAAACCTAAAGAGACCTTTGTGCAAGAGATGATTTTGGTTCCAGGTAAGGCAAAAAATGTGAGTTTACAAGTGTAAATGACCATTTTTAAACGCAGAGATGGCGTAATTCAGGGGTTAGCTGAGTAGTTACAAAAATTGTAATACTAAGCCCATTAATACGCTATAGTTATAACCATAGTGATGGGTGATGATTAAGGGCTGCTGAAACAAAACGCCACTAGTGACTCAGGATCAAATAAAACATTAAAGAGGATATCATGCGTTTTATAACAAGCACCCTTTCGATAGGCCTGTTGTTCGCCTGCTGCTCCGCTTTTGCTGCCAGTAACGATTATTATGCAGCCAGTAACAATAAATTTGCATCCAGCAGTGACGAGCACGATGATAAAAGCATCCCTGTGGGAGGGGCTAACCTCACCCCACTGATTAATATAATACAACGCTATGACAACAATATTCTCAGCGCCAAATCTGATGAGATCAACACCTGGATAACAATCATTCAACCCAGTTTCAAGTTGGTTCGCGAGTTTGGCGAGTTTGGTCTTAACAACTGGGAAATTGATTATATATTAAGCAATGGCAAGTATTACTCCAGCCATGATGATGATTTCACCGATCACGACATTTCGGGCACGCTTAACTATGAGATCAACCAACGCCATAGGCTGAAGTTCCAAGGCGGATACATCAACAGCCACGAAGATCGGGGGGCACGCTTTTCAATCGGCACCGGCAGTGAGCTAAAAGAGCCAGACAACCATGAACAGATCTATTCCGGACTACGATACACTCTGGGTGCTGAAACCGCTGATGCACGATTAGAGCTGGAATTTGGTTACCTGGATGATGATTACAACACTGTCATGGCTACAGACAGTTCCACTGGTGAATTATATGACCTGACTGCAAGCAGAGACCGCATCACCCATAAATTAGGCGCTAAGTTTTTCTATAAAATAGCTTCGGCTACTGACCTTACTCTTGAAGCATGGCATTCAGACATTGATTACGACGAAACATTAGGAAACGACCCAGACTTGTCCAGTATTGAGCAGCAGTTTATGGCTGGGCTTGAGTGGGAGGCAACAGCATTAACCACCGGCTATGCCAAAATAGGTTATAAGGAAAAAGATTTTGAAGAGGCACGCAGCCCTTTTGAAAGCTTTGAATGGGAGGTGGAGGTAGACTGGGAACCATTAACCTATTCAAAATTCACCTTTGCAACCGCACGTGTTACTGAAGAGACCAATGGTGAGGGCTTCTTTTTCCTGGAAACTGTTGGCGAAGGTATTTTTATCGAAAGCACCAGCTACAAAATAAGTTGGCGCCACGAGTGGCTTGAGCGGTTAAATACCAAACTGACCTTTGGCCTGACAAAGGATGATTATAACGGAAAAAATGAGATTGTACGTAAAGATGACAACAAAGGCGTTAGGCTAGCCATTAATTATGATATGACCTATTGGTTAACCTTCTCACTAGATTTTTCTAAAACAAAAAGGGAAAGCACCCGTGACTTTTTAACCTATGACCGAGAAGTAGCGGCATTAGGGGTGCGCATTGCTCTGTTCTAGGAGTTGTTATGCCTGACTTATTCATTATGCTTCGTTGGTTGCTGCTTACAATTTGTACAGCCATGTCTTTTAATCTTATTGCACAAGATGCGTCAGATTATCGCCTGGGTTCTGGCGATAAAATTAAAATTACAGTTTTTGGGCAGCAGGACCTGTCAATAAAAACCCTGCTTAATGACAGCGGGAAGATAAACTACCCCTTTCTGGGTGATATTCAGGCCGCAGGACAAACTCGTGCCCAGTTTCAACAACAGATCTACGATGGATTGAAAGGCGACTATTTAGTCAGCCCCAATGTTTCAGTCAGCATTATTGAGTATCGCCCATTTTTTATTGATGGCGAAGTAGAAAAACCTGGCGGTTATCCCTACCAGCCTGGCCTAACGATCAACAAAGCCGCAGCTCTAGCGGGTGGTTACACTGAGCGCGCATCGTTACAAAAGATTTTCATCATCCGCAGTAATGACCCAGAACAAAACTCTGCCCGTGTTGATACTAATACCATTGTACGCCCCGGTGATATTATCACCTTCAAACAACGCTTTTTTTAAAAGTAAACCTGATGAGTTTATCCCTAATAAATCAGACTGAAGAGCCGCTAATCAGTGATGAGCAGCTTGATCTTCAGCATTATATTCGTGTAATTCAACGCTTCAAATGGCGCATACTAAGCCTTGCTTTTATCGTCACACTACTTGTTGCTGTCATCGTATTTTCCATTACCCCAAAGTACACTGCAACGGCAACATTGCTCATTGAGGCGGAGCAGGCCAAGGTTGTCTCCATTGAGGAGGTTTATGGTCTTGATTCTAGCCATAAGGAATATTTTTTTACGCAATTTGAGATCTTAAAATCCCAGCAGATCGCTCAGAAAGTGGTAGAAAGACTTGAGCTGGTTAATAATGCGGAGTTTGATCCCGACCAGCAGCCGCAAAAGTTTAATCTTCAGAAAAAAATATCAGAATTTCTCCCTTTTTTGCCTCAGAAGGTTGACAACTATACTGATGAGCAACGGCTTGAAATAAAAATGCGCAGGGTTGTTGGCAACTTTATGTCACGATTAACCATTACACCTATTCGAAAAACCCAGTTAGTGACTATCTCTTTCGAATCTGAATCACCCACCCTGGCGGCAACAATTGTTAATCTGTTGGCTGAAGTCTATATAGAAAATCATCTTGAAGCCAAGCTGAGCATGACAGAAAAAGCATCAAGCTGGCTAAATGATCGATTAAATGGCTTAAAAGTAAGGCTGAATGCAGCAGAAAAAAATCTGCAGGCCTATCAAGAAAAAGAACAGCTGGTTGATATTGACGGCGTCAAAGGGTTAGAAGCTAAGGAGATACAGGACCTGTCCAGCCAACTACTGAAGGCCCGACAAAGACTTAAGCAAAGTGAAAACATCTTCCACCTGGTTCAATCGCAAAATAATAACATCGATGCGTTGGCTACCCTACCTGAAGTGTTGAATCACCAACTAATACAGAGTGTGAATGAGTCTTTACAACTTACACAAACCAAGGTGTTTGAGTTAAAAGGCACTTATGGGCCCAAGCATCCAATAATGATCGCAGCTCAAGCAGAGTTATCTTCAGTTAGAAACAACCTTTCAAGGCAGGTCAGACAACTTATTTCAGGTATAGCCAATGAGTATCAGGCAGCAAAAGCCGATGAACGCAGTTTATCTGACACCCTGAACAGCGCGCGTAAACGTTTCAGAAGCCTATCCACATTTGATGCCAAACAAAAAGAGTTAAAACGTGGGGTAGAGATAAACCAGCAGCTTTATGATGCATTTTTTACCCGCCTGAAAGAGACTAGGGAGGTCGGTGATTTTGAAGCAGCCAATGCCCGCCTGATTGACCCTGCAAAGCCGCCGCTGACACCCTCAAAACCAAAAAAGAAGATTATTATTGGGTTGGCTATCGTTGTTAGCTTGGGACTTGGCGTTGTCCTGGCCTTTTTGTTTGAGGCATTGAATGATGGTATTCGTTCAGTTGAAGATGTCGAATCTAAACTTAGGCAGAGGATGCTTGGCATACTCCCACTACAAAAGGTTGGCCGCAATAAACGCCTGCCTTTAAGACTTTTTTTTGACAAAAAAGAGCACGCTTTCAGTGAAGCAATACGTACCCTTAGAACCAGCTTATTGCTGCTCAATATTGAACATGATGCCAAAGTGATCACGGTGACCTCCTCAGTCCCTGGTGAAGGTAAAACCACCGTCTCTTTTAATCTGTCGTTTGCCCTGGGTCAGCTGGATAAAACCCTGCTGATCGACGCTGATATGCGCAGGCCGTCTATTGCCAAAACCTTTGAGCGCACAGGCTACCATCCGGGCTTATCAAATATTCTTTCTGGTACACATAAGGTGAGCGAGTGCATTATTAATGATGATGAATCAGGCATTGATATCATCACCGCAGGCAGCATACCGCCTAATCCGCAAGAGTTATTGGCATCTGATGCTTTTGGCAAGTTGATCACCGACCTGAAACAGAGTTATGACCGGATTATCATTGATACCTCCCCGACACAGGCTGTAAGTGATGCTGTGCTGGTGTCCAGGCAGTGTGATTCACTGATCTATGTTGTAAAAGCCGACAGTACTCGGGAAAAAATAATCAAATCCGGCCTGAATCGCTTAATGGCTGCTGGCATCAGAATAGATGGTATTGTGCTTAACCGTGTGGACCTTCGCCAAGCTAGCAAATATGGTGAATATGCCGGTTATTATGATCAATATGGCTACAACTCAGAACAACAGAAAAATTCTGACAAGTCATGATTGACCTGCACTGCCACATACTGCCAGGTATCGATGATGGTGCTCCGGATATTCATGAATCCATGGCATTGATAAAAGCAGCCATCGCCAATGGGATTACCCATATGGTGTGTACCCCGCATATTCAACTGGGTCGGTTCGACAATACACTCGAAAGTATTACCGCTGTATTTCAACAAGTTGTCACGGAAGTTGAAAAACATTCGCTACCTATATCACTATCCTATGGTGCTGAGGTCAGAATTTGCCCAGAAATCATGGTGATGCACGAGCAGCAACAACTGCCATTTATCGGTCAATGGCAGGGAAATAATGTACTACTACTGGAACTACCCCACAGTCATATACCGCCCGGTACAGAACAACTTGTCAAATGGTTGTTCAATCATGGTATCACCCCCATGATTGCGCACCCTGAACGAAACAGGGGTATTCTTGCCGACTACAGCAATATAAAGCCATTATTACGGCAACACTGTTTATTGCAGGTCACAGCTGCGTCTGTCTGTGGTGATTTTGGCAGTGCAATACAGTTATTGGCAGAAAAGTTACTCAAGGCAGAATTAGTTACGGTAATAGCAACAGATGCTCACAGAATGAAGCGCCGTCCACCGATACTCGCCCAGGGGCATAAGGCTGCCGCAACGATCATTGGTGAAGAAAAGGCCGGCCGTCTAGTTAAGAACAATCCTGAACAAATAGTGGCGGCTAGATAAATACCGACCCGAAGAAAGTTAACCCGGATAATTAAATTTATCGATTAAGATTAACTGTGATGTTGGCAAAAACCAAGAATCCTTCAAATAGGCCACTTTTAAATCTAGGGCTGGGAGTGATATTAATTTTTCTTTGCTGGCCATCCACAAAAATGGGTTTAGCTAATCTTAATTTTTATACCACTCACCAGTTAACCGAGCGATGGCGGTTGGCCGGTCAAATTCCAGACACACGAAGTTTTGACCGAGCACTTTTAGCCATCAAAAAAGCCAACCAGCTTCATCCTCATAACCCCTATTATTTAATAACCCAAGCCCTGGTCTATGAATGGGGGGGCGTCGAGAACCTACCAAATAGTGACAAAGATTACCTGAATCAGGCTAGAGATTACTACCTGGAAGCCATCAAAAAAAGACCAAGCTGGCCAGTTACCTGGGCTACGTTGGCGATCCTGAAATGGCGATTGGGAGAATTTGACCGGCAGATGATCGATTACCTGCTTCAAGCAGAAAAATTTGGACCCAACAAACCGGAAGTCCATGAAGCCTGGTTGGAAATTGGGTTATATCTATACCAACAAAAAAGCCCTTTAACACCACAGGTTATACGGGGGTTACGGCGCCACCTAAGACTTATGCTCCTTCAATACAGCGGCAGGGCCACAGCCATTAAAATCATTGAGCGTCACAAGGCACAGCAAATCAGCTGCAGATGGATAATGGGCTACCCACTTAAACAACACGCAACCATTGAACAGCTATGTAAAGGATAGGATGAGACTACCCACCACGGAAGCTAGGAGTGTCCAAAGTTACAGGAATAGTAATTGCAGGCATCCTGCCCCTCTGATCCGTAGCTCATCCAAAACAAGTCAGCTACGCTGGTGGTTTTATGCTTGCAATTGATCAGTACGACTATCCTAGAACTTTCGTTAAAAGAAGCTCAGGGCTGGCCCCATGCTCCTGAGTTATCATCATTTTAAGCTGTTACTGCTAACATGGAGGCTGAAGATTGAATGTTGATTTTATTGGCATTTCTCTTGAGTCAATTTTTTTCAAGATATCTGCGTTAAAAAATTTCGATTTTCCCAGTAGGCACCGGCTTTGTATGGATCAGCTGTTCTTTGACCAGATCCTGCCATAAGTGAGCAGCATTACGACCATTCATTTTCCCATAATACAAAGCTTTATCAGCTTGCTCGATAAGGTCAGCTGCAGCAACAAGTTCATATACTCCTGTATAACCAATGGTTACAGTTAACCGGTTAACAGCAGGAAATGCATAATTACGAACCTGCTCCATGAAGCGTTCTAGTAAGATGTGGGCTCTATCTTTATCAATGTCATTTAGAATCAAGGTGAATTCTTCACCACCGAATCTAAATACAAAATCACTATAGCGAAAAGAGGATCGTAGTAATTTGGCAAAATGTATCAAAACTTCATCACCCATCAGGTGGCCATAAGAATCATTAATATGTTTAAAATGGTCCAGATCAATTATCGCCAGGAAGGGTTGGCTATTCCTATCTTTTTTACGGTCAAAGGTACGGATGTTTTCAAAATGTTTGAGTGCCCGATTAAAAGCCTGTCGATTGGGTAATGATGTAAGAACATCTCTTGTTAACGTATCCAACATCAACTTTATATTTCCATAGATCTCAATTAACCTACAGATTTGAGCAATCAGACTAGAACTTGAAAGCCCCTGTAAATGTAGAATTTGACTAATACCTATACGCCCTTTTACGAAAAAAAAACACCCCGTTACATTCTGGTAGAACATTGAACAATTGTCCCCCCGAATATATAAAGATTGCTCCAATGATTCTTTAATATGCCCTTTAGGTTTATTGCCATCAGGCACTTGCAGCCAAAAAAGATCTTGCTGTTTAACGCCCCTCTTTTCTGTTCTGCCCTGTTGATTAAAAACCTGGTACAGGTTTGCCTGATGAATATCTTTAACCTGCATGATTGAATTTAATAAAGTTTGCTCAAGAAGGTCATTACTGTGGCAACTGGTGAGTTTAGATATGGTTGTGAATAAAAAATCATCTGGAGTATTATTCATGGCAGTTAAATCTTTTGATTCTCTGGCATCATTATGAATCTAATGTTATTTTTTGCGCATTGTACCTGATTCTCACCCCGTCAAAAAGCAGAAACAACAACAAAAACAAAAAGATGTATCCTTATTGTCTGTATAGATGTTCAAAAATCAAAACAGTAATGCAAGAATTTGGATAGCAGAGATACAACAAACCACCCAGGACTCCTTTAGCCACTTGCCAGTATCACTTACAGGACAAAGTACCTAATCAGCAAGATTAGTTCTGCTAAACAATAAGGATGGAGGGAGAAATGAACCGAAGAAAAACTATAACTTACTGATATTTAAGCGAAATAAATGGCGGTGAGGGAGGGATTCGAACCCTCGAAGCCTTGCGACTTACACACTTTCCAGGCGTGCTCCTTCGACCACTCGGACACCTCACCTAACTTATTTCTGCACCGCCAAGACTCGAAATTAGCCAGCCCTGAAACAGCGAGCGCGTACTTTAAACCAGCGAATCAGGAAATGCAATGCAAGCTTAATC
>CAYYRK010000019.1:0-24228 GCA_964473915.1 uncultured Pseudomonadales bacterium
CCGGTAATTTAGCGCTTATATTTTTATTATGGGTTATGAGAGCTACCCTTTTCAATTTAAGGCTCTACGCCTTTATCAAAACAGGTAACTCTCTTCACTTCAAACCAAAGTATCAGATGGGGCCGAAACCAATATGCCTATTCAGCGCTTCTGGTCTTTTCCAATTGTTCAGCCTCATCCCGTAATTTAAATTTCTGAATCTTGCCAGAGAGTGTTTTTGGCAGCTCCTCAACAATTTCCAGCTGTTCAGGCCAGTATTGTTTGGCCATTTGACTCTCGCCCAAATACAGCTTCATTGCGTCTAACGAAAAATTTGTACCTGCCCTTAAGGTAACAAAAAGGCAGCCACGCTCGCCTAGCCTGGGGTCAGGTACACCGACCAAAGCAGCATCCTGTATTGACGGGTGCTTGTAGATCAGGTTTTCAACTTCAACTATCGGCACATTTTCACCACCTCGAATAAGAATATCCTTCGACCGGCCAGTAATTCTTATAAAACCATCGTCGTCCATTCTGGCCAAATCACCAGTGCTGAACCAGCCATCTTCATCAATGGCCGCTGCCGTTAACTCTTCTTGCTTCAGGTAACCACAAAAATTATAGGAGCCACGGGTTTGTATCTCCCCCTCTTCACCGCGGGGCAGTTCATTTCCGTTTTCATCAACTATACGCAGCTCAACACCCGGTTGGGCAACACCGTCAGTACCAAAAATCTTCTCTTCAGAATCACCAGGCCCACAAACTGTTACCGCCAGGTTTTCGGACATTCCATAAACACCATATACCTCGCAATGCAGTTTCTTTCTCGCATCTTCAGCCACAACACGAGGTATCGGCGCCCCACCCGTCACAAAGGTCTTAAAATGAGTTGTATCGGTGTGTGCCAACGCAGGTGCACTGGTCATATCAGAGAGAAAAGGCGTTGATGCCATGGTAAAATGAACCTGTTCGTCATGCACAATCTGTATTGCCCGATCCGCATCCCAGACATCTTGATAGACCGCTTTGCTTCCCAGATACATTGGGATTAAAACGCCCACCAAGAACCCTGTTTGATGCGCAAGCGGTGAGCTCATCATAATATTGTCATTTTCACTCAGTGAATAACGTTTGACGAAATTTTCAGTGCAGGCCAGCAGAGTATTTGATATCTGCATAACGCCTTTGGGATTGCCTGTAGTACCGGAAGTAAATAGCAGCTGAGTGACACTGTTTGGATCTAGCTTGCACTGCTCAAATATAGCAAGTCGATCAGGGTTTTCCTCCCAACGGGGGGATAATAGCTTTTCCTCAAAAGAACCTGGGTTTTCCTGCCCGCCAATAGTTAATACATGCTCAAGATTTGGCAGCTGAGAACGGATCTCTTCCATCATATTGGGATAGTTAAATCCACGAAAACTCTCTGCCACTACGGCCACCTTCGCTTCGGCAAAACCCATCATATAGGATACTTCTCGATGTCGGTATATCGGCATCAGTGGGTTTATTGCTGCACCCACGCGAACAGAGGCTAAATACAGGGCCAGAAATTCCCACCAATTAGGTAACTGAGAGGCGATAACATCACCGGGCTTGACACCTAGATCGATTAACCCAAGCGCAATACGGTCAACATACTGACTAAGCTGCTGATAAGTTAGTGTTGTCTTTAGGCCAGTTTCGCTCTTGTGATCTACCACAGCGATATTGTCAGGACGATTCAATACATGTTGATCGAAATAATCCAGGAGGGTCCTGTTTTTCCAGAAACCGGCCTTTGTCATTGCATCAATACGATTTTGCGAAAGAAATGGGCTAACTGCCATAGATCTTACTCCCGAAAGAATTAGTAGGACATAGGGTTTAACTTGAAAAACTCAGTGGGATCAAAAAACTCTGCTCAACCTCGTGATGCACCCAGGAAATTTGAAAAACTTCTTCACCAATAAGGTTGACTACAAGTTTTGCAAACTCCCTAGCCTGCAAATATTTTTTACGCCCAACCGCATTTTTTAGATTTAATTATATTGCGAGCCTTATCTGAAAGCTATCGTGGTTCCATATCATGCATAAAATCTGTTCAGGTCTTTATCCAACGCTCTCTCTTTACACACTTTTCTCCTGCCTGAAAACAAAAAAGCCACCCATTCAGGCGGCTTTTCAGGACATATTGACTACCTCAGTAGATCTCGATATCCGCTGAGTTATTCAGTGTGCTCTGATACTCAAGATAGTCAAAATTACCCATCTGGTTTGCCAGGAGGCTATGTAACTGTTTTATATCCTGAGGGTTAAGATGGACCAGACTTCCTTCATAAACCTTGGTCAAGGTCATTAGTAACACATCACCATTATCCTGGGTCAGACTGACCATGGTTTTTTTACCCAGATCAGGCTTTGGCATCTGGAAAACCTTGCGAGCGATCGCTGGTGCCAGATCTTCCTGACCTCTCTTGACCTTGTCAATAATGGTCCATTGGTAACCATAGGCTTTGGTTATCTGAGCGGGTGTTTTCCCGGCACGTAGTTCTGCCAGCAGTTTTTGCGTTTTTTGTTCTGCCTTCCGGGTTGCCAACGCTTTAACCAGATGATCACGTATCTCCTGGGCAACCTCATCAAGCAACCTGACTGCGGCCGGCTTATGTTCCTTGAGCCTGATGACAACAACATGATCTCTGTCGAGCGTTATTGCTTCACTGTTCAGGCCATCAAACAACACCTCTTTACTGAAAGCTGTGCGCACGACCTTCAAGTTGGCACTGATACTATCAGAACCGCCCTCGCTGCCAAAAAAACTGGTTTCATGAATGGTTAATCCAAGATTTTCTGCCGGTTCTTCAAGATCACCTGAGCTAAAACTATCATTGCTGAGCTGTTCTTCAGCGGCAACAAAAAGCTCTTCAGCCCTTCGATATTTAATCTCATCAGTCAGTTGACCTCGGATCTCATCAAACGCGGGGGCCTGCTGATCTCTAATATCCACAAGTTTAATAATATGGTAGCCAAATTCCGTTTCAACAATGTCAGACAGCTGCCCGATCTCGAGTGAAAACAATGCATCTTCGAAGGGCTTAGCAAAGGCCCCTTTTTCAGTATAACCAAGGTCGCCTCCAATATTGGAAGAGCCCGGGTCATCAGAGTAATCAGTAACCAGGGTGGCAAAATCCTCCCCAGCAGCGAGTTTTGCTTGAACCTCTTCGATTCGGTCTAGTGCGGCAGATTCAGCCCGATCGCCAGTTGCCACGAGAATATGTGCAGCGTGACGCTCCTGACGTAATTTGTAGCTCTCTAGCTCCTGTTGGTACTGCTGCTCGAGCTCAGCATCTGAAACTTCGATCTGATCAACAAAGTCACCCTGCCTGAGCTCCAGGTATTGAATGCGAACTTTTTCCTCAGTTAAATATTGGTTTTGGTGTGCCTGGTACCAGCTCTCAACCTCTTCTGTGGTGATATCAGCTGCTGAAGCCAGATCCTTTGCAATGACCGTCAGATAGGCGACGTTACGTTGCTGACGATCAAGTTTTACCGCTTGTTCAACTTCATAGTCGGTCGAAAAGGCCGACTGGCTGATCGCCTGCAACAATTGCTGTAACTTTAAATCCTTTCTGAGTTGCATTTTATAGTCTTGCGGCATGTAACCCACATTGCGCAACAATGCCTCGTAGGTCTGCTTGTCAAATACGCCAGCGGATTGAAATGCCGAAGTATTAACGATATTCTCATCAATCTGTTTATCCGACACAAACAATCCTTGATCAGCTGCATCCTGCAATAGCAGCTCACGGCGGATCAGTTCTTTAAGTGCCTCACTTTTAAGCAGCGCCTCATCCAACAGATCAGGATCTGCATCTCCCCCCATCTTGGCTAGTAGACGACGTTTGATTCCGTCACTTGTGCGAGCTAATTCAGGATTGGTGATTTCAGTACCGTTAACGCTAGCAACTCCAGAGCTGCTCGAACCTCCCTTAATTGCATCAAGCCCGAAGACCGCAAAGGTAAGCACGATAAAACCCACGATAATTTTTGAAATAAGACTTTGCGAATTATCCCTGATTTTTTGGATGGACATATATAAAACTCAGAATTTAAGATGCGACGATCATTATACGCTTGTCGCCACAACTCTTGATATGTTTCTTTTAGCCCAAATGTTTCATAAATTGCACACGCTCTGTGCAACTTAATGAAATGTCCGGGTTAGGGTACTATGGCCAAGAACTAACAGTAAAAAGGCGCATCGGTTGAGTATGCGCCTTTTTACGTTGCCTTTCGAACCTGCCCCAAGCCAAATCCTTTTGATAGACAGAAGGCTGCCCTGTTATAGGTTAGTTATTAACTGCGTCTTTCAGCGCCTTGCCTGCCTTAAAAGCAGGAATATTGGCTGCTTTAATCTCAATAGCTGCCCCTGTTTGTGGGTTACGACCGGTTCTAGCGGCCCTGTTTTTTACAGAGTAGGTACCAAAACCGACCAGAGATACCTGTCCACCACCTTTTAACTCATCAGTTATTGCCGCGATTGCCGCGTCCAGTGCTCTGCCGGCAGATGACTTAGGAAGGTCTGCTGAAGAAGCTATGGCATCTATTAATTCAGACTTATTCACGCTATTGATCCCCTTTTCATAAAGTTATATTCCAAAATAAATATTTCTTGAAAAAACCTGCCTATTACAGGGTAATTTCCGTACAACCCACCCCTCCCTTAAAGATGGGAGGACTGCCGATCATGCGCAATAAGCACCGATGTCTGTGGGGGTATTATTTATACCAACTCGCCAAAATAGATGTCAAGAACCATCGTCTTTAATGTGTGCTAATTGTCTTTTTTGAGGCTTTTTTCTTGGCTGGCACCTTAATGCCGCTCTCTTCGTCTGTTATTGGCTCCGGGGGGTATTGCAATGCAATTTCCAAAACCTGATCAATCCAGCTGACAGGCTTGATCTCTAGGTGCTCCTTGATGTTGTCCGGGATCTCCTTCAAATCACGCACATTTTCCTCGGGAATAATGACGATTTTAATACCCCCGCGACGTGCGGCCAGTAATTTCTCTTTCAAGCCGCCTATAGGTAAAACCTGCCCACGTAGCGTGATTTCACCAGTCATTGCAACATCAGCCCTGACAGGAATATTGGTAAGCACAGAAACCAATGCTGTGCACATCCCGACACCTGCACTTGGACCGTCCTTAGGTGTAGCACCTTCGGGCACATGGATATGAATATCACTTTTATCATAAAAATCCTGAGCTATCCCCAGGGACTCAGAACGATTTCTGACCACGGTAAGAGCTGCCTGAATGGATTCCTGCATCACATCGCCCAATGAGCCTGTTTTGATAATCCTCCCCTTACCAGGCACGATAGCAGATTCTATAGTCAGCAGCTCACCACCCACCTGCGTCCAGGCCAAACCGGTAACCTGACCGACACGGTTTTCCTCCTCTGCAATACCATATTTATACTTTCTAACACCAGAAAAATCTTCCAGGTTATCAGGTGTAACCAATACTTCTGACTCATTAGCACTCGCCATTGCATGGCGTTTAACCACTTTACGGCAAAGCTTGGAAATCTCACGTTCCAACCCACGCACTCCCGCTTCCCTCGTATAATAACGCACCAAATCACGAATAGCGTCATCCGTTACCTCCAGCTCGCCATCCTTTAAACCACAATGCGAAAATTGCTTCGGCACCAGATAGTTGCGCGCTATATTCTGCTTTTCATCCTCTGTATAACCTGGCAGGCGAATAATTTCCATTCGGTCTAGCAAAGCCGGAGGGATATTCATAGAGTTTGCAGTACAAACAAACATCACCTCTGACAGATCGTAATCTACCTCCAGATAATGATCGTTAAAGCTATTGTTTTGCTCAGGATCAAGAACCTCTAACAGGGCTGAAGCCGGGTCACCTCGAAAATCCATGCCAATTTTGTCCACTTCGTCAAAAAGAAAAAGCGGGTTTTTAACGCCAACTTTTGCCAGTTTCTGTAGTATTTTACCTGGCATTGAGCCTATGTAAGTTTTTCTATGGCCTCTGATTTCGGCCTCATCCCTCATGCCACCCAGTGACATGCGGATATACTTACGATTAGTCGCTCGCGCTATAGACTGACCCAAGGACGTTTTACCCACGCCAGGAGGACCCACCAGACAAAGTACAGACCCCTTGAGCTTGCGTACTCTTTTTTGTACAGCCAGGTATTCAAGTATTCGCTCTTTAACCTCATCAAGACCGTAATGATCCTCATCAAGCATCTCCTGCGCCTTATTGAGATCATGTCGAATCTTACTGCGTTTTTTCCATGGAATATTGATCATCCAGTCGATAAAAGTTCTGGCTACCGTCGCTTCTGCGGACATAGGCGACATTAACTTAAGCTTGCTCCATTCAGATAAGGATTTTTGCTCAGCCTCTTTTGACATACCAGAGGCCTTAATTTTAGTTTCCAGTTGAGCCAATTCATTGGGCGCATCGTCCAGCTCACCCATCTCCTTTTGAATAGCCTTCATCTGTTCATTTAGATAGTATTCTCTCTGGCTTTTTTCCATCTGTTGCTTGACCCGGTTGCGGATCTTTTTCTCGATCTGGAGTACATCAAGCTCAGACTCCATGATGCCGATGATGTGTTCAAAACGCTCGCTTTCTGAAAGTAATTCAAGAATTTGTTGCTTACTTTTAACAGAGATCGACAGGTGGGATGCAATGGTATCAGCCAATTTTCCAGACTCTTTCACACTGTCCAAAGAGGTTAGAATTTCTGCAGGAATATTCTTGCTTTGCTTGGCAAATTTTTCAAATTTTGAAAGTAACGCTCTGGTTAACGCTTGCTGATTATCGCCCAACGGCTCTATTTTACAACGTTCCCCTTTTACCCGATAGGTCTCTTCGCTATCGATAAATTCAATGACTTCAGCACGGTATTCCCCCTCTACCAAAACCTTAACCGTACCGTCAGGTAGTTTCAGAAGCTGCAATACAGTCGCGACGGTTCCAATCTTGTGCAGATCTTTTTCTGTAGGATCATCGAGTTCCGCACTCTTTTGTGCGATTAGAAAGATATGCTTGCCTTCCGTCATCGCCTGTTCCATGGCAGCCACAGATTTATCTCTGCCGATAAACAACGGAATCACCATTCCGGGAAATACCACCACATCTCGTAGCGGCAACATAGCCATGCCTTCTGATAAAATCTGTGTGCTTTCTTTCTGTATGCTCATATAAAATAACCTGTTGAACTCATCGAAGTGGCCGAGGGTATACAACTATCTTGGGGGTTGCTTTGCGAAAATACAAGCAGTGTACTACAAGGAATTACGATCTAAACTTTCAGCTGAGCCACATTCTTACTCAACATCACTAGATGTTGAGTATTAAATTTATTACGCGGAATTAAAAATGGGGCCGCAGCCCCATTCTCTATTTTTTCGATGCCACCTTATCAGGCTGGGCCGTTGCATTCTCGTAAATCAGCAGGGGATCAACCCCCTCATTAATTACCGAATCATCAATAACAATCCGTGATATTTGATTTTGTGAGGGAATTTCATACATGACATCAAGCAGTACAGACTCAAGTATCGACCTGAGGCCACGGGCACCGGTTTTTCGTTCCATGGCCTTCACAGCAATGGCCTGCAGTGCTTCTTCACGAAAATCGATCTCTACATTTTCCATATTGAACAGCTTGCGATACTGCTTGGTAAGCGCATTTTTTGGTTCTGTCAGAATCTGGATAAGCGCACTCTCGTCCAGTTCCTTTAGAGTAGCCACAACCGGCAAACGACCTACAAATTCTGGGATCAGACCGAACCTAATCAGATCTTCCGGCTCAATGTCTACCAGTACTTCACTTATGGATTTTTGATCATCCTTGCTCTTAACTATCGCAGAAAAGCCGATGCCACTCTTTTCCGAGCGATCCCGGATGATCTGTTCCAGCCCGGAAAATGCGCCACCGCAGATAAAGAGTATATTTGAAGTATCAACCTGAAGAAATTCCTGCTGCGGATGCTTCCTCCCACCCTGTGGCGGTACCGATGCCACTGTACCCTCTATCAGCTTGAGAAGTGCCTGCTGTACACCTTCACCAGAAACATCCCTGGTAATTGATGGGTTATCTGACTTGCGGGAGATTTTATCAATCTCATCGATATAGACAATGCCCCGCTGGGCTTTATCTACATCGTAATCACACTTTTGAAGCAGCTTTTGTATGATATTCTCAACATCTTCACCAACATAACCAGCCTCGGTCAAAGTCGTGGCGTCAGCCATAGTGAAGGGCACATTGAGCATTCTCGCCAGCGTTTCTGCCAGCAGGGTTTTTCCGCTACCGGTGGGGCCTATCAGCAGAATATTACTTTTGCCTAGCTCTACACCGTCTTCGTTATCATCTGTTTTCAAACGCTTATAGTGGTTATAGACCGCAACAGATAATACAACCTTGGCACGCTCCTGACCTATCACATAAGCATCCAGATTTGATTTTATCTCTTTTGGTGTAGGTAGACTTTCCTGGGTATCTTCTGGGTTGGACTCAGCAATCTCCTCTTGAATAATATCATTACAGAGATCAACGCACTCATCACAAATGAAAACCGAGGGTCCGGCGATTAATTTACGCACCTCATGCTGACTCTTACCGCAGAAAGAACAGTACAACGACTTTTCGTTGCCATCTTCACCTGTCTTATTATCATCCGCCATCACTAACCCCGTTATCTTCTTTTTTAACCAAAATCTGATTCTGTTATCGGTACAAGACTCAGCCCTTTCACCTAATAATACTCAAATTTGGAAAATATGAAAGTATTCTTTAAACCGTACGTTCGCCAATCACCTCATCAATCAAACCGTATTCCTGCGCCTCAATACCGCCCATAAAATTATCCCGATCGGTATCCTTCGCGATCTTTTTGACATCCTGTTTAGTATGTTTTGCAAGGATATCGTTCAGCTTCCCTCGAATAGACAGGATCTCTCGAGAGTGAATTTCAATATCTGATGCCTGGCCTTTGAACCCGCCAAGAGGCTGGTGAATCATTATTCTGGAATGGGGAAGACTGTATCGTTTTCCTGCCGCACCACCGGCAAGTAATAAAGCACCCATGCTGGCAGCCTGACCAAGGCACATGGTGCTTACATCAGGTTTTATAAATTGCATAGTGTCATAGATAGACAGGCCCGCTGTAACGCCCCCACCAGGAGAGTTGATATAGAGGTGGATATCCTTTTCCGGATTTTCGGCCTCAAGAAAAAGCAGCTGAGCTACCACAAGGTTGGCCATATGATCTTCGACCTCACCCACCATAAAGATAACCCGCTCTTTTAATAATCGGGAATAAATATCGTACGAACGCTCCCCCCTGGCGGTCTGCTCGACCACCATAGGTACCAGTTGGCTGGCTAGATCTGATAGGCCGAAAAGATTGTCTTTAGTCATTCGTTACCCCAAAATTAAAATATTATCGCCAATAATAGTATCAGGTATATTCTCAGCTGACACTGTTATTTAATCAGCTTGGTCACTCTCCTCTTCGGCAGATTCTGTTACATCTGCTGGCTCAGGATCAGTCAACTTTTCATCACTTTCACCCACTGCAGATCTGGGTTGAGGCTTAACGACTTCAGTATAAGTGCTTGGTACTTCACTAACCTGGACAGTATCAAGCAGATGTTCTACTACCTGATCTTCAAGGGTCAACGTTCGAAATGGGGTCAGATGTTTCTCATCACTATTGAGGTAGGTAAGCACCTCTTCCGGATCATCATAGGTCCCTGCCAGCGCATCGATGCGTGCTTTTAACTTGTCCTCATCGAGTTCAATTTTATTATCTTTGACATATTGACTAACGATCAGACTGATGGAGCCTCGCTTGGTCGCCTCTCCCCTGAACATCTCTCCAGGAAGGGTATTAAGATCGAAATTCTGCGGCATCTCTCCACCGTATTGCTGCATCATCTCCTGCTTTAACTGGCTGATCTCCTGATCAACCAGGGCAGCAGGCACATCAACCTGTTGTGTTCCTGCTAGCGCATCAAAAAGTTGTGTTTTGAGTTTGTTCTTGCTGGCATTTTCCAGCTCACGCTCCATATTGCTGCGTATTTCAGTACGGAAACTCTCTTCACCACCATCGGTTACACCAAACTCTTTGTAAAACTCATCATCAAGTGTTGGCAGAACGGGCTCACTGACTTTATTTAACTTGACAGCAAACTCAACCATTTTTCCCGCCAGCTGTTCGGCATGATAATCTTCGGGGAATGTGAGCGAAAGGGTTTTTTCTTCACTCGCTTTCATGCCAACGATGCCATCTTCAAATCCTGGAATCATTCTGCCGGACCCTAACACAAGGTCTGCATCTTCGGCACTGCCTCCATCAAACGCTTCACCTTCCAAGGTGCCCTTGAAGTCGATCGTGACCTGATCTTCATTCTGTGCTTCACGCTTCACTTCATTCATCTGCATGCGCTGTTTACGCAGAGTTTCAATCATCTCATCAATATCGGAATCTGATACTGAGGCGATCAGCTTATCGACCTTGATATCTTCGATCCCCTGAATTTTAACTTCAGGATAAACCTCAATGACAGCCACATACTCCAGATCTTTACCCTGCTCTGCATTGACGGCTTCAATTTTCGGCATACCTGCGGGTTTGAGATCTTCCTGGGTAATGGCATCAAAAAAACTTTGACGCACCACCTCATCTATAACCTCTTGACGAATACCTTTACCAAAGCGCTGCTGTACAACCTTCATCGGCACCTTACCTGGCCTAAAACCGTCCAATCGCACAGACTTAGCAGCTTCTTGCAATTTTTTGTCAACTTCAGAATCAACACGCTCGGCAGGGATACCTACTGTAATTCTGCGTTCAATATTATTTACGGCTTCAACAGAAACTTGCATTTCTTCCTCTCCATTCAGATCAGAGTACAATTAGGGTATGGGAAATGGTGCGGATGGAGAGACTCGAACTCTCACGCCTCTCGGCACTAGAACCTAAATCTAGCGTGTATACCAATTTCACCACATCCGCGCAACGGGCTAGCAGTATCTAATTAACTGCATTTGTGGACGGGTTATCGCCCATTTGAAAATGGGGTGAGTGATGGGGCTTGAACCCACGACCACCGGAATCACAATCCGGGGCTCTACCAACTGAGCTACACTCACCATTATTCTAATTATATACGCGCTGTGACTGCCCGCGTACACCGGCAGATGGCGCGCCCGGCAGGAATCGAACCTGCAACCCTCGGCTTAGAAGGCCGATGCTCTATCCGATTGAGCTACGGGCGCATTTACTGGTCCGTTCACTAAATCTGCCAAACAACTCGCTAAAATTTGGTCGGGGTAGAGAGATTCGAACTCCCGACATCCTGCTCCCAAAGCAGGCGCGCTACCAGACTGCGCTATACCCCGATGCTGGTATCTATGAATACCATCTCGTTTAAGAGGACGGCATATTACTCAGCAAACCCTTTGGCGTCAACCACCGACACCTTTTTAATTGAGCCGTTTTACCACATAAATGCCTGAGAAAATCAAGCAGAGATACAGACTACTGGCTCACTCTCTTATGTCGCCAGGTTGTTCCACTACGGCTATCATCTAGAACAACACCCTGCTGCGCCAATAAATCCCGTATTTCATCTGCTCTCTTCCAGTCTTTATTCGCTCGGGCCTCAAGCCGCTCCTGGATCAATTTTTCTATCTCTTGTGCGCTAAAGCCCTCATCTGCCCGCCCCTGCAGAAAGAGTTCCGGATCCTGCTGCAAAATACCTAAAACCAGGCCAAGTTCGCGCGCCAGATCCGCATAGATGACACCCTGCTCTCCATGACGATTGGACTCTTTGATCAGCTCAAACAGCACGGCGAGTGCCTCAGGCGTATTAAAGTCATCACTCATCGCCGCTTCAAAACGCGCTCTAAACTGTTTTATTACTGCCTGATCACCTTCGCTGCCGCTAGAACTTTCCCCGCAACTATTGCGCAGTGCGGTATAGAGCCGGTCCATAGAGTGCCGGGCCTGATGCAGGCTTTCCTCTGAATAGTTGATCGCGCTACGATAGTGGCTTGACAGCAGAAAATAGCGGATCACCTCTGGATTATGTTTATCAAGCAACTCCCTGATAGTAAAGAAATTACCAAGGGACTTTGACATCTTAGTATTATCAATCCTCACTGCCCCTGCATGCATCCAGGTTCTGACAAAGGGTTCACCTGTCGCAGCCTCAGACTGAGCAATTTCATTTTCATGGTGAGGAAATTTAAGGTCAGGCCCCCCACCATGAATATCCAAAGTCGCCCCCAGACAGTGAGTACTCATCGCAGAACACTCAATATGCCAACCCGGGCGACCATCACCCCAGGGCGATGACCAGAAGGCTTCACCAGGCTTTGCTGCCTTCCATAAAGCAAAATCCAGCGGATTCTCCTTGGCTTTATCCACTGCTACCCTGGCACCAGCACGCATCTCATCTAACTTTCGTTTATTGAGTTTTCCATAATCGGAAAAACTCTGAATACGATAATAAATATCACCGTTACTGGCCAGATATGCGTGCCCCGTATCAACCAGCTGACTGATCATCTCAATGATCTGGCCCATATGAGCCGTCGCGCGAGGCTCAATATCCGGCGGTAAAACACCCAGGGCGCGCTCATCCTCATGCATTGCATCGATAAAACGGGTCGTTAGTTGCTCGAAAGCTTCACCATTTTCTCTGGCGCGGTTGAATATCTTGTCATCAACATCGGTGATATTGCGCACATAGGTTACTCGGTAGCCTACGTGACGCAGGTAACGGGTAATGACATCAAAGGCCACCATAACCCGAGCGTGGCCAAGATGGCAGAGATCATAGACTGTCATACCACAGACATAAATACCCACATGCCCCGGCTGGAGCGGCTTAAACTCCTCTTTCTGCCCACTGAGCGAATTATAAATTTTTAACACTGGGTTCCCTACTCAAGGATCTAATGGAAAGGCACTTTGGCCTATGATTTTTTTTGCTGAATTTTTGCCCAGGTATCACGCAGGGCAACCGTGCGATTAAAAATTGGCCGCTGCTTGGTCGAATCGTAGCGATCTGCACAAAAATAACCCAGCCGTTCGAACTGAAAACGCTGTTCAGGAGCTATTTCGGCCAGGCTCGGCTCAGCCTTGCAATGCTCAAGAATCTCCAGGGAACCTGGATTTAGATGCTCATTAAATTCTTCACTATCCGGGCATTGGGAATTAAAAAGATTTTCGTAAAGGCGCACCTTACAATCAACGGCATGAGCTGCTGAAACCCAGTGAATGACACCCTTCACTTTACGCCCCTGGGGATTAACACCCAGCGTTTTTTCATCGTAACTGCACAGGAGCTTTTCAATCCGACCCTGGGCGTCTTTTACCACCTCATCACAACGGATCACATAGGCATTGCGCAGACGCACCTCCTTTCCTGGAGCCAACCGAAAAAACTTCTTGGGTGCATCTTCCATGAAATCATCCTGCTCAATATAGAGCTCTCGACTAAAGGGTAAGCTGCGCCGCCCCATCGCCTCATTATCAGGGTGCGCTGGCGCATCCAGCTGTTCAGTTTCTCCTTTTGGATAGTTACTGATCTCTATCTTTAACGGCCTAAGCACACACATGGCCCGAGGCGCATTCACCTCAAGATCCTCCCGAATACTGTGAACCAGCATTGCAATATCAACAACCCCTTCACTTCGGGTAACGCCTATTTTTTCACAGAAGTTGCGAATGGATGTCGGCGTATAGCCCCTGCGCCTAAGCCCGGATATGGTCGGCATTCTGGGATCATCCCAGCCCTGGACAATGTCCTCATCGACCAAACGCTTGAGCTTACGCTTGCTGGTCACCGTATAGCCCAGATTAAGGCGAGCAAACTCAATCTGCTGGGGGTGGCAATCGATACTGACATTATCGAGCACCCAGTCATAGAGGGGGCGATGATCTTCAAACTCCAGGGTGCAGAGTGAATGCGTGATCCCTTCAAGGGCATCAGACAGGCAGTGGGTAAAATCATACATGGGGTAGATGCACCACTTATCCCCCGTTTGATGGTGATCAGCTCGCCTTATTCGATAGATGACAGGATCTCGCAAATTAAGATTGGGAGAAGCCATATCAATTTTTGCCCGCAACACCATGGAACCATCAGCAAACTCCCCCTCACGCATCCTGCGGAACAGCTCAAGATTTTTTTCTATGCTCCGGTCTCTGGTCGGACTGTTGCGCCCCGGTTGTGTCAGGGTCCCACGGTATTCGCGGGTTTGTTCCGGTGTCAGGTCACACACATAAGCCTTACCGGCTTCAATCAGCTCTATCGCACAAGCGTGCAGCTGCTCAAAATAACCGGATGCATACTTTACTTCACCGTCCCACTCAAATCCGAGCCACGTTATATCTTCCTTGATGGCCTGCACATATTCCAGGCTTTCTTTTTCTGGGTTAGTATCATCAAAACGCAGGTTGCATCTCCCGTTCTGATATTCCAGGGCGATACCAAAATTAAGACAGATTGATTTAGCATGCCCTATGTGTAAATAACCATTGGGTTCGGGAGGGAAACGGGTTATAACCTGGCCATTATTCTTGTTTTGGCGCAGATCCTCTTTAATAATATTACGAATAAAATCACTTCGGTTGTTCAATTCGGTATTGTTCATCATAGGTAAAAACGATAAAGTCCCTGTTTAGTGACCGTCAGGCCTTGGGGGAGAAATAACCTTTTTGGCTCTGATATGAATATGGGGTTTCAGGCGGCTATTATAACCACCTGTTAGGCTGCTGCTAGTAAAAAGCGGGATAAAAACCGGAAATTTAATCGGCTGCCACGCCGGCAGAAAGTAAAGGAGTTGTTCATGGTAATTTTACAGACCAATTACGGTAATATTAAGATTAAACTTGAAGAAGACAAAGCACCGGCCAGCGTGGCCAATTTCAAGCAGTATGTTGAAGAGGGCTTTTATAACGGAACAATTTTTCACCGAGTCATTAAAAATTTTATGCTTCAAGGTGGTGGTTTCGAAATCGGGATGGGCCAGAAAGCAACCCGCAACCCGATCAAAAACGAGGCTAATAATGGTCTGAGTAACCTTCGTGGCACCGTTGCAATGGCCCGCACAATGGAACCTCACTCAGCTACATCACAGTTTTTTATCAATGTCGAAGACAATACTTTTCTGAACCACAGCGCTGAATCATCTGAAGGCTGGGGATATGCGGTATTTGCTGAAGTAGTTGAAGGCATGGATGTGGTCGATAAAATAAAAGCCCTGGAAACCACCTCCAGAATGGGGCACCAGGATGTTCCAACAGATGACGTAATTATCGAGTCAGTCGAATGGGAAGATGATACTCCCTAACCGATGGCAACCTATTTTATATCCGATCTTCATCTGCAACCAAACCGGCCAGAACTCAGCCATGCCCTGGCCTCGTTCATGGCCGAGCAGGGCTCACAAATAGATACCCTCTATATTTTAGGTGATCTGTTTGATGCCTGGATCGGAGATGATTACGAAAACGCCTTTATTGACAGCATCAAGCAGCTGCTGCACACAGCTTCACAAGCTGGCACAGAGGTGTTTCTTATGCCCGGTAACCGCGACTTCCTGATTGGGCAGGATTTTGCGCGACAAACCGGCTGCCAACTACTCAGTGATCCTGCTGTAATCGATCTTTACGGCGCCAGGGTGCTACTGATGCACGGCGATCTGCTCTGCACTCAAGATGTGGATTACCAGAAATTCAGGCTCATGGTGCGCAACCAACAATGGCAACAGCAGTTGCTGGAAAAATCGCTTCCGGAACGGTTGGATATCGCCCAACAATTAAGGTCAATGAGCCAGGAGAAAACCGGAAGCAAAGAGCATGAGATCATGGATATCCATCAACCTGAAGTGGAAAGTAGAATGCTTGCCAATCAGGTACAGATGCTGATTCATGGCCATACTCACCGCCCGGCAATCCATAGCATAACCCTAAAAGGCCTGCCCGCCACCCGCATTGTCCTGGGAGACTGGGTCAAAGAGCTCTGGTACCTCAGGGTTGATGAAACCGGCCATGAACTCAAGCGTAAACCTATCCCGGACACTCCATAAATCACACAAAGATTATGAAACATCGGGGTTATGACAACGACATAACGAGATCATTAAATTCCGTCCGCATCTGCCTCAACAAGTGAGGTCAATATGGACTCAACCGTTGCCAGGGCAGCCGGGTAATCAAACGCCTCTATCTGTCGTCCAAGCTTTTCTAGCCTGGAATCATAAGTCTGCAGCAACAGAGGCTCGAACTTCAAGAATAGGTCACTGACGCTGGCATCATCTTTCGCCAGCAGTATCTGCAGCTGACCAAGCACCTCCTTTGCTTTTTTCGGGTCTGCTGCCACTAATTGCGCAGAGGCCTTCTGAGGGCCGATGTAAGCCAACATCCTGTGAAGATAGCTCTGGGCAGCATTCACTGCGTCGATAAGATGGCGAATCGCCTCACCACTTCCCCTGCCCTCCTGGGTGAACAGGTACTCCTCCAGCGCTCTAGCTGTGGACTGCAGCTGCGTAAAACCCAGAGTACCCGCTGCACCTTTAAGGGTATGAACCAGACGTCGCGCCTCATCAACCGCTCCATTTTCAAGGTGCTCGCCCAATTTGCGCATATCTTCACCATGAGCAGTATCGAGCTGATGCAGAAGACGCAGATAACTGGCTGTATCACCGCGCAATGCGGAGAGTCCGGCCTCTACATTCAAGCCTTCTATGGTCTTCATTTGCGCTACCAGAGCGCCATTGTCAACCGCGACAAAGGACCCTGCTGTCATCAGACTCTCACGCTTTGGCAGCCATTTAATAAGTGTTGAATAGAGCTTATCAGGATTAACCGGCTTGGCAACAAAGTCAATCATGCCGGCGTCCTGGCAGGCCTGACGATCCGTTTCAAAGACATTGGCCGTCATCGCCAGAATTCGAAGCGCCGCCTTACCATCTATGGAGTGAATGACCTGTGCCGCTTCCAGGCCGTCCATCTCTGGCATCTGGATGTCCATCAGCACCAGATCATAAGTATTGGAACGAACTTTTTCTACAGCATCGCGCCCATTTTCTGCAGTATCAACAATCAATCCTGCGCCATTCAGTAGCGCACAGGCCACTTCGCGATTGATCGGGTTATCTTCGGCCAATAGTATGCGCGAATTGCCATAGTGGGTCCGCAGCATCAACTCAGCATCACCTACCTCTTCAGAGGGTAAAGCCTGTTCGATCCCATCTCCTCGCTGAAGCAAAGCGGTGAACCAAAAGGTACTGCCCTGCCCCGGTTTACTTTCAACACCAACCTCTCCACCCATTAGTCGTGCCAGGTTACGGGTGATAGCCAACCCCAGGCCGGTGCCTCCATATTTACGGGTAATGGAGCTATCAGCCTGTTCAAAGACCTTGAACATATTTGACAATTTATCAGGCTCGATACCGATGCCCGTATCCTGCACTTCAAAGCGCACAAGAATTTTGTCATCTTGCTCTTCCAGCTTTTCCGAACGTAGTGAAATGGTTCCCTGCTCGGTAAATTTGATCGCATTACTCGTATAGTTAAGTAGGGCTTGACGCAGACGAGTAGGGTCTCCACAGAGCCAGTCTGGCACTGCATTTTTTTCCACCACAAAGGTTAATCCTTTGGCTTTTGCCTGTCCGTGCAACATAGACTGGACGTAATCAAAAATTGTATCCAGATGAAAATCGGTTTGCTCCAAAATCAGCTTGCCCGCTTCAACCTTTGAAATATCCAGAATATCATTGATGATAGTCAGCAGATGCTCAGTGGCACTATCGATCTTTTCAAGTTGATCTAACTGTTCAGGCCGGGGCGCAGCACGCTTCATCATATGGGTAAAACCCACAATCGCATTGATAGGAGTACGAATCTCGTGACTCATATTGGCCAGGAAGGTGCTCTTGGTCTGATTGGCAACCTCCGCCCGTTCCTGCGCCTCTAGCAACTGCTCTGTACGCTGGTCAACAAGCTCTTCCAGATGATCACGATGCCGCTCCAGCTCACCCTCCAGGTGTTTTGTTTCAGTAATATCCTGCTTCACCGCCAGATAGTGGCTGATGGTGCCATCAGGTTGCCGGATCGGGGCGATATGCGCCACTTCAATATATTCAGAGCCATCTTTGCGCTTATTAAAAAGCTCACCTTTCCAGGCTTGGCCCTGTGACAGAGCATCCCACAGGGCAATATAGGTCTCTGGCGGGGTGTTACCGGAATTCAGAACACGTGGGTTTTGCCCAATCACCTCCTCTCGGCGGAAACCCGTTACGCGAGAAAATGCCGCATTAACATACTCGATCTCGGCATCAAGATTAGTGATGACGATGCTCTCTGGGCTCTGTTCCACAGCCTGAGTCAACTTGAGCAGCTCACTCTCCGCCTGCCTACGCTCGGTGATATCAAGCACGATCGCCACATAGACCGGTGGCTCCTCCTCCATGAGCTGGAGGTGGATCTCAACAGGATAAGTGGTTCCGTCCTTCCGACAATGAGTGGCCTCAAACTTGATTTTGTTATTCGAACCAGACTTAAGTGGCTCGATCAGTTTCATAAAATGTTCGGTTGTAAATCCAGGCTTAATATCCAAGGGAGTCATCTGTTGCAGCTCCCCTATGGAGTAGCCAAGATTGGCTTGCGCGCCCAGGTTCACATCTGTAAAGAGAAGTGTCTCTCGATCGAACACATAGATCTCATTCAACGAACGCTCCATCAACCGGTTGAAACGCAGCTCATTCCTCTGTGCCTGTTTGCGCTCGGTGATATCCTGCACAGTACCCAGAATACCCAGTCGCCTACCCTTTGAATCAAAGCTGGTTTGACCGCATTCATTCACATATTTAACACGACCGTCCGGCATCAATATCCTGTGCTCAAACTCATAGGGCGCTGGGTTACAGATAGTTTTGTTATAGTTATCCTCAACTCGTTTTCGGTCATCGGGATGAACGGTTTTCATCAAGCGTTTATAGAGGGACCCTGCCCCTTGGGCATCAGGGTCGAGTTCGAATATCCGATACACCTCCTCCGAGCAGCTAAACTGGTGAGTGAGCATATCCAGCTCCCAGCTTCCCATGTGAGCAAGTTGTTGCGCCTTGGTCAGACTTTCCTGTTTTTGGCGAAGCAGCATCGCCACCTGTTTTTTCTCAGTTTCCTTTTCCAGGCCTCGCAGGGAGATAACTGCGATGGACACCATCCCGATCAACCATAAAACGAGGTGAGCAACCAATATAGATATCTTGCTTCTCAGGGTTGCCTGAAGGTAGGGCGCAAGCGGAACAGCAACACTAACCCCTCCGCGAACATCACCGACTTTAAAGCCAAGGTGGCCATGACACTCAACACAACCCTCCTCCATGAGCATAGGGCGCATCAAACGGAGGTAGGGCTGCCCCTCAATATTTTCCTTTTCAGAGACCTCCTTGACACCCTTGTCAAACTGTTTTAATGCATTGAACTCCCATGCATCTGCTTTATTTGCCGGGTTAAGCAGTATCCGGCCTGTGATCTTACCCTTGATGCCATAGATGGATTCAAACTCTTTGGCCATCTGGTTCATCATATAGGCAGGGTTCATCAATGTAAGTTTGATACCCTCGGTGGTGACCACATCTCGATAGGGTAGGTGCGCAAGAAAGGGGTTAGGCTGCGTTCGCTCGTCCTGTTTTACATAGACCCCACCATGATCGGCTGCCCAGCTGCGAAGGGCCTGATCTTTATTCCAGTTAGATCGAGCCTCTTCCGTAGCAACGTATATAGCCTGCTGATTAAGGTTCAAGTTATTCCAGGTGAACGAAATAACAAAAAGTAACGTCAAGGCTACGCTATAGAAGATAGCCTGCTGTACAATTGAAGAGCGTGGTCTTTTTTGCAGATCATTCATAATTCTGGGCTCGTGCAGGTTCTGTCAATTTTGACCCTTCATGCGCCGCTTGCAGGCAGGTGCTGTCGAGCGATCACCTTAAACTCATCAAAGTGTTCCAGGAAGATATCGATGATATCCGGATCGAACTGATGGTTTCTTTCAGCAGCGATAATCTCCCGAGTTTTTTCGAATGGTATCGGTTCTTTGTATACCCGCGGCATAATAAGGGCATCAAAGACATCGGCTACAGCCATGAGCCGGGCTGACAAAGGAATATCGTCACCGGCCAAACCATCAGGGTAGCCGCTACCATCCCATCGTTCATGATGCCAATGGGCGATCTCTTTGGCTAAACCGAGGAATTCTATGGGCTGCCCAACATCTTTTTCGGCCTGTTCAATGGCTCGAGCACCTAGTACTGTGTGGGTTTTCATCACAACCCACTCATCATCGGTCAGTTTTCCCGGTTTAAGCAGGATATGATCAGGGATACCCACCTTACCCAAGTCGTGAAGTGGTGCCGACTTGGCCATCAGCTCAATAAAATGAACGGTAATGGTATCACTGAAGCGCGGATGATCTTGCAGGAGTCCTGTCAAAAGATGAACATACGCCTGAGTACGAAGAATGTGATCGCCGGTATCTGTATCGCGTATTTCTGCCAGATGCGCCAATGCACGTATGCTCACATTCTGGATAACCTGATTTTCTTCCATACGACGAGTGATTTCAGCTTCAAGGTAGGCATTTTTATTGTGGAGAAAATCACGAGCCTGCTTGAGCATTAACTGGGTTTTAACACGGGCCAGTAGAATCCCTGGTCTGATAGGCTTGGTGATGTAATCTACAGCACCCAGAACAAAACCATCTTCCTCATTTTCATCAGACTCCATCGCTGTAAAGAAGATAACAGGGATGTCCCGTGTCAGCGGGTCCCTTTTCAGTTTTGCCAGAACGGTGTAGCCATCCATCTCAGGCATCATGATATCGAGCAGAATCAGGTCAGGGCGGGGATCTGTCACAGCCACCTGTAGCGCCCGTTCACCAGAGTTGGCAGCACGAACCTTGTAACCTTTGGTCAGAATCCCATTTAAAACAGACAGATTCACTGGTTCATCATCAACAATCAGAATCGTCTGTTTTTCAGCGTTACCCATGAACCTCACCGTTTATGAAAAATATATTTTAAAGAGTAGACCACTACCGCAGCTCGCCCCCACAAATAACTTGATCACTATCAAGTTATATTGACATAGACAGCCGCGTTGCATTGATACAGCAGAATGATTGAAATTGAAATAGTCCCTACAGATAAGCACCCTCGATTCTACCATATAAAATCAACTCACCCGTTTGAACTAAAGCCGCCCTCACCTCATCCAAGTATGACACCACAGCCGCAGTGGCTCGGTTAGTTTGGCCACCAATTACCGCTCAGGCACTATCGAGGTTCTTACGATGTACGCGCACTATCATCAAAACAGCATTCTTGAGAAACTCCAGATCAATAAGCATAACCCAGGGGTGTATGATCCCTGTGAAAGCTGGAGCTCTGATCCCTCTGCAATATCCATCATCTCTGTAAATCCTGCTACTGAGGAGAACCTTGCATCAGTCACCTGTGCCAACCTTGAATGCTGTAAACAGGTTATCGAAAATGCCAGGCTCAGTGCTGAATCCTGGCGCTCTGTCCCCGCTCCAGCTCGCGGTAATATTGTACGTAGAATCGGAGAACTACTGAGAAAAAATAAAGACGCCCTGGGCAGCCTAATCTCCCTGGAGGCAGGAAAAACCAAGCAGGAGAGCGATGGCGAAGTTCAGGAGATGATCGACATGGCAGATTTTGCAGTCGGTCAGTCACGAATGCTCTACGGTAAAACCATGCACTCTGAACGGATCAACCACAGGATGTATGAACAGTGGCTCCCCCTGGGTGTAGTGGCTATCATTACTGCTTTTAATTTCCCTGTTGCTGTATGGGCATGGAATGCCTTTATAGCAGCTATCACCGGCAACTGTGTCATCTGGCGCCCCTCCCCTAAAACACCACTTTGCGCCATCGCAGTCCAAAAACTTTGTCACCAGGCGATGCAGGAGACGGGCTATCACGGTATATTTTCGTTGCTGATCGAAAAGGGGTCTGCTGTTGCAGAACAGTTAACCTGTGATGGCCGGGTGGCACTGGTATCCTTTACCGGATCAAGCCATGTGGGGCAACGTGTTGGCGCTACCGTTGCCGCTCGGATGGGAAGATCAATACTGGAACTAAGTGGTAATAACGCTCTAATTATTGATCAAACAGCTAATCTTGACCTGGCGATACCCGCAGTTGTTTTTGGTGCCATTGGCACAACAGGGCAACGCTGCACAACTACCCGCAGGCTGTTTTTGCATACTTCCCTTTATGATGAGGTACTGGGAAGGCTGCAAAAAACCTATCGCCAAATCAGCATTGGTAATCCACTCGACCATCAAGTACTGATGGGGCCGTTGATTGATGCCTGGGCCCGAAAAACCTATCTGGCGGCCATCGCCTCAGTGAAGACGGCCGGAGGGAGTTTCGCAGTCGAAGGTGGTGCACTAGAAGGACCTGGATACTTTGTATCTCCCAGCATTGCGATCTCTGAAAACCACTGGCCCCTGGTGCAAACAGAAACTTTTGGCCCACTGCTGCATCTCATGCGGTTTGATCATTTAACCCAGGCGATAGAGATGCAAAACAGTGTCCCTCAAGGGCTCTCCTCTGCGCTCTTCACCAACAATCTTGTCAATGCAGAACTGTTCCTCAGTGCGCAGGGCAGTGATTGTGGTATTGCCAATATCAATATTGGTACATCAGGTGCCGAAATTGGCGGGGCCTTTGGTGGAGAAAAAGCCACCGGGGGTGGTCGTGAAGCCGGCTCAGACACCTGGCAGAGCTATATGAGAAGACAAACCAATACCATTAACTGGGGTAACGACCTGCCTTTGGCTCAGGGGCTCAGTTTTAATGTTCCCAACTAAAACGTTGGCAGGGGGGCTACCAGCGGTAGCCGCTCCTTTAACAGGCTGATTTTAGCAACCACACAAGCGTTAACTATAGGCTTTCTCACCAGCTTCCAGCGTTTGCAGGATCAGGGTGTTAATGGTCATGGGGCCTACCCCTCCGGGAACTGGAGTATACGCGCTGGCCCGCTCCTTGAGGGGCTCCAGCTCAACATCACCCACGCCGCCCGGGTGATAGCCCGCATCCACGACAACTGCATCATGCTTAATCCAGCTTGCCTTAATAAACTCCGGTTTGCCGACCGCACCCACTACAATATCTGCCCGGCCAACTATTTCTGCCAGATTTTCAGTACGCGAGTGGCAGATGGTAACTGTCGCATTTTCATTGAGCAGCATCATCGCCATAGGTTTGCCCAGAATGGGACTGCGTCCAACCACCACAGCATTTTTACCCGATAAAGGGATTTTATAGTGTGCCAGCAACCGCATAATACCCGCTGGAGTTGCTGAGCCATAGGCTGCTTCCTGCATAGCCATACGCCCAAAGCCAAGACAGGTAACACCATCCACATCCTTTTTCAGATCTATCGCGTCAAAGCAGGCGCGCTCATCAATCTGGGCAGGCACTGGATGCTGCAACAAAATGCCATGTACGTTGGGATTGTGGTTCAACTCTTCGATAGCCGCTAGCAACTCCTGTGTGGTAGTTTTTTCTGACAGTTCAACTTTCAAAGAGTCCATCCCCACCCGCCGACAGGCATTGCCTTTCATCTTGACATAGGTCGCCGACGCAGGGTCCGCCCCCACTAAAATGGTTGCCAGAATTGGCGTCACCCCAGCACTTTTTTCCTTTAGTTTAGCGACACGTTCACTAAATTGTGCATCGCTGGCCAGAGCCAACGCTTTACCATCCAACACTAATGCTGTCATCTATATCTGCTCCTGATCACTCTATCGTCGTTTTCAAATATTTTTCGAACCTATGATCTTCCTTTAATCAAAAGCCAAGGGAGATTCAATACACATTTCGTATCTCTATTTTGTTGCCAGGGTAATAATAAATAAACACCCAAACAACAGGTCTGAACCGAGTTTACAGATCTTACCAAATTCAAAGCGATACACTGAACCTAAAATCCTATAAGGAGCACTTTTCTCAGCTTTGGGTTGAGGCCGTCAGTATGAAAATAGGGGGTGAGTATCGCTTTTGTCTAACAACTGTTAGATAATGCTGCGTATAAAAACTCTTCAAACTGGGTTAGCTGGCAAGATAGTCACTTCGCAGGTTTGATGTGCTCTACCGCAGGGCTTTTCATAAAAGTTGT
>CAYYRK010000020.1:0-24119 GCA_964473915.1 uncultured Pseudomonadales bacterium
GCTCGAACAGCTCGCACATCTGCGCTTGTGACAACCAAACGGTCTCCTTATCAAGAGAAACGTCTAACTGCACCGAGCCATCACCGCTTTGAAAAATCTGTATTTGGTTTTCAGGCATGGATTTCTCTTCCTTGGTTTGTGTCATGCTGTGTGGTCCAAATCCGTTTGGTCTGAACTTGTTGTAAGTTCACCGGAAAGAAGTTTTGGTAGAAGCGTATTTCTAGTTTCCGATAAAGATTTCTGCTGCACTTCCAAAGTAGCAATTTTCTTATTCATTGGCTCAACAATACCTTCGAATATTATTCCTAAGTCAATTGGCGGCATTGCAAACTTTATATCTTCAAGCACCTGCTTTCTTAGCTCTGTTTGCCCTGTGCTTCCTGCGCCGCTTGTTTCGATGAAGGTTTCTTTTTCAAGCATTAACCCGCATAGAAAGGATTTGCTAATCTTACTTTTATCTGCTCGCACAACCGTTACATGACTATCAAACACTGTTGGTTCAGGTAAAAACCGTACTGGTGCTAAGCGCCCTAATGTACCAACACCTGTTGAATTTACTAAAACATCGCCGAGTTCAACTTTACGCCCTACTACTTTTCTTTTTTGGGGATCATTCAACCTCGTTAATTCAAAATTAATTGAATGATTCCGAATGCATTTCTGATTGATTACCTGGATGCCATTTGCTTCAGTATATTTAGGAGAAATCCCTCTGCGGAGTTCCGTTGTGACATCACCTAAACGAGAAAGCGCCCACCCCTCCGGGATTTCACCCAACTCAGAATCAACCAGTGCATCGGGGAATAAGGCGGCGGTGGTACGGAGTTGTTCTTGTTGCTCTGGGCTGAGTTGGTCGATTTCGTCCAGGGACTTGCCGCTGATGGCGGCCATGGCGGCACGTTCGGGGTCTCCTTCGGCGATGGCGGCTGCCACGGCTTCAGGCCAGCGGCCATCGGCAAGCAAGGCTCCCCTTAGGGCAGTGCTGCGCTCGCTGTCGTGGCGTGCTTGCCCTATTTGTTTGGCTGCGATTTTAGCGCGGGTGGGTTCGAAATCGACAAACCAGCTTTTAAAGATAGTCTGGGCGATCTGTTCGAGGGTTTGGTTGGTTTGTCGGTTGAGTATAATTTTTTGATTCACTGAATCAATCATGCTTACAATTGATTTTCTTATGGCAGGTTCAGGCCATTCGACCTCATAGGAAAATATATCGCTTAAAGTAACACTTGCTTGGTTTGCGCTACCCTGAGCTGTAGAAACCAAATATTCAGAAAATAGTTTTGTTTTTAAGGCAATAAATAAGTATTTTTGATCAACTTCACACGCACCTTTCACTCGTAAAATGACACTATTTTGATTCATAAGTGCACCGTTCATTTCTGACGGAACGCAAATACTTTTTCCTACAATTGACGCAGGATTTTTAGGCCAAGACCCAACAGTAGCAATAATTACGTCATTCGTATTCAGCGCTACTTTTTGATTTTCTTGGGCAACCTCTTTACTGACAAATTTCAAATCACTGGTATCAATTGAGTCATCTGTAAAATTGCTAACCCTTACAACAGGTATACCTGCTTCTTGATAATCCTTGGATTTAAAAGCAAATCCTTTTTGATGAATGATTAATTCACCCAATATGGCACGAGGAAAGTCAAACATCAAAACCCAACCCCGCCAAGTTCTTTTTAATCTCGGCTTCTAAACGATCCGATTCTTCAAACTGTGTTTTTAAGGTGGCGGTTAGGCGCGCCATTTTATCGGCAAAGGGTTCGCCATCGTCTTCTTCGGCGGCAGCCCCGACATAACGGCCTGGGGTGAGTACGTAGTCGTGTTTTTGTAGTTCGGCGAGTTCGGCAGATTTGCAGAAACCCGCGATGTCTTGATAAGGGGACAGAGCGCCTTCGGCGGTCCGTCCCCGGTCAACGCCGTTGACCTGCCAGTTATGGAAGGTTTCGGTGACCTGGTTTAAGTCTTCCTGGGTGAAGTCGCGCAGTACCCGGTCTTTCATATAGCCCAGGTTGCGGGCATCGATAAATAACAGTTCGCCTTTGCGGTCGCGTAGTTTTCTGCCAGCGGCGCTGGTGCGTTCGCCTTTGTTTTTAGTAAGGATCCAGATGCAGGCGGGTATTTGGGTGTTGGTAAACAGTTGGCCAGGCAGGGCGACCATGCATTCGACTAAATCATTTTCGATCAGTGCTTTGCGAATATCGCCTTCACCTTTGGTGTTGGAGCTCATGGAGCCGTTGGCTAACAATAGGCCTAAGCTGCCATTGGGTGCCAGGTGGTAGAGCATGTGTTGCAGCCAGGCGAAGTTGGCGTTGCCTGAGGGCGGTTTGCCGTATTGCCAGCGTGGGTCGTTTTCATCAACGCCGGTATCCCACTCCTTCATATTAAAGGGCGGGTTGGCCATAACGAAGTCGGCGCGCAGGTCGGGGTGCTGGTCGTTGGTGTAGGTGCTGGCGGGCTGTTTGCCGAAGTTAAAGTCGATGCCGCGTATGACCATGTTCATGGCGGCAAGTTGCCATGTTGTATGGTTGGCTTCTTGCCCATAGATGGACACGTCACCAATTTTGCCCTTGTGAGCGGTGATAAAGTTTTCCGATTGCACAAAGAATCCACCGGAGCCCATGGCGGGGTCGTATACGCGGCCTTTGAAGGGTTCGAGCATTTGTACGATAAGGCTAACGATGGATTTTGGCGTGTAGAATTGGCCGCCCTTTTTACCTTCGGCCAGGGCAAATTGGCCGAGCATGTATTCGTAAACATGGCCGAGGATGTCTTTGGAGTTTAGGCTAGCGTGGGTGAAGGGTACGGTGGCGACAAGGTCGATTAACTCGCCCAGTTTGGCCTGGTCGATTTGTAATTGGGTATAGCGTTTGTTGAGCACGCCTTTGAGTTTGGGGTTGTCGATTTCGATGGCGTCCAGCGCGTTGTCGATTAAGTGGCCGACTGAGCTGATCTTAAGGGTTTTTGGCTTTCCGTCACTATCAGACAAGGGTAGTTCTGCACCGCCGATAACGGTTTTGTTGTTGTCTTGCAGGAAAAGCCAACGGGCTTGGGTGGGCACCCAGAAGGTGTTTGTTTCAAGGTAGTAGTCGCGTATTTCCAATTCGGCGTTGATTTCTGCCTGGTATTCTTCTGAACCTTCACCACCGTAGTCGGCGGGGGCCAGGTAGTAGTCTTGTTCTGGGTCTTGCAGTTGGGTTTTGAGTTCTTGCCTTCTTAGGTCAAAGGCATCGGAGACGTATTTGAGGAAGATTAAGCCCAGCATAACGTGCTTGTATTGGCTGGCATCGAGGGATGGCAGTAGTTTGTTGGCGCTGGTCCAGAGTTTTTTCTCCAGGTCGTTGAGGAATTGTTGCTCTTCCGCATCGGTCATTTATTCATTCCATTTGATTTTAGAATACAGGCAGTATTTAACCATGTTTAATAAAATTTCACTTCTTAAATGCGTTAATACCGCTACAAAACAACCTAAGATTAATGGCCGTTAGTTTGTTTCATTAACTTGGCGCCTTTAGGCAGCAAGTTGATTTTTACCCCTTCTCCCCTTGAGGGGAGAAGGTTGGGATGAGGGGTGAACTACACCGAGGTTGAATTTTGAACCCTCACCCTGGCCCTCTCCCAGTTTTGGGAGAGGGAGCAATCAGCCGCACGGCTGATCAATCCGGCTTTAACCGGTGGAGTATTCACGCACTTTATTAATCATCATATAACGTAAATCATGCCCATGAATTAAATAACCCCGGTATTGCAAGAGGTTTGCCTAATGATTAATTATCCGGTTTTCGGTGAATACTGGGGCAATATTAGTTAAAGTGTTGTGGTTCACCCCTGATCACAGACCGTCAAAAAAACAGAGCAGGTGAGCAACTTTGATGAGGACAATAAGCAGTAAAATACTAACGATAAGAGGTTAAAATACCCATGGATTTTTCATTTACAGAAGAACAAAACGCTATTCGTGATACAGCACAACGATTTTCTCGGGATAAACTGCTGCCTTTTTACCAAGAGCGTGAAAAGACTGCAACCATTGACCGAAAGGTCGTTAAGGAGATGGCCGATCTTGGCCTGATCGGAGTTGAGTTACCCGAAGAGTTTGGTGGGTTGGGCCAGGATTGTGTAACCTGCGGCGTGATTGTAGAAGAGATGGCCAAAGGCGATTTCAACTACGCTTATATTCAGATCATGGCCGGTTTGAATGGTAGCATTTTGTGCAAGCAAGCTCAGCACGAGGTAGCGATGGAGTGGATCCCCAAGATTATCTCTGGCGAGAGCCTGATCTCTATTGCTTTAACTGAACCAGGGCATGGGTCAGATGCAGCAAACATTGTGGTGAGCGCGAAGAAAGATGGTGACTCCTGGGTGCTGAACGGTGAGAAAACATCAATCTCTATTGCTGACCAGTCTGATGTTGCGATTATTTTTGCCCGCACCGGTGGCCCTGGAGCACGGGGTATCAGTGCATTTCTGGTACCGATGGATCTACCCGGCATCACCAGAAATCACTTTAACTGTATGGGCAATAAGATTATTGGGCGCGGCTCTATCTTTATGGATAACGTCAGGATCCCGGAAAACCATCTGCTCGGGAAAGAGAACGAGGGTTTTGTTACGGTGATGCAGGGTTTTGATTACAGCCGAGTACTGCTTGGCCTGCAATGTTTATCCACTGCCCAGCAGTCAGTTAACGAAACCTGGGAGTTTATTGCTCAGCGCGAAGCATTTGGCAGACCCATCGCTAAATTTCAGGGCGTTAGCTTTCCATTGGCAGAAGCGGAAACCATGCTGGAGGCTGCTCGCACGCTTTGCTACAAAACGCTCTGGCTGCGAGATCAGGGGTTACCCCATACCAAAGAAGCGGCCATGTGTAAGTGGTGGCCGCCCAAGATAGCCCATGAGATTATCCACCAGTGCCTATTAACACATGGTCACGGTGGCTATGATGATTCATATCCACATAATCAGCGGATGCGTGATGTACTGGGTATACATATCGGCGACGGAACCGCCCAGATCCAGAAAATGGTGATCGCTCGTGAAGTTGCGGGCCGAGTCACTGTTTCCCATGCAGATTAGACCTATCAAGTTTTTTTGGATTGTTAATGAGTTTAACGGAGGGATTTATGAATGAGGATATAATTTTATATGAGGTTGAAAACCATGTGGCAACAATTACTCTAAATAGACCACATCGACGCAACGCTTTGGCGATTGAATCATTTGACAGACTCAACTTTCTTTTTAAAGAGATAGACCGGGATCCAGATGTCCGTGTCGCCATTATTACAGGCAGTGACTGCGGTACTTTTTGCGCGGGTATGGATTTAAAGCAGGCAGCGGAAATTCGTGAAAAAGAGGGTGTTGACATTCTGACCAAGATCGGCGACCCAGCATTTAGTGGTATGCGCGATATCAAAACACCGTTGATCGCTGCGATTAATGGTCATGCTCCTGCGGGGGGGATGATGTTATCACTGAACTGTGACCTCAGAGTTGCTGTTGAGTCAGCGACATTGGCGATCACCGAAGTGCACCGAGGACGCGGTTCACCCTGGGCCATGCCACTATTTTGGCAGATGCCACAATCGTTGGTTGAAGAGCTAACATTAGTCGGTGACCCCATGCCTATTCAACGTTTCTATGACATTGGTTTTATCAACTATCTTGAACCCACCGTTGAAAAGATGATGGCGCGTGCTCGTACCCTGGCTAATCGTATTGCCAGTGCAGCTCCGCTCTCAGTTGAGGCGGCCAAGCTTAGCGCCATGGCAGCCATGGATCTAACAACAGGCCATGCCTTGAAAGAAGCCAGTCGTATCCACGAGAAGGCTTATCAGAGTGAAGATGCTATCGAGGGCCCCAAAGCCTTTGCCGAAAAACGCGACCCGGTCTGGAAAGGACGTTAATTTTTCGGTATTAAAAACAGCCTAAGCTGATAGCAGGTTAGCCCGGATGACTCATAAATTATCCGGGCTAATCTTAATCTGACAGTTATTGGTTTTTCACAGAGCAGGCTGTCTGGTTAAGTTCCGTTTGCGAAGGCTATTTTGTAACCCTTTATCCTGAGTAATGCACCCACCTTTCACTGGGCGCTGCCTGTATTACGAAAACATTACAACTCTCATAGCAACTGCATTATGATGGGGCGCGTTTAATAAACTCAGATATTATGTAGGGAGTGAGCAGTTTTGGAATTTTTAGCCGAGTATGGACTCTTTCTGGCCAAAGCGGTCACCACTGTCGTTGCTATACTGATTGTCGTTGGCGGTATTATATCGATCGGCATGCGATCAAAAAAAACCAGTGCAACAGGGCATATTGAGATTAGCCACCTGAATCATGAGCTAGAGGAGATGACAGCATCCCTTGAAGAGATGATTCTTGATAAAGCGGTGATTAAAGAGACTAGAAAAGCGCACAAAAAAAAGCGTAAGCAGGAGCAAAAAGAACGGTTAAAAGTCGAGAAAAAAGGGGCGCACCAAAAACGCCTTTATGTACTGGACTTTGAGGGTGATATTAAGGCCTCTGCCGTTTCCTCGTTGCGAGAAGAGATCACAGCAATACTCTCTGTTGCCGATAAAAATGATGAAGTGGTTCTGAAGATTAACAGCAGTGGCGGCATGGTACATACCTACGGATTGGCTGCATCCCAGGTGCAACGTATCAAGCAAAGAAACATCCCCTTAACTGTTTGCGTAGACAAGGTGGCTGCCAGTGGCGGTTACATGATGGCTTGCGTGGCAGACAAACTAATTACTGCGCCCTTTGCCATTCTCGGCTCAATTGGCGTGATTGCACAGCTACCCAACTTTAACCGACTGTTAAAAAAGAACGACATCGATTATGAGATGCTCACAGCAGGAGAGTATAAACGCACCCTGACGATGTTCGGAGAAAATACGGACAAGGGCCGAGAAAAATTTGTTGAGGAGCTCGAAGATACCCACGATCTCTTTAAAACCTTTGTATCTGAAAACCGTCCGGAGCTGGATATTGAACAGGTTGCAACGGGTGAAATCTGGTTTGGCCGTCGCGCCATTGAAAGAAAGTTGGCCGATGAGATTCTAACCAGCGATGATTACCTGATGAATGCCTGTCAGTCAGCTGCTGTCTATTCTGTAAAGTATGTGCAGAAAAAGAGTCTGCATGACAAGCTATCGTTAACCGCCTCATCGACCATTGACCAGGTTCTTCTACGCTGGCTTGGTCGTGCAATTAATTTTAGGTTCTACTCATAATAAAGTGATATTTAAGTAATTTAATGGTTGGCTGTTCGTTATAATTTTCAGAGCTCTGTCAACCTACATTAGAGACCAGTCCAGTGTTAAAAAAAGACTATATTAGTGCGGAGAAGCTATTGGATGACGCCTTCAGGCTCGGCGTCAGCATTATTGAAAGCGGATATCGCCCTGACTGTATCGTGGGCGTTTGGCGAGGCGGCACGCCCATCGCCATCGCAGTGCAGGAGCTGATGGAGTACTGCGGCGTCAAGACTGACCATATTGCAATACGAACCTCCTACTATACCGGCATTAATAAACACTCAGAAAAGGTAGCGGTTCATGGCCTGGAGTATATCACCAGCAGAATTAAAGCTGATCAATCTATCCTGATTATCGATGATGTGTTTGATACGGGCATGAGTATGCAACAGACTGTTTTTGAACTGGACCGCATGTACCAGGGAGATTCTCCAGAGGTAAAACTGGCAGCGCCCTACTTCAAGCCTAAGAATAACCAGACCAAACTTAAGCCTGATTACTACTTGTACGAGACCGATAACTGGTTAGTATTCCCTCATGAGCTACAGGGGCTGTCATTGGAAGAGATTTTGACCCAGAAGCCAGGTGCTGATTCAATCAAGCACCTGTTAGTGGGTGACTAGCGATTTTGAGTGATTACCCGGGGTTCAGTCACCGCGACTAATCGACCGTCCTCAGTAAGCCGGATAATCTGGGTAGAACCAAAACGCCGCTTACTTTTAAGGGTATGCCCCCTGCTGACAAGGCTGTCCTTAACTTGAGACGCCAGGCTTTCCTCAATGTACAGACTTCTGGGCCGCCATTGATGATGTATGCGTGGCGCTGATAGCGCCTGCTCAGTACCCGCGCCAAGATCAAGGATGTTTACCAGAGTCTGTGCAACCTGGCTAATGATGGTTGGCCCACCTGCGGCACCTAGTGTCAGGATCGGTTTACCCCTGTCCAGGACGATCGTTGGGCTCATGCTCGATAGAGGCCGTTTGCCTGGCTGAATACTGTTAGCTTCAACGCCGACCAAACCAAAGGCATTGGGCACACCGGGCTGTATTGAGAAATCGTCCATCTGATTGTTGAGAAATACCCCCGTTCCCGGCACCATGACCTTAGAGCCAAATGAGGTGTTCAAGGTTGTAGTGATAGCCACCCAGTTGCCCGCCTTGTCGGCGGTGGCAATATGGGTGGTATGCTTACCAAATACCCGGCTATCGCTATCTGGTGGTGTACTATGCTGATCAACCGTTGCTGCGCTATCCATATCAATCTTCTTTGCCAGCATCGCAGCATAGGATTTATCTAAAATTCCCCGGGGAACCTGTGCGTAATCAGGATCGCCTAACCACCAGGCTCTATCAGCAAACGCAAGCTTCATCGCTTCTGCTATCAGGTGGTATCGGTCGGCAGCATCCATTTTTTCCAGATCGAATTGTTCCAGCATATTCAATATTTGAAAAACATGCACGCCACCAGAGCTGGGTGGGGGAAAACCAATTAAAGTATAACCGCGATAATCGATCTGAACAGGTTTGCGGTGTTTAAGCTGGTAGTTGCTAAAGTCCGCTACGCTTAGAATACCACCGTTCTCCTTCATCCAGTGCGCAACAGTTTTGGCAAATTCACCACCGTAAAAGTGACCAATACCTTGCTTGCCAATGGTTCGGTAGGTTTTGGCAAGATCCTTTTGTATGAGCAGGTGGCCGCTTTTAACCGGCTGGCCACTGCTGTCCAGCAATAGCTGCGCGCCCGCAGGGTAATCGGCCAGATCTTTTGCCACCCAGGAAAGGCGTTGAGCAAACATCTTATCTATTTCAAACCCCTGCTCTGCAATATCAGCAGCCCAAATCAGCGCATCAGAAAGGGGAAGCGTGCCACCCTTTTTTGTCAGGTAGTCATAGGCTGCCAGGGAGCCGGGAATTCCAGAGGCCAGTGGCCCGGTCCTGCTAAGTTTTAGTTGTACTATCCCATTTCTCAGATACATATCCCGATGAGCAGCTGCGGGGGCCATCTCCCTGCCATCAACTGCTTCAACTTGACCATCTGCCCAACGAATCAGTACAAAGCACCCTCCCCCGATACCGGAATTATGGGTATCCACCACGCCCAGCGTCAGTGCCGCTGCGATAGCGGCATCCACAGCATTACCTCCTTTTTTATAGGCATTCAACGCCGCCTTAGTTGCAATGGGGTTTACTGTCGCAACCGCCCCATAACCGTTTTCAGTTGTTGCGGCATAGGGGGCGTTCTGTGCAAGGGCAATTGGCGCATAAAAAATGAGAAGGATGGCCAGGCTGTAGCACAAAGAAACCGCGCTACGAGTAAAATGCAGGGGTGGGATATCGCTGTCGAAAAACCGGAATGCGGATTTTATCTTAAGCATCTTGAGACTGATCTGCCTCTTTTTAAGCGTCAGTACCCACACTCGACAAACCGAAAAATTAGCTGGGTACTCTCGCTAACTTATTGCTGTTTCATCGTATTTAGAAATACGATCTTTATGTGTTAACGTGAATAAAGCATGCCAAACTCACCTCAGTGCAGGCAATAGCGGGAGGATATCTAAATATCCAAATCTCGTGCACTGGCCTTACAAAACTCAACCTTAAGCTCTTCATAGCTATTCACTGCAGGAAACTGCGGAAATTCGGCAATTACGTTATCGGGTGCCCGAAACAGGATGCCAGCCTCCGCTTCAGCTAACATGCTGGTGTCATTGTAGGAGTCTCCCGCTGCAATCACACGGTACTTAAGACTGTGTATCGCCTGCACAGAAATACGCTTTGGATCCTCCTGACGCAGAAAATAATCTGTTATATTGCCATCATTATCGATGCCCAGCCTATGGCAGAAAAGTGTTGGAAATCCTAGCTGGCGCATTAAAGGTTGGGCAAATTCGTAAAAAGTATCGGAAAGGATGATTAGCTGGAATCTCTCTCGCAGCCAATTGGTAAACTCCACCGCCCCCTCAAGAGGAGCCATGCCATCTATCACTATCTGAATATCTTTAATCCCCAGACCATGCTCTTTTAACAAGGCCAGGCGCTGCTGCATCAGAACGTTATAATCAGGAATATCACGCGTCGTGGCGCGCAATGCTTCAATGCCGGTTCTTTCGGCCAACCCTATCCAGATTTCCGGTATTAAAACGCCTTCCAGATCAAGACATGCAATTTCCACGAAATTATCCTCTGTAAATATAACCCAATAGCAGCGCCGCACTCTACCTCTTAAGTGCGCATGATTCAACCTAAAACAACTCAGTTGAGTGGGATGTGGTGTGCTTCTGTGCAGGTGTGTGACAATGCGCAACTGCGAGGAATGGTTACTCCCTTATCTCAAACGGTCATTTACAACTGTAAACCCCCTCTTTGCGCGCTTTTTTGCCTTGCCTGGAACCAACATTATCTCTCGTGCAAAGGCCTCAGAGCAAAGCTTTTTTCTTATGAATTTCATGTGGTTGTTCGTACTTTAAAGCGATCAACTGAGGTTTTTAGGCTCAATGATTATTGCGGGAATTAATAAACAGGTAGTTCAATATCCTGGAAAAGCTCAGTGAGCTCCTGCTTGCTTTGCTTGCGCACACAGGCATCCACTAGCTCTGGCGTCAAGTGCGGGGCAAAGGATCGGATAAACTCATACATATAACCTCGTAGAAAGGTACCATGACGGAAACCAATCATAGTCGTACTCGGTTGGAATAGATGCTTGGCGTCAAGCAGTACCAGATCTGAGTCGGCGTCAGGGTCATAGGCCATGGTTGCAATGATCCCTACCCCAAGCCCTAATTTAACGTAGGTTTTAATAACATCTGCATCGGTGGCAGTGAAAACTACCCGAGGTGTCAAGCGTTTGCTATCAAATGCCTCATCCAACTTGGATTGCCCTGTGAAACCAAAAATATAGGTTACCAGTGGGTGGGATGCCAGATCTTCCAGAGTAAGTTCCGCCAGCTTTGTCAACGGGTGCCCTTTGGGGACGATCACGCTTCGATTCCATCGGTAACAGGGCATCATAATCAGATTCGAGAAGAGCTCTAGTGATTCAGTTGCAATGGCAAAATCGACACTTCCATTAATCGCCATTTTTGAGATCTGAAGCGGGGTTCCCTGATTCATGTGCAGGGAAACATCGGGGTACATAGTGATAAATTCTTTAACGACCTGAGGCAGAACATACCGAGCTTGTGTATGGGTAGTTGCGACTTTCAGGCAGCCAGTTTTTTCATCGCTGAACTCCTGAGCCACCTGTTTGATAATCTTGGACTTGTCGAGTATTTCCCCAGCCAGTTTTAAGATAACCTCGCCTGCCGGGGTGATGCGAGTCAGGTGCTTACCGCTACGCGCAAACACCTCTACTCCAAGTTCATCTTCAAGCAAACGGATCTGCTTGCTGATGCCTGGCTGGGATGTATAAAGACTTTGGGCGGTGGCAGAGACATTCAGGTCGTGGTGTGCGACCTCCCAGATATACTTTAGCTGCTGCAGTTTCACATCAACCTCCTGGAGACCTGCCCATATGTGATTAGGGTATAAGAATAAAGCAAACTATGACTAACCAGAATACACCCAAAATCCACGCATTACCACCCGAGAAATATTAGCCCGGGACTATTCTTTCAACAGCCCTCAGGGATAAATATCTTCAAAAAAAGTAACAGGAACTCCTGTACCCTCTTTATTTATAGCGGTCAAAGTTCAGCGGGTTTCTTAACTTCGCCATAGGTACCATATAGACAGGAACCGCTGATCGGGTTAGCACATGCATGGTTACTGAGCCAAGGCTGGGGGGTTCTGTGGGTTGCGAATTACTGCCCAGGACGATGAGATCAGCTTTACAATGGGCTGCTGATTCAAGGATAACATCAGCAGGTTTTCCTCGAAGAACCTGTACATCATCAATCAAACCCACATCACAACTACACTCTGTCAATTCATCCTGAAATGAGCTACTCACCTGCTCTTTGATAGTCGACATTACATCTTTATACCCCTTGTTGCGTAGTGAATTTACCTGCTCCGGGGGCATGTAAGTCGCCAATATTGACTCGGCAAATACGCCCAATGGTTCAATCGCATGAACAGCGTGAACTTTAGCACCATGCCTGCTCGCAAGTAATATGACATGCTGCAAAAGGTAGGGTGCATACAGACCGAGATCTGTCGCATAAAGTATATTGTTAATCATCAGTAAACGGCTTCTATATTGCTCTCTTTGTATTCAAGCATAGCCGCAGATTTCGAAACCTGCTTAATTATTCAGGGATTATTTTCAGCCGGGAGTTTCGTTAAATCGGATTGGAGATACCGTGAGGGACATGCCCGGTTCGAACATGCTCATTGGCAGAGAGGCAGTGCCCCTCCTGATCATCAAAGAAGATATCTGCCTCGAAAGATCTTAAAAATGCTCCTTTTTCCAAACCACCAAGGAATAGTGATTCGTCAATTCTTACGCCCCAGGCCCTTAAGGTGCGTATGACTCGCTCGTGAGCTGGGGCAGACCGCGCTGTAATCAACGCTGTACGTAACGGGCCGCTATCATCTGGAAACTCTGATTGTATACTGTGCAATGCAGCTAGAAAGGGTTTAAAAGGGCCGCCGCTTAAAGGTTGGGATGCCGCTGCTTTTTCGCTTGCGGTAAAGGCCTCCAGCCCCTCATTTTTAAAAATCTTTTCAGCCTCATCAGAAAAAAGCACTGCATCACCGTCAAAGGCGATGCGCAACTGATCCTTATCACCACTTTTAGCATGACCACCAGGCAATATAGTTGCTGCTGCACAACCATTCCAGAGCGCTTCACGCACATCATCCGCATTAGGAGACAAGAAGAGTTGGCAGCCGAATGATGCCATATAACGGTATGGGCTTGCGCCCCCGCAAAAAGCAGCCCGAGTAATATCAAGGCCATAATGTTCGATAGAATTAAAAATGCGCAGGCCAGTATCAGCACTGTTTCTAGACAGCAGTATTACTTCGACACGAGGCTCATCGGAAAGCATGGTATTAATATGCAGCAGTTTTTCCACCAGCTGGTAGGCATCGCCCGGTGCCAACGGCTCATCCTCATGGGTGATTTGATATTCCGCATAGGCTTTAAGCCCCTGGCTCTGATACACCTGATGACTTTCACTAAGATCAAACAGTGCTCTGGAAGAGATTGCAACCACCAGTTTTTTATTCGTTTCCATCGATCAGCTCTCATCTTTGTTGAGCACCTTTTTACCATGAAAACAGGGTGAAGCCCATCATAATTGGGGAGATCACTCCACTGCAGCTAATAAATTACCGCTATATTCTAGAAGATATTCAACTTGTATCTGCTTGATTATAAAAGAATTAACAGCAATAAGTGAATGAAGATTATTTTGGTGGCTAGCCGAAAGTAAAAGAGCTCCTGTGCAAAGCCCTCTTAAAACTCTAATTGATCACTACCCCTCTTTGCAGAGGAGATAGTTTTTAGCTGCTGGATAAGCGTGTGCTCGTACTGGCGAATTTGCTGAACATAACGTACTGGCTCCGAGCCACGAGCATAACCGTAGCGGAGCGTCTTATAATGACTGCGTTTGCTTAACAGCGGCAAGACTTTCTTGAGATCATGCCACTTATTGGGGTTAAGCTTCATCTGTCCCGCCAAAGTTTGCGCATCACGAACATGCCCCAGCCCGATATTGTAGGCAGCCAGTGCAAACCAGGTTAAATCCGGCTCTATAATTGTTTTGCTGAGTGTTTTGCGTAATTTAGCCATATATTGTGCGCCACCTAATACACTTTGCTCTGCGTCCAGGCGATTGTCGATCCCCATAGACCGCGCGGTCTTAAGTGTTAACATCATAAGCCCCCTGACCCCGGTGGGGCTGATAGCACGCGGGTTCCAATGAGACTCCTGATAGGCCTGTGATGCCAACAGCGTTTCTGAAAGATGATATTGATCTGCCGCTATTTTAAAGTAGCGGCTATAACGGGGGTAACGGCTGTGAATCCGCCGGATGAATGCCACAGTATCAACATAATCAAAAATTTCAACATATCCGTAATAACGTTCTTGCAGACTTGCCATACCACCCTGCTCAATGAAGCTCCTATACCAATCATTCACTGCAGCCTGTAGATCCTGGGCTCCCTTTGGCATTGCCCAGGCAACAGAATCTATCTCCCCCACAGTAAAGCGGTTTTTCAGTTCAGGATAGTAGCGTTGATTAATGGCCAATATGTTCGAGTCCACAATGGTACAGCCAATCTCTCTTTGCCAAACTTTCTTGAGCAGATCTTCTGAGCTCACCCCTTCAGTCAGGGTCCACTCAAGACCAGAATATTCATTTTGAAGGCTTTTAAGGCGCTCTTCATAACTACTACCTGCCATAACATAGAGGTCTTGACCCTGTAACTGCTCTAAGTTTTTAGGCCTGGCACCACCACGCCGACAAACCAGTTGTTGGCTCACTCTGTTGTAGACGGGGCCAAACAGAAAACGGGACGCTCGTTCACCGGTAATAGAAAGACCTGACGCAGCAATATCACCCTCGCCCCTGGCTAGCCCTCGAAACACGCTGCCTACACTGCGCTTTATTATAAACCGCACTTCAAGCCCCACGCTATCGGCGAAGGATGTTATCAGGTCGTACTCAAATCCGGCCTTATTGCCATCCCGATCAAAATAATAAGTGGTTGGATTATTCTGTGTTAGCACACGCAGGTAGCCACTGCGCTGGATATACTCATAATCTCTAACCTTGCTGACATAGGCCGCAATCCAGCCCCACTGAGAGGCAAGAACTATAAGCCCTGCAGTCAGGATCAACGGTATAAGACTATCCCGAAACAACCCCCGCATGGTTAACTATCACCCTTATTGTTGCCCGCACAATTCATGCTCAAATTATAGGTCATGAAAGTCGTTTCGGTTACATTTCGATAAATTGTTAGCGATTCAGTAGAAGCTCTTTAGCTTCATTGATTTTTGCTGCGAGATAATTACTACCGCCTCGATCTGGGTGAAAACGCTGCATAAGACGGCGGTGTGCCTGCACAATCTCCTTATCAGTGACTGAATCATCCAGGCCCAAAACCTCTAATGCTTCACTTCTGGACATTGCGGATCTACTCGCGCTGTGCTGTTCACGCCCCGTTTGTGAATCACCGGAAAATTGCTGACGCCAATCAGATCCATACTTACGATCCAGAAATGTCTGCAACAGTAACGATGAATCCCGATCCTGTTGCTGATATTGAGTCAGAAGGTGCATCAGATCTGATAACTCCATCTCTTCCAGTTTATTGCCTGCAAAATCACCCTCAAGCACCTCCCCCTTAACCTCACCTGAATCATGATCAAGGTTCATTCGTATATAACGGCTCTGCACCTGTGATTTTTTCCCGGAACTTGGCCCAAACGTCCCGAGGCCGGTCATACTACCTAAACTCGATTTAATCGACTGGATCAGAGGGATAACACGCAGCAGCCCCATGAGCCTGCTGGCCAGTGGGATCAGACTTGCAATCAGTGCAAATAGCCAATGCAACCGCCCCGTCGCGGCCAGAAGTATCAGCGCAACAATACCGGTCACTGTTGCGATATAACGAATTTTTTTGGTGAAGAGCTGCGGGTTTTTTCGATACAGCATCCTGAGTATCAGGTACGCGAGCAATACCGCTGCCAAAATAATCAATAGTCGCAAATCAATTTTCCTTGTAGGTAAAATACCCAGGCTCTCAAGGGCCGGTCATAATAGGGAATGGCTGCGAAAGTCATCTTGCTCCCATGCTGCAATAAAAAAGGGCTTAAGCGGCATTGGCTCCAAAAACCGCCTTCCATCACCTTTTTCCCCGTGGCCCCTTGAGCTGACCGGACAGCCTGGCCAGTGCCGGGTGTTTCTCACTGTAACTGCTCAACGCCTGATAACCTCCCGCAGCATACACTGCCACCGCCGACAACAGCATTCTGAGTTGTTCTACACTATTTTGATCAAAAGCACAGCACGCGCCGCCGCTAAGACGCGCCATTTCAGTGAATGTCTGACGGGCCTGCAGATCATGACCCTCCTGGAAGATAAATATGGGGACATTCATAATTCCAAGATCCCCCGCTAACTGGCAAAGAGTATCCGGATTCTCCTCCATAGAGTCACCCACAAAGGCCAAGGCATTAACTGGCTGTTTAGCCTGTTCTATGCGGGTATGCTTCAGAACTCTGGCAATTTGCGTATGTCCTGCCATGCAGCGCACCCTGGACATGCTCTGTTGCAACTGTCGAGCCTGAGTCATCCAGCGGCTTGCCCTGCACTCGCCAATACCACGATAAAAGCACAACTGAACGGCCAATCCACCGATATCGGCAACCACCTCGAACATCTGCGCCTGTAGCTCACAGGCCATATTCCATGTGGATTGACGACTGGCCGTGGCGTCCAGCGCAAAAATTAACCGCCCCTGTGCCTGGAGGGGAGAAACAGTAGCCGGAGTTTGGTGGACCTTTTCAATAAAGCCATTAATATCATCCGGTTGCGACGCAAGATCCTTTTTTATACTCATTACTGCTTTACTCAAACCTATTGAAGAATTTGATCATGACAGCAGAGGGAGGCTCACTAGGCAGCGACCGAATTTAGGATATTGGCCCTATGCCAGACCGGGCTGAGGCATTGATGTGAACCGTCTATCTTGCAGCTGCCTATTACTCAAGTTATAGAACCCCCAGCAGAGCCAGGGGTTGACCCAATGATTATATTGAGGCAGCCCAACCCGGAAAGTCTTCAACGCTCCGGGTTAAGGTTAACTGCCTCCTAACCCAACGCTCCACTGTCCTGCATCGTTTTAATTTCGGTATCACTATACCCAAGACCTTGCAGGATCTGTTTGTTTTGCTGTCCAATGGACGCCAGTTCAAAGCAGGGCTGTGCCGGTTCCTGTGAAAACTTGATCGGCACTCCCAGATGTTCATTTCCTTGATCATCAATCAGCAGCATATCCCGCGCCTTAAGATGATCTTCATGAATACCAGAATACAGATCACGTACCGGTGCGTAACATACGTCCTTGTCGACAAACCACTCATCCCACTCGGAGAGGGTTTTAGTCGCAAAAACCTCCCTGAAAAAAGCCCGTACAGGATCCTGAATTACGCCAGGCTGACCACTACAATACTCAAACAGATCTTCTCGTCCCAATGCAGATAGCAGATTACGAGTAAATTTAAGCTCACTGCCACCCAGTGTCAGGTGTTTGTTGTCCTTGGTACGGTAAATACGATACATCGCAGCCCCACCCCAGGTGCGTTCATTTTTAGGTATGGGGGATCGTTGCTCAGCAAAAACCGGCCCCATCACATTGGGTGCCCAGGCAACCAGTGCGTCCTGCATCGACATATCGAGATAATCACCCTCACCTGTTTTCTCCCGGCGTAATAGCGCCATCAAAATCCCGGACAGAGCCATCAGCGATGATGCCATGTCTGCCGAGGGGATGTTCGGCATAGCAGGTTCATCATCATTTCCCAAATTTACACTCAGCAGACCAGAATCAGCCTGAATACTCAGGTCATGGGCTGGTTTGAATTTTTTCGGGCCGGTTTGGCCATAAGCTGCGATAGAGCAATAAACAATGCTGGGGTTAACAGCTTTGATAGCTTCATAACCAACTCCCAGCCGATCAACAACTCCAGGCCGGTAGGCTTCAATCACTACGTCGGCAGTTTCACATAACTTCAAAAATGCAGCTTTTGCCTGGGGATCCTTTAAGTTCAAGCACAGGCTCTGCTTGCCCCTGCTGATATTACGAAACCATACTGAATGCCCATTTTTACGCAAACCCAGTTCGCGTACCGGCGCGCCACCGGGCGCTTCTATAGCGATAACCTCAGCACCATGATCGGCCATCATCATCGAAAGATGAGGCCCAGGCAGGAACTGGGACAGATCAACAACTTTTATGCCTTCCAGCTTCATATTTTATTCCTTTCAACCAGCTGTTTGGCAATGATGATACGCTGCATCTCATTGGTTCCTTCACCAATGACAAGCAGCATGGAATCACGATAATATCGTTCGATATCATACTCAACAGACAAGCTGTAGCCACCAAAGATTCGCATACCTTCCTCTGCGCAGAACTGCCCCGCTTCGGTAGCAAAATATTTTGCCATTCCAGCTTCCAGGTCACAACGTTCACCCGAATCATATTTTATGGCCGCCTGCTCGATCAGTAACTTGGAGGCCTCAACACGGCAAGCCATCTCGCCTAGTTTCAACTGGATAGCCTGATGCTCGCAGATAGGTTTACCAAAGGTCTCACGCTCCTGTGCATAGCGTACTGCCAAGTCCAGTGCACCTTGAGCAACCCCGGCACCCCGTGCGGCCACATTCAAACGCCCCAGCTCAAGACCATTTACTGTATTAAAGAATCCCTTACCCTCAACTTCACCAATTAGGGTGTCTGCCGAAACTCGAAAATCCTCAAAGGTCAACTCACAGGTATCGATCGAGCGATACCCCATCTTTTTCATTTTCTTGATACCAAAGCCGGGCAATGGTTGGCCATTATCATCCTTGGTTTTTACCAGAAAAGCGCTCATCCCCTTATAGCGCGGCTGGGCATCAGGATCAGTTTTGGTAAGCACCATCAAACAGTTACCGTAAAGAGAGTTGGTAATCCAGGTTTTGGCGCCATTGAGTACATATTCATCGCCATCCTTGACGGCTCGAGTACGGATAGCTTGCAGGTCCGTGCCTGCATTGGGCTCGGTTAATCCTACGCCACCCCGGAGTTCACCCGTTGCCATTTTGGGAAGCCAATACTGTTTTTGTGCTTCAGTCCCATCACGCTGAATGGCGGATGCCATAATCAGATGAGAGTTAAAAATACCACTGATAGCCATCCAGGCGCTAGTCACCTTGGTGACGATCTTGGTGTAGGTAGTGGCGGGCAAGCCTAAACCACCATACTCCTCCTTGATGATCGCCCCAAACAAGCCCAACTCTTTTATCTGCTCAACCAATGCGTGAGGATATTCGTCATCATTATCCATCTGGTTGGCGATCGGTCTTACCTCTTTTTCCACCCATTTATCGATGGTATCAAGGATGATTTTTTCGTCTTCACTATTCCAATTGCTACTCATGCTTTTTCACCTAACTCCTCATTAATAATTTATTTTATCTTCTACGCTATAACCCTTCTTGGGGATCAGCATTTTCCGTTCAAAATTACAGACTGCCTTGCCATTCTGATTACAACCGCGGGTTGCAACTGTGACAATCCCCTGGGTTGGGCGAGACTTGGATTCTCTCTTATCAAGCACTTGAGTTTCAGCATAAAGAGTGTCGCCAACAAATACCGGTGCAGTCAAGTTGATCTGTGTCCAACCCAGGTTGGCAATGGCTTTTTGACTTACGTCACTAACCGACATGCCCACTAGAATTGATAGCGTTAACGGACTTGATACTACAATTTTTCCAAACTCAGACGCTTTTGCATATTCAGTGTCAAAGTGCAGCGGGTGGGTATTCATTGTCAGCAGAGTAAACCAGGTGTTATCTGACTCAGTAATGGTGCGACCTGGTCTGTGCTGATAGGTATCCCCCACTTTAAAATCTTCATAGTAGCGGCCAAAGGTTTCACGGTAGGTGTTTTCCCCAACCTCCTTGGCATTGTGAACCATATTTAAACTCCTTATTAGCTTAAAATTGAAATTCTGTTTTCGCGTTTTAATACAAGGGTGGCAGATATTTTTTCGCCTACCCTGTGAGAATATTTTTATAATACGGTTTGGCTTCCCCTCCCAGGGTCTAGGCAAACATTGCTATTTTGAAATTACAAACCTGCCAGGCCAAGTCTTAAATCCGCCCGGATATCATCGATATTTTCTAGACCAACGGCCACTCTGACAAGCGATGGCGTAATGCCACAGGCCGCTTTGTCTTCATCGCTAAGACGGCCGTGTGTAGTGGTTGCCGGGTGGGTGATGGTTGATTTCACATCACCAAGATTAGCAGTAATCGAGATTAACTTTGTCGCATCGACAAATCGCCAGGCAGCGGCCTGATCTCCCTTGATATCAAAGGAGAGCACTCCACCAAAACCAGATTGCTGTCGAGCAGCAAGTTGATGCTGAGGGTGACTTTCCAGCCCCGGATAATAAACTCTGCGAATACCGGGTTGCTGTTCAAGCCATTGCGCCAGATCCAGCGTAGCACTGCTGTGAGCATCCATACGCAACTTGAGAGTTTCCAGGCCCTTCAGAAAAACCCAGGCATTAAAGGGACTCATGGTGGTACCGGCAGAACGGAGGAAGCCGAATATCTCTTCGCTAAGCTCTTCGTTGCCAAGCACTGCACCGCCAATACACCGACCCTGCCCATCTAGATATTTTGTCGCTGAATGAATGACCAGGTCTGCCCCCAACTGTAGCGGCAGTTGCAATGCAGGTGTACAAAAACAGTTATCCACCACCAGTTTTGCATCATGAGTGCGAGCTATTTCAGCGAGCGCAGAGATGTCAGCAACTTCACAGAGTGGGTTGGAGGGGGTCTCCAGAAACATTAACCGGGTCTGGGGTCGCATTGCACGTGACCAGCTGTCCAGATCGGTTAACTCAACAAAAGAGGTGTTGACACCAAATTTTGCCAGGAATTTTTCCAGCAACACCACTGTGGTTCCAAAAACACTGCGTGAGCAAACAATATGGTCGCCGGACTTTAGCAGCGCCATACAGGTACTGAGTATGGCGGCCATACCTGATGCCGTCGCTACACAGCGTTCAGCACCTTCCATAGCTGCCAATCGCTGTTCAAAATTACGAACGGTTGGATTGGTGAAGCGTGAATATATATTTCCCGGCAATTCACCGCTAAAACGTGCAGCAGCTTGTGCGGCACTGCTGAAGGTAAAACTGGAGGTTGGAAAAATAGGTTCACTGTGCTCCTGTTCACCCGTATGCGGATGCCCGGTACGGATCGCCAGAGTTTCAAATTCCATTATATTATCCTGTAAATACTGTTTGCTGAACTTACCCGCTATGGGTATTAACTACGCCTGCTAACTATTGTTGTATATATCGATAGTGGTATCATTTTCCTGCGGATAATCATTCGGCGATATGTGGTTCTTTTGCGCATCGTTTCGCTGAAGCTCCAACCTGTCCAGATAATTTTGGTCTATATCTCCGGTGATATATTTGCCACTAAACACCGAGCACTCAAACTCTTCAATGTCAGGATTGCCCTCCCGCGAGCACTCTATCAAGTCGTCAAGATCCTGATAAATTAGCCAGTCGGCTCCAATAAAATCCGCAATTTCCTCGGTGGTTCGTCCATGCGCTATCAACTCGCTGGCTACAGGCATATCAATGCCATAGACATTAGGGTAACGTACGGCAGGTGCTGCACTTGCGAAATAAACTTTTTTTGCCCCGGCGTCTCTGGCCATATCGATAATTTGACTGCAGGTTGTTCCCCGGACAATAGAATCATCAACCAGCAGTACATTCTTGTCTTTAAATTCAAGATCGATGGCATTAAGTTTCTGCCTCACCGATTTCTTGCGCAGACTTTGCCCGGGCATAATAAAGGTACGCCCTATATAGCGGTTTTTAATAAACCCTTCGCGAAACTTAACCCCCAGCCGGAAAGCCAGCTGCAGAGCAGATGTTCGACTGGTATCGGGAACTGGAATCACTACATCTATCTTGTTATCCGACGATTCACGCAGTATCTTTTCTGCCAACTTTTCACCCATCCGTAACCGTGATTTGTAGACGGATATGTTGTCGATAATGGAGTCGGGGCGAGCCAGGTAGACATGTTCAAAGATACAGGGGGTTAATCTTGGATTTTCTGCACATTGACGAGTATGCAGATTGCCGTTCACATCAATATAAACCGCCTCCCCTGGAGCCAGGTCTCTTACCAGTTTAAACCCCAGGGCACTGAGCGCTACACTTTCCGATGCAATCATATACTCAGTACCTTTATCGGTACTGCGCTCACCATAAACAATAGGTCTGATCCCATGAGGGTCTCTAAAGCCGACGATCCCGTAACGATTGATCATGCTGATCACGGCATATCCGCCCTTGCAGCGCTTGTGCAGCTCAGCTATCGCATTAAAGATATCTGCCGCTTCGGGTTTCAATTTAGCCTGTCTATGAAGCTCATGGGCTAACACATTGACCAACACTTCGGAGTCAGAATTGGTATTGATATGACGCAGGTCTGTTTCAAACAGCTTGCGTTTAATCTCATCCGCATTGGTTAAGTTGCCGTTATGGGCCAGGGCGATACCATAGGGAGAGTTAACATAAAACGGCTGCGCTTCGCTGGAGCTACTGCTGCCTGCGGTCGGATAGCGCACATGGCCAATACCCATATTCCCTATAAGTTTATCCATATGCCGCTGCCTGAAGACATCTCTTACCAGACCATTATCTTTGCGCATGGCAAAGTGGCCATCAGAAAAAGTTACGATTCCTGCAGCATCCTGTCCCCTGTGTTGCAGGACGGTAAGCGCATCATACAGCGCCTGATTTACATTTTTAGATTTGGCTACTATGCCAACAATACCGCACATTTAGCGAGTTCACTCCTCTGTAAAAGCCGCATTATCGTCAATTACGGCCGACTTTTAAAGCGTCTCCCTGACATTTGATAACCAGTTGCTCAAATCCAGGAACAGGTCAAATGACCACTGTTCAAGCAATAAAAACTGTGGAATCAGATTGGAATCCTTCCACCATGCATCCTCCGAGACAGGAGTATGCCTGACCAGCGCCACAGCCACCACCACCAGCAGAGCGCCTCTTGCCATCCCAAAGACCATTCCCAGCACACGATCAGTACCGGTCAATCCGGTCGCCCTGACCAGGGTGGCCACCAGATAGTTGATCAACGCACCAACCACGAGCGTCATGACAAATAAAATTATAAAAGCAACCGCCATTCTTGCTGAATAGGCATCAATGTATTCTACCAGCAAGATTGAAAGATTATGACTAAATGTGCGCGCCACCATGAAAGCAACAACCCATATTATCAGCGATATAGCCTCTTTAAAAAATCCTCGCTTAAGGCTGATAAGGGTGGAGATGCTTATTAGCCCAATAATTAACCAGTCAGCCCAGCTCATAATGATAACTCCGGTAAATAGCGTACAATCTTAATATCATCCAGCTGATAATTCTGCTTAAGTAGTTTATTGCGTAGTGACTCTATATCGGCCCATTGTATTTTCGGGCCAACATAAACTCTATAAAGAGCCGGTGTGTTATTAGGTCGATATTGAATATAGGCTTTATGTTTTGCGGCACGAAGTTTATCGCGTAGGCTTTCTGCGTTTTTCTGCTCCCTGAATGCGCCCATCTGAATTACCCAACCCTCAGCCTGGGATTGCTCAGGTGTTTTTGCTAAAACTGTCGGGGCATTACTTTCAGGGGTAGAGTGATCAGGCACCGGCTCGCTCTGGAGCACTAAAGAGGGTTGTGGTTTCAGTGTTGCTGCAAACTCTGGCCGGGCGGGCAAATCAAGTTGAACTTGCTCCGGTTCAATCGTACTCTCGTTAAATATCATGGGGATAAATATAACCGCTGAAATAACTAAAACGATTGCGCCAATTAAACGCTGTTTTAACCCATCATCCACTAACGAATCTCCCGCGCTGCAAGATATTGCAGCGTCTGAGCAACTGTGTAAAAAGAGCCGAACACCACCAGCAGATCATTCTTTCGAAGATTCTGGTACAAACCACCCAGCGCCTCACCAACATCTCGACATACGTTGATCTGATTCTGATTCTGATTCTGATTCTGGCATCGGCTCAGATATCCCACCAAATTATCCACACTTTTTGCTCTTGGTGTATCGGGCTCACAAAGCGT
>CAYYRK010000021.1:0-24030 GCA_964473915.1 uncultured Pseudomonadales bacterium
CCCTGCTTGATGTGAGTGTATAGCTTGGTAATGAATAAATCAGAAAAACAGAACGTGATTCATTAGGCGTTTACAATAGAAACGTCCGCAGCTCCTTTTAGTTATTAATTCAGGGTAACTACTCCGCGCAAATAATCAAACAACAGCTATCATTTTATTCTAAACATCAACGTGTACCCCCCCCTTAATAACAGCGGCTATCAGTAGAGGGTTAAGCCGCTTTCAGCAACTGCCTAGGCGATATGCGGACGCTCATTATTGTAAGTCAAAAGCCACTGAGTGACCAAAATCGAGGTTCTGTGTATACCTCGGGATAAATTTGAAGATCACCTGATCATCGGTCGGGCGGTGGCTTGCGTGAAGGTGGCGTGAGTGTTGAGTAGGCCTGTACACGGAACTTGAACTTGGGAACCTGTTGTTCTGATGCTAAGGGTTAGGCCGGCCCCTTGATTGGCGTTCATCCTAGGCGGGGATAAACATCCAAATAGCTAGAATATACCGTTTCTATCTCATTGCAGTATCATTTCGCAAGCCTTGGATGCTTTTCAAAATTTTCGGCAAAATTGAGTAAGCTGACTTTATGTTTTATGACTTTGTCATTAGTATAGACCACGAGGTTTGCTTCTTCAGTTTTGGCGTTGATGTCAGCAATCACATCATAGAGTTAACCCTTGGTAAATCAAGTTTCATCACTACACTAGTCTAATTTACTGATGTTTCAGGTTGGGCCCCAACCCCCCCCCCACACATAACAACTAAAAATATGGTTTTTAGCTCGACACTTTTTCTATTTTTGTTTCTTCCCTGCGTGCTGGCGCTTTATTTTGTAACGCCTGGTAGGTGGCGGAATCATGTATTGCTGCTCGCAAGCCTCTTTTTCTATACTTGGGGTGAGGGAGCCCTAGTGTTGCTGATGCTGATATCAATAGCCATTAACTATGTTTTAGGGCTGCTGATCGACAGGTGGCGCGGTTTAAACCGCGCAAAAATAGTATTATCCGTCGCCGTTGTGCTCAATCTGCTGATCCTGGCGGTTTTCAAGTACGCTGATTTTGTTGTTGAGAACGTCAACCTAGCGCTCACCTCATCAGGTGTTGAGCCATTTGAAATACCGGGTATTGCACTACCCATCGGTATTTCGTTCTTCACCTTTCAGGCGCTCTCCTATGTAATCGATGTTTATCGAGATGACGCTCAGGTACAGAGACGCTTCACCGATATTGGCCTCTACATTGCGCTTTTTCCGCAATTGATTGCTGGGCCGATTGTGCGCTACCACGACATTGCAGCCCAGATACACGAGCGAGTTATCTCTCTGGATCTATTTACGTCGGGGGTGCGGCGCTTTGTCTACGGCCTGGCGAAAAAGGTTTTGATCGCCAACACCCTTGGTGAGATGGCCGATACCATTTTTGCACTGCCGCCTGGGCAGCTTTCAGCCGGTCTAGCCTGGTTCGGCCTGCTCTGTTACACCCTGCAGATCTATTTCGACTTCTCCGGTTATTCTGATATGGCCATCGGCCTCGGGCGGATGTTTGGCTTTTCTTTTTTGGAGAACTTCAACTACCCCTATCTCGCCGTTTCGATTCAAGATTTCTGGCGCCGTTGGCATATCTCACTTTCTGGTTGGTTCCGTGACTACCTTTACATCTCACTCGGTGGTAACCGCAAGGGTGCGGTCAGAACCTACATCAATCTAATGCTGGTATTTTGCCTGTGCGGTATCTGGCATGGCGCCAGTTGGAACTTTCTGATATGGGGTCTTTTCCATGGTGTTTTTCTTGTGATAGAACGGCTGGGACTCTCCCGAATGTTGCGGGATCTGTGGCAGCCACTACAGCATCTATATGTCATCCTGACGGTAATGGTCGGCTGGGTGTTCTTCAGAGTCGAGGAGCTGCCGGATACATTTGCCTTTCTAAGTAGCCTCATCGGCCTGAGCAGCGATGATACCGCATATCGACTACACTCTTTTTACTCCCTTGAGATAGGTATAACGCTTTTGTTGGCTATCCTGTTTGCCACGCCAGTTGCCAAAATCGTGCTCGACAAACTGGATTGTTGGAGCCTCGCCCAATACGAGAGTGGCTCGCAACGACTAGCTGTTATAGCACTGCCCTGGGGTGAGCTGATACTTGTTATGGGGCTGTTCTGGCTATCTGTGCTTTACCTCGCGGCCGGAACTTATAACCCCTTTATCTACTTTAGGTTTTAAGCACAGCATGTGGCAGGCTAGAGCACCGAAATTTGTACTTATTACCGGATTTCTTGTGCTGATATGGTTACCCTTGTTAGGGCTTTTTTTGAGTGATCAAGCAAATCTGTCCGTTTCAGAAAAACGTAAGTTGGCGCAGCTGCCATCGTTCAAGCTGGATGAAGCATATCCGGAAAAATTCACCCGTTACTTTAATGATAATTTCGGATTCAGAGCGCCACTGCGGGCACAATTTAATGGCCTCAAATTTTTCATCATCGGTTCATCGCCCTCGCACAAAGTGCTGCTTGGCAAGGAAAGCTGGTTGTACTACAAAGATGAAGGCACCTACTTTGATTACCTGGGGCTTGAGCACTTCTCGGATAAAGCACTCGCCGACTGGGCGGCGAGTCTTGAGCAAAAGAGGGCAATGCTTGAGGAGCAAGGCATCAAATATCTTTTCGTTATTGCACCCAATAAATTCAGTATCTATCCTGAATTCTCTCCGCTTTATCCGTTGCCGACCGGGCTGAGTACACGCCTAGATCAGCTCCTTAACTACCTGGAGAAGAACACTACAGTTGAGGTTCTGGATTTGCGAAAAGCCCTGCTTGGTGCAAAAGAGCGAGGCCGGCTCTTTATGAAAACGGACACTCACTGGACCTCTTTCGGTGCCAGCGTAGCCGCTAATGCAGTGTTAAAGCGGATATCCCGTATGACCACTCAACAAATGCAGCTGGATGATCTCTCCAGTGCCCAGCTCCAGAGCACCGGAAAAGGAGGTGATCTAGCTAATATGATGGGCCTTAGGCCGCACTTATCGGAAACTGAAGTAAACCTCGAGGGCTGGGATCCCAGCTGTGGCTTGAAACGCGATTATTTTACCGACCCGAAAAAAAATGGCTCTCGGCTGCGAAAGCCATTCACAACTCGTTGTCCAAAATCGGGCCTGCACGCACTGATGTTCAGGGATTCTTTTGGCACACTGCTGCAGCACCATCTGTCGCCGAGTCTCAGCCAGATCAGCTATATCTGGACCTACCCTACCCTCAAAACCATGAGGCAGTATGTAGCACGCCACCAACCTGACATCGTCATTGAGCAGCGTATTGAGCGCGCCTTGATCAACCTACCGTCAATTTAGAGTAATTTTTGTGACACTAATACCATAATTATTCCCACTGTCTGTCAGTCTGTAAAAGAGCTTTGCGTTACCAAATAGCAATACGTGTAGCTCCTTTTAATCATTAATTCAGGTAGTATTACAGGGTCTTTAATTACACAGAAGATCTGTATGAATAATCCAACAATAGCACTGATCTCTCAGACTATTCTGCACGGTTTCGAAAACTGGTTTGCGCAATTTCATGTTTTTACTCTGGGTGCACGACAACGCTTTATCGATTCCGATTGGAAATCTTGTCAATCGGCCTCTCGCGACCGGATCAACCTGTACCTTGATAAGATTTTGTGGGTTAAAAATCAGGTCAGTGATATCGCCCCGGATATTATCCATGATCCGGCCACCTGGGAGGCTGCCAAGCAGGAATACTCAGTATTGATTCGTGATCTAAGCAACTTTGAAATTGCCGAGACCTTTTTTAACTCTATCTACTGTAAGTTTTTCGACCACGAGCAGATATCTGATAAGTACATGTATGTGCTGCCTTCGGCTGATCAGAGTTCACGCATCATAGGAGTAGATAGATCCGCCTTCAATTACTATCACTCAGGTGGAAACTTGAGTGATATGCTCGGTGGTATTATGGCTGATTGCAATCTTGGCCTGCCCTGGGAGGACGCGCAGCGGGATATTCAAAATATGCGCAATGTGATCCTGAAGGAGTTGCCTGCTGATATTATCCGCAACACCGATGCCTATGCAGTTATTCATAAATCGGTCTTTTATCGCAGTAAGGCTGCGTACCTGATGGGCAAGGTTGTCAGTGAGGAGCTTTCGGTGCCATTTGTGATTCCCATAGCACAAAATGAATCTCGCCAACTGTATGTTGATACCTTGATATTTGACCCGGACGAGGTGAGCGTTATTTTCAGTTTTACCCGCGCCTACTTCAAAGTTGACGCACTGATCCCCTCAGAAATTGTACGGTTTTTGAACGATCTTATGCCGTTAAAATCTACCTCTGAACTCTACAACTCAATCGGTTATAACCGTCACGGCAAAACTGAATTCTACCGTGAGTTTCTGAAGCATATCGATAGTTCTGATGATCAGTTTGTGATCGCCCCCGGTATTAAGGGTATGGTGATGAGCGTATTCACGCTACCCTCCTATGACAGGGTGTTCAAGATTATTAAGGATCGTTTTACCCCGCCAAAGGAGATGACCCGCCAGGTGGTCAAGGCTAAATATACACTGGTATCGCGTCATGAACGTGCCGGGCGCATGGCTGATACGCAGGAGTACAGTAATTTTATTTTCCCTCGCCACCGTTTTTCTGAGGAGCTGATTGAAGAGCTGCTCAAGGTGGCACCCTCTACCGTTCAGGTTGGCGAGGAGGAGATTCTAATCAAGCACCTCTACGTTGAGCGACGCATGATCCCGCTTAATATCTATTTCGAGACGGCAACCGAAAAAGAGCTACATGCGGCTATTGAAGATTATGGCAATGCTATCAAGCAACTGGCTGCAGCCAATATCTTTCCTGGAGATATGTTATTCAAAAATTTTGGTGTCACCCGGCATAACCGGGTGGTGTTTTATGATTATGATGAGATCTGCCCGCTGACTGACTGCAACTTTCGCCGCATCCCCCCCCCAAGAACACCGGAAGATGAGATGGCCAGCGAACCTTGGTACTCAGTGGGTCCTAATGATATATTTCCAGAGGAGTTCCGAACCTTTCTGTTGGCTAATCCGGTTGTACGCAAGATTTTCGAGGAGCATCATCGGGATATTTTTGATGCGGATTACTGGATTGGGCTGCAGGATGCCCTCAATCAGGGCATGGTAGTGGATGTTATCCCCTACCATGCTAAAAAGCGTTTTTGTTATAAAAGCCTGACTACTGCTGAATAGAGATGGGGCCGCAGGCCCCCCCTCAACACCTTCCTAGACGGCGGTTCGTGCTGCTTTCTTTCTTTCATGTTCTAGCAGGAGTTTTTTGCGCAGGCGAATATAATTAGGCGTCACCTCAACCAGTTCATCGTCCTCAATAAAATCCAGGGCTTGCTCAAGACTGAATCGAACCGGGGGGGTCAGCACGATGTTTTCGTCCGTACCGGAGGCACGAACGTTGGTTAATTGTTTGGCCTTGGTGGGGTTGACCGCAAGATCATTACCCCGGCTGTGAATGCCCACAATCTGGCCTTCATAGGTGTCCACATTGGGGACTACCAGTAGTCGGCCGCGCTCCTGCAGATTAAAGAGCGCAAAGCCCAGGATCTTCCCCTTGACCATAGAGACCAGGACGCCGTTTTTACGTTTGGCAATATCCCCTGTTCGAACCGCTCCGTAGTGATCAAATACCTGTGCCATAATCCCTGATCCAGAGGTCATGGTGAGAAATAGTGAGCGAAATCCGATCAGGCTGCGAGCAGGCACCATATACTCCAGCTTGACCCGCCCCTTGCCATCTGGCTCCATATTTTCCAGATCTGCCTTACGCTTACCCAGCTCCTCCATGATGGCGCCCTGGTGTATCTCTTCACAGTCTATGACCAGATGCTCATAGGGTTCGTGTATCTCTCCGTCAACCTCTTTTTGAATAACTTCCGGGCGGGATATGCCCAGTTCATAACCTTCTCGCCGCATGGTTTCGATCAGAACTGACAGATGTAGTTCGCCGCGACCCGATACCTTAAACTTGTCCGGGGTCTCTCCCTGCTCGACGCGCAGTGCAACATTATGCTTGATCTCTCGCTCCAGACGTTCGGCGATATTCCTTGAGGTGACATATTTTCCGTCCAGTCCGGCAAAGGGGGAGTCATTAACCTGGAAAGTCATGCTTACTGTGGGTTCGTCGACCGTCAATGCGGGTAGCGCTTCAGGGTGGTCAGGATCACAGAGCGTATCGGAGATGTTTAGGTGGTCAATCCCTGTTATACAGACAATATCTCCGGCATTGGCTGTTGGTACCTCTACACGCTCCAGCCCAAGGTGTCCCATAACTTGCATGATTCGGCCAGATCGTTGTTTCCCTTCAGCTGCAATAATCCGCACCTGAGTATTGGTTGAAATGCTGCCTCGAGAGATGCGCCCGATACCAATCACACCGACATAGCTGTTAAAGTCTATGGCACTAATCTGCATCTGAAACGGGCCATCATGATCAACATCTGGGGGTGCTACTTTGGAAGTGATCACCTCAAACAGGGCGGTCATATCCTCATCCATATGTTCAGGGTCATTGCCTGCAATACCCTGAATAGCCGAAGTATAGATAACCGGGAAATCTAGTTGTTCCTCGGTAGCACCCAAACGATCGAAAAGATCAAACATTTGATCGACTACCCAGTGGGGACGCGCCCCAGGACGGTCAATCTTGTTAACCACGACAATGGGGTTGATCCCCTGTTCAAAGGCTTTTTGAGTGACAAAGCGGGTTTGAGGCATGGGGCCATCAACGGCATCTACCAGCAGCAGTACAGAATCTACCATTGAAAGAACACGCTCCACTTCACCACCAAAGTCCGCGTGTCCTGGGGTATCTACAATATTAATATGGTAGTCTTGCCACTCGATGGCGGTATTTTTTGCCAGAATGGTGATGCCGCGTTCACGCTCCTGATCGTTGGAGTCCATGATCCGCTCTTTGCCAAGATCTTTTCTTCCCAGTGTTCCGCACTGCTGTAGGAGCTTATCAACCAGGGTCGTTTTGCCATGATCCACGTGGGCGATAATGGCTATATTGCGCAGTTTTTTTCTCACTAAATCATTCCAAAGCTATTGAAGAGGCGCGGATTATATACTCAGTGACGCTATAGTGGAATGAGAACCGGATGACTAAAGAAAAAACTCCAGTTATAATCGCCCACAATTGACCCTTTTACTCTGCCCGAGCCATCTAATTCCATGACCCGACAACCCAAAGCTGTAGCTCTTGTTTCCGGAGGCCTGGACTCCATGCTGGCCGTAAAAGTTATTCAGGAGCAGGGCATTCATGTGGAAGGTATTAACTTTTATACCGGTTTTTGTGTGGAGGGCCACACCCATGCCATCCGTAAAAAAGACCAGAAAAAAGTCAAACGCAATAGTGCGCTCTGGGTAGCGGAGCAGCTGGGCATCAAGCTGCATATTATCGATGTGACAGAGCCCTATCGGGATGTGGTGATCAATCCGAAGCATGGCTATGGAAAAAATCTCAACCCCTGTTTGGACTGCAAGATATTTATGGTCAACCAGGCGCTAGAGTGGGCTTTGGACCCAGAAAACAGTTTCGACTTTATTATCACTGGCGAGGTTGTAGGGCAAAGACCAAAATCACAACGCGCCGATACTCTGCCGCTTATCGCAACCGACTCTGGTGCCAACGATTTGCTGCTAAGGCCGCTGTGCGCAAAACGCCTGCCACCTACGTTGCCAGAACGTAATGGTTGGGTTAACCGAGAGGCTTTGTATGATTTTCATGGCCGCAACAGGAAACCGCAGATTGCACTGGCCAAAGCCTTTGGTTTTGACGAATTTTCACAGCCCGCAGGTGGTTGCTGTTTTTTGACCGATGCTAACTATTCAAATCGCTTCCGGGATCTGTGGCAATATCGGGGTAACCGATACTACGAGCTTGACGATATTATGTTGCTCAAAATCGGCCGGCACATACGGCCCAATGATCGGTTTAAATTGATCGTTAGTCGTGAAGAGGGGGAGAATAACTTCCTCGAAGGGTATAGAAAAGAGTTTATTCATTTGCGGGTTGCTAATCACCCGGGGCCGCTCACGCTGCTGGTAGGTGAGCCGTTGCTGGAGGATCTGGAGCTGGCGGCATCAATAGTGGCTCGTTACAGTAAGGGGAGGGATGCTGATCGTGTCAGTGTCGAAATAAATGGCCTGGAATCTGGCAACATCCAGATTGAGGTCAGCCCTCGTGCTGCTAATGATATGCCCAAGGAGTGGTTTATCTAATGAACCGACAAGATGATCAACATGAACTTGATGCCAGGCGCTTGCTCTGCCCGCTGCCGGTTATCCGAACCCAGGACAGAATTAAACAACTTAAGCCGGGAGAGCTGCTGAATGTTTATTGCACCGACCCGGGCACACTTAATGACATTCCCACCTGGTGCCGCATCAACGGGCACAGGATTGTTGATATTTTTAACCAAGACCGAGAGATCAGAATAAAAATAGAGGTCGGAGAAAGTTGAGCGCACTGCATTGGTGCGCCAAGCGTGCCGGCGCACTGTATTGGTGCCTCTGGCGGGCAGCTATGGCTCGAAAAAGCATATAAAACAGAATGTTAGCCCACGCTTTCACTGGCACGCTTATTGCTGTAAAGTGGCGTGTGATTCTATGTTTAATGCAGTACCAACCCTTGCCTGGGGTCTGAATTAAATTTCATAACCACCAAAATTATTATCTACGGAGATATCAATATGTCAGAGAATACTCTGAATCTTATTAAAGAAAATGAAGTGAAGTGGGTCGATATACGCTTTACAGACACCCGCGGCAAAGAGCAGCATGTGAGCATTCCGGCCAGTGTAGTTGATGATGATTTTTTTGAGTCGGGTCAGATGTTTGATGGCTCCTCAATTGCTGGCTGGAAGGGAATTAACGAATCTGACATGATTTTGATGCCCGATGATTCCACCGCAGTGATCGATCCTTTCACTGAAGACACCACCCTGAACCTGCGCTGCAACATTGTAGAGCCCACCACCATGCAGGGCTATGATCGTGACCCGCGCTCCATTGGTGAGCGTGCTCAGGAATACCTGAAATCCACAGGTATCGGTGATAAAGCTTACTTTGGTCCAGAACCTGAATTTTTTGTATTTGACGATGTTAAGTGGAATGTTGATATTCATTCCGCCAGTTACAAAATTTCTTCTGAAGAAGCTGCCTGGTCCTCTTCGATTGAATTTGAGCATGGCAACATGGGTCACCGCCCAAAGGTTAAAGGCGGCTACTTCCCCGTACCACCGGTAGACTCTTTGCATGACCTGCGCGCAGCCATGTGCACTGCTATGGAAGAGATGGGGCTTGATATAGAGGTGCATCACCACGAAGTGGGCACTGCGGGTCAATGCGAAATCGGCACCGCTTTCAATACCCTGGTGCGCAAGGCTGATGAAGTACAAATTCTCAAGTACTGCACTCATAACGTTGCCCATGCCTACGGTAAAACAGCCACATTTATGCCTAAGCCGCTAGTCGGAGATAATGGTAGTGGTATGCACGTCCACCAATCAATTGGTAAAGATGGTGAAAACATTTTTGCCGGTGACGGTTATGCGGGTCTGTCTGATGCCGCCCTGTACTATATCGGCGGAATTATCAAACACGCTAAGGCGCTTAATGCCTTTACCAATGCCTCCACCAACTCCTATAAGCGTTTGGTCCCAGGTTTTGAGGCACCGGTAATGCTGGCCTACTCTGCACGTAACCGCTCTGCATCGATCCGCATACCTTTCGTCAACAGCCCTAAGGGTCGTCGTGTTGAAGTACGTTTTCCTGATCCAACCGCCAATCCATACCTGGCATTCTCAGCCCTGTTGATGGCGGGTATTGATGGCATTCTGAACAAGATTCACCCTGGTGATGCCATGGATAAGGATCTGTATGACCTGCCTGCCGAGGAAGCCTTGGCGATCCCAACGGTTGCGGGTTCCTTTGAAGAGGCTCTGGATGCACTGGCCGAAGATAATGACTTCCTGACTGCTGGTGGTGTTTTCTCCCCCGATATGATTGAAGCCTATATTGATCTTAAGCGAGAAGAGATTCAGACTCTTAACATGACGACTCATCCGGTAGAGTTCGATATGTACTACAGTGTGTAATATGTATTGACCGATCCGGTCATTGAGTTGTCAAAAGCCCTGTCATCCTCTGGATGTGGGGCTTTTTTTGGTTCAGGGTGCTTAATCTCAAAATCCTGCCCAACTGATGATTTTAGGTGAATTTTTCAATTAGGAGCTATAATTGGGTCATGATCAAAGCACGAATAGCTGTTTTTTGGGTAGTGATAGCACTAATTGGCACATCTGCTGCGGAGGTTTATCGCTCAGTTGATGAGCACGGAAACCCGGTTTTTACTGGGCAGCCCCAACCTGGTAGTGAAAAAATTGAAGTGCAATCCACCAATATCCAGTCATTGCCACCGGCCCGCTCGGTACCGATTAAAAGCCCTCCTGCGCAGAATGCTACCAATCGCTACCAGACGCTGAATATATTATCCCCTGCTAACGACACTACCCTGCGTAATACCATGGAGCTGGTCATCAAAGTATCGATCTCCCCAGTTTTGCTTGGGCAGCATTCACTGGTGTTTCTGGATAACGGCAAGCCTCTGGGTGAACCCAGCAAAAATCTGAGTATGTTAGTCAAGGAGCCGCACAGGGGCGCCCACCTGCTACAGGTTAAGGTGGTGGACACGCAGGGACAAACGCTAATGGCCAGTGAAACAGTTACTGTCCATGTTCATCGCACCTCTGTGCTGCGTAGCAGGTCACCCTGAAGGCTTCAGGTTAAAGCCTTCAGCCCACTCTCTTAGTGCATCAGCGCTATCGAGGCGCACTCTTTTGGTGCATACTGGATCTGTTGTCTCAGGGCTGCTCGAAACTAACCGTTCGCTTCAGGCAGCAACCGTACGCAATCTGTTGATATTTATTAACTTCCCGGTAATTTATTATATGGGCTTGTTTTTTGCATATATAGACTTGGTTTTTGCGTTAGTAGATAGAATTCGGAAAGATAGATAACCCGTGAATAAATCCCTATACCAGAGATTGCTGGATAACCAAACCACTGCAGTGGTACTGATGGACGCTCGATTGCAGATCGAATATCTTAACAGTGCCGCGGAGGCATTGCTGGCAACCAGCTCCGCTCGTGCCTGTCAGCACAGGCTGAGCGATATTCTGGCCTCTGAAAACTGTGTTTTTCAGGCGCTGGAGAAATCACTGGCCTCCGACCAGTCCTATGCCAGGCACGAAGCAGAGCTGCAACTGCTGACCGGTGAAAATTTCAAAGTAGACTATACCATCACCCCGTTGCCTGATTCTCCTCCACGGCTGATTTTGGAGCTTTACCCCCGTGATCGCTGGCAGCGTATATCACGGGAGGAAAACCTGCTTTGGCAGCAGGACGCTTCACGCATGTTGATTCGCGGGTTCGCCCACGAAATTAAAAACCCGCTGGGCGGGATCCGTGGTGCGGCACAACTACTGGCCAGAGAACTGCCCGATGAACAGCTGCATGAATATACCAATATTATTATCGAGGAAGCTGACCGACTGAGAAATCTGGTGGATCAGATGCTGGGGCCCTATCGCCCAACTGTATTCACTTGGGTCAATATCCATGAAGTGCTTGAACGGGTCGTTGGCCTCATCCAGTCCGAAAGCGACATCACTATAATTCGTGACTATGACCCCAGCATTCCAGAGATTAAAGGCAACAAGGAGCAACTGATTCAGGCTGTTTTAAACATTGCCAGAAATGCTATGCAGGCGATCAAAAATTCCAGTCAGAGCCAGCCTGGAGTCATCCGCCTGGTAACGCGGGCCCAAAGGCAGGTGACAATCGGCAGCAAACGACACCGGGCGGTGTGCCAGGTTAATATTATTGATAACGGCCCAGGTATTGCGGAGGAGGTTAGAGAAACAATTTTTTATCCAATGGTGAGTGGCAACACTACTGGCAGTGGGTTGGGGTTGACCATTGCCCAACATATTTTAAGCCAGCACGGAGGGTTGATAGAGGCTCAGAGCGAACCCGGAACGACCTGCTTTAGCCTGACAATACCTCTGAACACAACCAAGGGAGGACAGGGAGATGTCACATAATAACCGGGTCTGGATTGTGGATGATGACCACTCTATTCGCTGGGTGCTTGAAAAAGCGTTATCACACGAAGGTATAAAAACAGAGAGCTTTGAAAGTGGTGAGGCGATGCTAAATCAGCTCAGCCTAACTCGACCGGAAGCTATCATCAGCGATATCCGTATGCCAGGCATCAATGGCCTTGAACTGCTGGGGCGGATCCATGAACAATATCCTGGGTTACCCGTCATCATCATGACGGCTCACTCTGACCTGGATAGTGCCGTTTCCTCTTACCAGAGCGGTGCCTTTGAATACCTGCCTAAACCCTTTGATATCGATGAGGCAACAGCCATTGTTCACCGGGCGATTGCGCATAGCCATGAACAGCAAAACCTGATTGTAGAGGATGTTACCGATAAAAACAGCGAAATTATTGGGGAAGCCCCGGCTATGCAGGAGGTGTTTCGCGCCATCGGTCGTTTGTCTCATTCCAATATTACCGTATTGATCAATGGTGCATCCGGGACGGGTAAGGAGTTGGTCGCTGCAGCCCTGCATCAACATAGTCCACGCGCACAGAGTCCCTTCATCGCCCTGAATATGGCAGCAATACCTAAAGATCTGATCGAATCTGACCTCTTTGGTCATGAAAAGGGGGCCTTTACCGGTGCTGCAAGTCAACGAAAGGGACGCTTTGAGCAGGCTAATGGCGGCACCCTGTTCCTGGATGAAATTGGTGATATGTCTGCTGACACCCAAACCCGGCTGCTGAGGGTGCTGGCCGATAGTGACTTCTATCGGGTCGGAGGACATATTCCCATTCAGGTCGATGTGCGTATTATCGCTGCCACACACCAGAACCTGGAAGAGTTGGTCAAGGAGGGGCGCTTCAGGGAGGATCTGTTTCACCGCCTGAACGTGATACGTATTCACTTGCCAAAGCTATGCGAGCGTAGCCAGGATATTCCGCAATTAGCACGCCACTTTCTGGCAAAATCTGCTAGAGAGCTCAATGTTGAATCTAAAATTCTTAAGCCGCAAACTGAGAGCTATCTGCGCAAACTGCCATGGCCGGGCAATGTTCGTCAGCTTGAAAATACCTGCCATTGGTTAACTGTCATGGCTTCTGGCCGTGAAGTTCATGTTTCTGATCTGCCTCCAGAACTGTTGGCAGAACATTCCACCCCGCAAATTGACTCCATTAATTGGGAAGATGCTCTGCGTAACTGGGCAGACCAGGCGATGAGCAGTCATCAGGAGGGGGTGCTCAATGAAGCTCTGCCAAATTTTGAGCGCATTCTGATCAGGGCGGCACTTTCGCATACTCAGGGGCGAAAAAGGGATGCCTCCCTGCTGTTGGGCTGGGGGCGCAACACCCTGACCCGAAAAATCAAGGAGCTAGGGTTGGATGAAAACCCCCTGTCTGAGGATGAAAGAACCTGAAGCCCCCGGCTGGGCAGCGGTGCGCCATCTATGATGGTGCAGGGCGTAAAACTGCACGCAGACACATTCGTGATCTTACCGCTTGGATTTATCTATCCCAATAGTCGACGCAGCCAGCCAGCGCCAAGCGCTTTTTTACACTGGCGATATTGAGCCCCATAGCGACTGGCTCGGCTAGACACTTTGTTGGCAACCCCGATCAGCCAGTCCTTTCTTTTATAGGTACCCCGTTTGTAGCCTCCCCAGCCCTCATGGTAGTTCAGATACAGACCCTTTGCGTCCCACTTGGATACTTTGTTGATTTTGTGAGTCTTGTCGATAAACCAACCCATAAAATCTAAGGCATCGGAAAAGTCATCCCGATCTGCCCAATTGTTGCCGGTTTCGCGCATATAGTCCTTCCAGGTATCTGTTTTGGCCTGAGAGTAACCGTAGGCACTACTTTCATATCCCCAGGGGATCAGGCCCAGGAAATAGGCCCTTTTGGGGCGAGCGTCACTTCTAAAGCTCGACTCTTGATACATGATTGCCATAGGTATTTGTAGTGGTACACCCCAGCGTCTCTCGGTCTTGGTCGCAGCTTTATACCAGCTTCGCTTCTCCTCGAAAATGTTACAGAGATTATTTGGTGATTGTGGTTGCGTACTAGCACACCCCGCACAGAAAAATGCAAGCAGAAAAACAGGCCATTTCGTGCGAGTGACTTTTCCACAAAATCTGTGGATAACTTTGGGGACAAAGGTGGGGCAACTTCGCAAAAGTGGTAGTATCATAGGGTTCTCTACAAATTGATCAAATTTTAACCTGAAAATAGATTATCCTTTCTTATCAATATGTTATGTAATTGCAAGCTGTTCCTGGTCAGTTTTATGTTTTTTTCTGTGGCGTATCGCAAGAAAAAATAACCCTTGTGCATAAGGTGGCAAATATAGTGCCATTTGCCTGGTCTTTTTATTAAAAATGAATCACGTTAATAATCAGCACGATACACTGTTTTTCGAAGGGACCTTTCAGTAAAACAGCCTAATTTGTTTGATTAATCTATGGAGAATTATCTAGCTTATGCTGTAAATGTGAAAACCTAGCTAGGCTCGGCGCTGCCTCTGCTAATTAAACTAGCCAAAATATTTTATGATGTCGCTGAAAATAGAGACCAACTACAACGCTGTAGCCCGAGCATGGATCATGTCAGATCTGCTGCCCGGGTTTCCAGACTTCTACGTCATATCGGAATAAGGATTTTCCAGATCCAGATTTATGGCATTCTCATAGCCAGTGATTCTTATCTCTTGATCGCTCAAGATTACATCATCGCCTTGTCTAACATTTGTTCCGAAATGGTAGAGTGGCTTGGACAGTCCTTTGATTGTATCGGCGTCATATTGGGCCGCTTTTTCTGTAACGGCTTCATTACGAACGGCGTGGTTTTTCATGCTCTTGGAGCCATGCTTTTTTTCCAGCATCCTGGAAACCACATGTGGTGCCAGTATGCTGGCTGTGGCGTTATTGCCGCCAAAACCTTTGGCGTTCAAAATTGCAGCATCGGTTCCCTGTGGCCCTACTTCGAGATGGTTCTTCAGTATATTCAAATGACTGGCATGAACGTCATCTGCCACATGGTCTATCGTTGTTATTCCAGGGATATAACCATATTTCCATACGCCTAAAGTTGCTGCCAGCTGATCTGCGGAAGCTGCACCCAGTGAGTGCCCCAGATAACTCTTTACTGCGGCCACCGGCCACTCTTTAAGGCCAAATACTTTGGCAGTTTCATTGATGATATGTGATTCTGTCACCCTGTTCTGGGGGGTGCTGGTGCCGTGGGCCTGAATAAAGGACCGATGCATAGCTTCACTCCCCAGAATGGCACGAATCGATGCCATCGCCTTGGCCATGGTAATATAGTTGCCAACCCCAGGGCCGGAAATGGATTTTTTGAAGCCATCGGCATTGATAAATACATCCGCTACTGCGCCGTAAATATTAGCACCCAACTCTACTGCAATCTCATCGGCCATCAGCACAACGTACTGGCTGGATTCAGCCAGGGTGAATCCGCAGTTGTCGGAGAATGGCCGACAGGCTCGGCGATAGTCAGCATGAAATGCCCCGGAATCCAGCTTGATCAGCTCGTTGTCTTCAGCCAATGCTCCCATTGTTCTATAGCCCTCAATCACTTCGGGCAGTATGGGTGCATCACTCCCTCCAACAATGACTACTTTTTTGCTGCCGCAGCGGATGGCCTCAATACCCTGATGAAGGTTGTAGAGGAAAGTGGCACAGGCACCGATGTTTGCACCTGTTCCACCGATATTACCGATGGCATAGGCATTGACGAAATCTGCTGGCATCTCTGACAGCCCGAGAGGGCACTGCTTTGACGTGACTCGCTTGCCTCGTAAACTGGCCTGAAGCATCCCGCCGCTGCCATTCTCATCAAGCTGTCCCATTGCACTGCTGGCGTAAACGCCGATCTGATCGGGTGACACAGCTGCCGACACCTGTTGCCAGTCAATCCCCATTGATTGAACGGCATCGGACGATGCATATACGGTCAACTGCAATCCTCGGGGGTGGTTGCGTGAGGGGTATAATTTCCCCGGAGCAAACCCGGTGGGAACCTGTCCCGCACTTTTTACAAGCGATTCCCTGATATCGGTAAGGAGTATATCCATGTCACCCTGAACGCTCACTTCAATCAGATTCGGGTTATCTTTGACGGGATGTGCTGTCCAGTTATCCGGAAGCATATTCGGCATATGACGAGCCTTAAGTGTAAAGGTCATCGCGTTGTCTAATGTAGAGGTTAAACGGGAAGCGGTATGGTGCGGGACTGCACGGGTATTAAAATAGCTGTTCTCAATTTCCCGAACCAGGGTGTGTTCATCGATATAGGCTCTGTTTTGTGCCAGCCAGCTCTCCAAATTGACAGTTTCACCGTCGGCACTTTTAAACGACCCATCGGAGTATGTTAGCAGGTTCATCAGGGTTGCAAGCCCGGTGTAGGTTTCCTGCAAGCTGGTGGGGTCTAGTTGGTCAGCCACCAAGCGTCGGTAGCTGTGATGAAAGGAGGTTCTGCCTGCAGGGTTGATTCCGCCAAATCCTACAATAATAGGTAAAGATGCCAATGTTCTCTCTCCAGGTCGGTACAGCTCTAGTTTTTGATGGTAAGACTGTGTCAATTGTGGCCCATATTACCTTTTAAAGATGACGGAAAATAATGTATATTGGACATCTTTTACGCCATTCTAGCCATTTATCAGGGGTAATACTTTGACCATAAGGCATGTGACTGTTCTGGCGGTACCCCGTGCGCTAGGAACCAGCATTACATTACCGATCGAAATGCTAAATGCAGCCAACTCCATCAACCGTGTCAGAGGCGGTGGGCATCCTGATCTGAACATTGAAATTGCCAGTCTTGATGGCAGAGCGGTTGAGATTACGGGGGGGGTTCAGATTCGAGCTGACCGAATTTTAGAATCGATAAGAACCACAGAGCTGGTTATTATTCCTGCACTCTGGGGGAATCCCAGGTCGGTGATTCGGCGTTATCCTCGCGTTGTTGCCTGGCTTAAGCAGCAGCATCAGCAGGGTGCGTTGATCTGTGCCACAGGAACTGGCTGTTGTTTTCTTGCAGAGACCGGTCTGTTGGACGGAAAAGCAGCAACAACCCACTGGTATTATTTTGATCAATTCAAAAAACTCTATCCCAAAGTTCATTTGCAAACCAAACGGTTTATCACGAATGCGGGCAATCTATATTGTGCTGGCCGCATCAATTCCATTACTAATCTGATGATTCACTTTATTGAACGGTTTTTCGACCATCCCACCGCCCGGCAGATAGAGCTGCATTTTGCGCATGAAATAAAGCCATCTTATGAAAGTATTTTTTATGATTTTGACGAAAAAAACGTACATCATGACGAGGTGATTATTCAAGTTCAGCAATGGATGCTGAGAAACTATGCCAACGAAGTCAAATTACTTCCGCTTGCCCATCAATTTGATATGAGCTTGCGGACTTTTAATCGTCGTTTCAAGGCAGCAACCGACAGTACCCCGCTGCAATATTTACAGCAGATTCGCGTTGGTACGGCCAAGGACCTGCTACGCGATAGTAACTTAAGTGTTGCAGAGATAAGCTATCGAGTCGGATTTAACGATCCAGGCTATTTTGCTGCCCTGTTCAAAAAGATTGTTTCAATATCTCCGAGGGACTACCGGCGGATGGTTCGCGCGAAACTTTTCAGTGTAGAGAGTGGTTAAATATCGCAAACCATCCGGGGCTATCCCTGACAGTTTACACCGGTAGATGCACCCCGGTAATAAGATCAAATTTGGTAAAATCGCTGGGTCTTTTTTCCATGAATGCTGCGGCCCCCTCTCTATGCTCTTCGCCCTCCAGGCAGAGTGTTTGAGCATAGGCTTCCAACTCTAGCGCCATATCTGAGGTGGTTGGCATTTTACTGATAATACGCTTGGTTCTCCCTAGCGTTAATGCCGGCATAGCCGCCAATTTTTCGGCCAGTTCTACCGCTTTTTGTTGCACCTGATTATCAGCAACCACATGATCAAACAGGCCGATCTGCGCAGCTTCTTCGCTGCCAATTACTTTGGCGTATAAGAAAGCTTGTTTGGCTCGGTTGAGGCCAATTTTTCGCGGTAGTGTATGCAGCGTTCCAAAATCAGGAATGAGACCTACTCTATGAAATGGGAAACCCATAGAGGCAGATTCTCCTGCAACGATAGTGTCGGCAAGCAGTGCAACCCCTGCCCCAGACCCCATGGCAGGGCCTTCAATAGCTGCAATAATCGGTTTTTCAGCAAGATGACATAGGCGAACCGTGTCATGTGCAACACGCAGATGATTAAGCATGCGAACATTATCCTGCTTAACCATGTCGGAGACATCGCCGCCTGCGCAAAAAACACCGCCTTTACCGGTAATGATGATGGCTCGCACATCCGGAGATTTGAGGGTTTCCTCATAGGCATCCCGGATACCGTGCTTTATTTCAAGTGTTAGCGCATTGCGCTTCTCGGGGCAGTTGATCAGTATGCGGGCGATTTTGTTAGGGAGGTGTTCAATAATAACGGCGCTCATGACTCTTCCTTCTGGTTTTTGTTTTTTTAGCAACGGCCTGCATACTAGCATGTAGGCTCACGCTGGTGGCGTAATAACTCAGGCCCTTTGATGGGTGTAATCGGTATGACTCTGTTCTGTTAGTGTAATGACATCGTCATGGTTTGCCTGGACGAAACCGTTCACGAAACTGTTTTGGGCTCATCTCGGTGATCGATTTGAACACCTCTGAAAAATAGCCAAAATCCCGGTAGCCCACATTGAGGCTGATGGTTTTGATGAGGTCACTACTGTTAATTAGTTGCTGCTTGGCCGCTTCAACGCGTAGTCGTTGCAGGTAGCGGGTGGGTTTTTTGCCTGTGGCTTTTTGGAAGCGACGGATAAAGGTGCTCTTGCTCATGCCCACTCTGTCGGCGAGTGCTACAAATTTTACCTTTTCTTGATAATGGCTATCCAGCCAGTCTTGAGCTTTGTGGATACCGCTGTCGCGATGGTGGCGCAAACCAGCAATATTGAACAGAGTTAGATCATAATTGCGGCGTGAGTCAAAGGTGATATCCCGAGCCAGTCCGTTGGCTAGTTTGGCACCGCAGAACTTTTCTACCAGATGTAGCGTCAGGTCGATGGCAGCATTCTGGCCGTTGGAGCTATAGATCCCCCTGTCCTCTACTAGCGACTGGTTTTCTAGCCACTCTACTGTTGGATAGCGTTGTTTGAATGTTTCCAGGTGACGCCAGTAGGTAGTGGCTCGACGGGCGTCTAGCAGACCCGCTTCGGCGGCCCAGAAGACACCACTGCTGACGCCAGCAATCACCGCGCCCCTGCCGTGCTGCTGGCGTAGCCAGGGTGCTATCTGTGGATATTGGCCAGTAACCTGGTCAAAATCTCCCCAGAAGTGCGCCAATATAACAAGGTCGTATTGGTTATCGGCACCCATATGAGTGTCTCCGCTGACCACGTGACCGCTGAAGGTTACAACTGGCTTGGGGGTAGGGGTAACATTGTCCCAGCTGAAGGTTTGGCTCATACGGCGCAGATTAACACTCTGCAGCAGGTCAGGCGTTGTGCTGATTGATGAGGTCCAGGCCCCATCGTAGCTCACCAAAGCTACTCGCCAGCTGGAATTCGACACTATTTCACCCCCCTTAAATCACTATATGATACTTTTACCGCTGTTAGTGCGATTTTAACCAAAGATTGTTGTTTTGGGTAGGTTTAGACTAACGGTGAATTTACCCACTCATTGGTTTGAAACGAGGACATCATAGTGGATATTAAGTTTTCCCCGGAAGATATCGCCTTTCGTGACGAGGTGAGAGCATTTTTAAAAGAGGCTTACAGCAGTGAGCTGGCGGCTCGGCTAGACAACCCTAAAACCTTTAAGGAAGCTCAGTGTGAGTGGCAAAAGCACCTGAACGCCAAGGGCTGGGCGGCACCCAACTGGCCGGCTGAGCATGGCGGGGCTGGCTGGAGCGTAAACCAGAGCTTTATTTATGAAACAGAGCGTTCTATTGCGGGCGCACCGGATGTTGTACCCTTCGGTCTGAAGATGGTATCCCCTGTTATCTATGGCTACGGTAGTGAAGAACAGAAACAGCGGTTTTTGCCCAAAATCCTGAACAGTGAGGACTGGTGGTGTCAGGGTTATTCTGAGCCGGGATCAGGCTCTGACCTGGCTTCTCTCAAAACCCAGGCCAAGCTGGAGGGTGATCAGTATCGGGTTAATGGTGCCAAAATCTGGACTACCTATGCCCAGTATGCGGACTGGATCTTCTGTTTGGTACGTACCGATTCATCCGGCAGGCCGCAGGGTGGTATCACCTTTCTATTAATCGATATGAAAACCCCAGGTATTACTGTTAATCCCATCGACTCTATTGATGGCCGTCATAGTCTCAACGAGGTGCTGTTTGAGGATGTGATGGTGCCGGTAACCAACCGTATTGGTGATCAGGACAAGGGTTGGACCTATGCCAAGGCTTTGTTGGTCCATGAGCGCACCGCCATCGCCGGTGTGCCCGACTCAAAGCGCTGCCTGGGAGAGCTTCGTGAGCTCGCTAAACGCGAGAGCAGCGGCGGGGTTTCCTTGATCGATGATCCGATGATCCAGACCCGTTTTGCCAATATCGAAATCGAGTTGATGGCATTGGAGTATACCGAACTGCGTGTGTTGGCTGCATTCTCCGAAGGTAAAGGTCCGGGTGTAGAATCATCGCTGTTAAAGATCAAAGGCACAGAGATTCAGCAAGCCATTCAGCAGCTGCGTATGGATCTTGCTGGCTACTATAGTGGCCTGGAACAGGGCGAGTTGACAGCCGAGCAAGTGGGGCATGATTTTGGTGACATGGCGCGTCGTACCTATATGTATGGCCGCGCCTCTACCATTTACGGGGGCTCCAATGAGGTGCAGAAGAATATTACCGCCAAGGTTGTATTGGGCCTGTAAGCTACTTTTTACGGTCAAAATATGCTGGCCTGAATCAATAATGGAGAGATAGATGAACTTTAACTTCTCTGAAGAACAACGCATGCTCAAAGACAGCGTTACGCGCTTTGTGCAGGATCAATATGATTTTGAAACCCGCCGTAAGGTGGTTGACAGCGAGGATGGTTTTAGTCGCAAAAATTGGCAAACCTTTGCTGAGCTGGGTTGGCTATCAATCCCCTTTTCCGAGGAACAGGGTGGTTTTGGTGGCGGTGCTGTGGACACTATGCTGCTGATGGAAGAGTTAGGTAAGGGCCTGGTTGCAGAACCCTTTGTCGCCACCGTATTGCTGTTTGGTGGCTTATTGAGTAGCGGTGCAAGCCCTGCCTTGCAGGATGCCCATATCGATAAAATTATTGATGGCAGTTTGCAGGGAGCTTTCGCCTATCTTGAGCGACAGAGCCGTTTTGACCTGGCTGATGTGAAAACTTCTGCGGTCCAAAATGGTGCCGATTTTGTCTTGAATGGAGAGAAGACGGTAGTCTTTAACGGTGGGGTGGCAGACAAAATTATTGTTTCGGCACGCACCAGTGGTGAGCAGTATGATGAGCAGGGGATCAGCTTGTTTTTACTCGATGCCAGTGCAGCTGGGATCGAGAAAACCACCTACCGTTTAATGGATGGTCAGCGAGTAGCCAATATTAAACTGACCGATGTTAGCATCTGTGCGGACCAATTGGTCGGTACGCTGGATCAGGGTTATGGTTTGATAAAATCAGTGACTAATGAAGCGATGCTGGCAATCTCGGCTGAAGCATTGGGTATTATGCAAAAACTGAATGCAACCACGATTGAATACAGCAAAACACGCGAACAATTTGGTGTGCCAATCAGCTCCTTCCAGGCTTTGCAGCATCGTATGGTGGATACCTTTATGGCCTGTGAACAAACCAAGTCGCTGCTGTATCGTGCGGTTTGCTCGACCGATGCGGGCAATGAGGATGCGGAAAAAGATATTCTTGCTTTAAAAATCATGGTGGGTCGGGCCGGTAAACTGATCGGTGGTGAAGCGATTCAGATTCACGGTGGCATGGGAATTACTGATGAGTTGGATGTAGGTCATTACTTCAAGCGCCTGATGATGATCAATACCACCTTTGGTGATGCGGATTATCAACAACAGAAATTTATAGCATTGAGTAACGCTTAATCAGTTTTTGTCCGTGTTTTCGCATCGTGATCTCTTTGGGATCACGATGCGAATAGCATGCTGCCATCAGTTGTAGCAGCGGGAGATAATGCCCAGGCTGTTTTGTTTCAATACTACAGAGTTGCGGCCATTTCGCGCAGCTACGCTCTGTCCCACCACGAAAGCCACTAAACTCTGCACAACTGAAATTTCAAGTCTAAAACTCAGGGCCCAAAAAGGCCGTCGCTGATTAACTGTTGAATGTCTCCTTCGCTGAATTGTAGCTCTTCTAATATCTCCCGGTTATGTGCCCCGGATTGAGCGCCGGTTGAATGGTATTGAAGCTCTTGGTTGTCAAAGCGAATCGGGGTGGCAATCTGTTTCTGTGACTTGCCGTTAGCTAAAGGCAGATCCACAATCATGTTGCGCGCCTGAATCTGTGGATGTTCGCAAGCCTCTGAAAATTTTAATACCGGTTCGACGCAGACATCTGCTGCTGCAAAAATCTCACACCATTCCTGGTATGTTTTACTCTTGAACTTGATAACTAGTGTTTGCTTGATCTGTTGCAGGTTCTCTTCGTTCGGGTTGCCCGCCCATATTTTTAACTGCTCATCGTCCAAGATCTCAACCAGACCCTGCAAAAATTTTGGTTCAAGTGAGCCTACAGACATATACCTACCATCACTGGTTTTATAGTAATCGTAGTGACTGCCGCCGTTGAGCAGATCAGATTCCTGCTCGGGTTCAATACCGTGAGTGAGGTAGGGCGCGCTGCGCAATGCATTCATGGCGAAGGCTGCATCGGTCATGCTGATATCGATATAGGCACCTTTGCCGGTTTGAGCTCGTTGGTTTACGGCACTTAAAATGCCAACAACAGCGTGCATTGAACCACCGGCAATATCGGCTATCTGGGTGCCCATCAGTGGTGGTTTTTCACCGCGCAGTCCAGAATAGGCATTGATGCCGGCGATTGAAAGATAGTTATTATCATGGCCGGCGCGGTCTCTGAAAGGGCCGGTTTGTCCGTAGCCGGTGATAGAGCAGAATATCAGCTTCGGGTTCACCTCCCTGAGAAGCTCGTAGCCGACTCCTAGCCTGTCCATGACGCCTGGGCGAAATTGTTCCACCAGAATATCGTAGCTGCCGACCAGTTTTTTGACAAGATCAACCGCAGCGGGATGTTTGAGATCAAGAGCCAGGGAGCGCTTGTTGCGGTTGATGGCTGAATCTATCACGGAGACCCCATCGTCAAAGGGGGGCATTGTACGAACAAGGTCATGGCGGGTAGGGGACTCGACTTTGAGTACATCGGCACCCATATCGGCAAGCATTCTGGTGCAATAGGGCCCTGGTAGCAGGGTGGAAAAATCAAGAACTTTAAGGTTTTGTAAAGGACCAGTCATATCAGCACTCACTCCTCAATATAAAACGGTAAGATAGGGTAAACACCTAAGGGCATCAGCAATCATTTCTGAAACCGTTAGAGGTGTCGCCAGTAAAGTTTTTATGTTTCAGGCTGCGTTGCTTGTCATTATTTTTAGATTATCTGTTGCTGCATCCAGTATGGATTAAGCCAAGAAGCAGTCTGTCATGTTGGATGTTTTTTAGTTTAGCCGCCAACATGGTGAAGCATCGCGTTACCGATAGTAATATTATTGAGCGTAAATCTCCAGCATCTGATTGCCTGGTTTTTAAGTTTAGCTATTAGGCAGATAGGGCTTGTATGATATTGGTT
>CAYYRK010000022.1:0-19798 GCA_964473915.1 uncultured Pseudomonadales bacterium
CAGCAACATTGTTCGTCAGGCAGTCTTTGGCCGTACGGATGGATAAATCATCATTTAAGCGATTGGAGTAAAAACTTGATATACATACGACCTATCCCTGACTCCTTGTCTAGAATGCACGTAACGCATTGATTACCACACTCTACTCATCCTACTGGCCACACCAATGTAACATGGTTTGGAATACATAAGTCAAACTGATAATGGAAAAACTCGTGGTGCAAGTAAGCCCAGGGTAAAAATGGAAAGGTGGATTAAATAGGGCCTGTTCAGGCATTGCAACTTATTGATAATGCAAGATAAAGATCCCGAGCACCTTGCCAGGCACCACCGCGGAAACACGCCATACCCTGTTTAACTGAGGATATCATGATAATGAATAGTTTCCGGCATTAGAGTTTGGACTCTACGCCGGACAATCGCTACTATGTGGGCTTGCCAGTTTTGAGGAAGGCTGGAGAAAAAACAACTACGCCTATCGATGCCCGACTACCATCTTGATGACGGGGCCCATTTCACTGTATATGGGTTCACACGGGCGTTTTACCTAATAATATAAAGCTTGTCCAACCACCCCAACAGCCCGGTTAGAGGGTTTTTGGGGTTGTGTGCGGTGATCAGAAAAGGTTTTTCTATGCATTACGGTTTAATTTTACTAAGTACTATCGGTTTTATTTACATGATCTGCGTAGGCTCAGTGTTCTACGGTATCACTGTTATGATGCCCGCCATGATCCATGACCTTGGTTGGACCCGTGCACAGGGTGCCGCCGGGTTTGCTGTTTTATCGATAGTTGTTGGTTTAACCGGCCCTGTAGTCACCGCGATAATGAAAAGAGTTGGCCCCCGTCTTACTATTATTCTTGGTGGATTTATAACCGCAACCGGAGCCTGTATCTTGTACCGTTATCATTCGTTGCCTGTTTATTACCTATGCACAGCAATTCTTGGTTGGGGTATGACGATGCAGGCTATATTGCCTGGGGTACAGTTGGTTACTCAATGGTTTCAGCGTAGGCGCTCCATGGCTCTGGGTGTTTTCATGGCGGCGGGTGGTTTGGGCGGCGTTATTGGTGCACCCTCTTTTGCCTGGCTCATTGAAATGTTTGGAGACTGGCGGCCAGTCTGGCTTGTTGTTGGTGCAACGGCCCTCTTTGCCTCATTGTTAAGCTGGCTGCTGGTGCGCAATCAACCTGAAGATATTGGGCAACAACTCGATCAGTCAGGCACAGTAAAAACAGACCAGAATATATCAGGAAAGCCCAGGTTTACGGGCGTCTATAAAACCACCCGTGATTGGGCAGTAAAAGATGTTTTTCGTGATACTACCTATTGGATCATCCTGGTTTCTGGTGGCCTTGCTGTGACCGCTCATATGATTGTTAGCAGTCAATTGGTGTTGCATGTGAACGATATGGGTATGACTGCAATAATCGCTGCTACCGCATTGGGTATTCAGGGGTTTTTTACCACAGGTGGACGCCTTATTTCCGGTGTGTTGGGCGACTTTGCCATGGAATCGCGCAACCTGCTTCTGTGTGGCATGATGTTAGAATTTATCGGTATGTTGATGCTTCCTAGTGCCCACAATCCATTAATGCTGTATACATCAGTGATCCTGTTTGGCCTTGGTTTTGGTTTGGGCCTGGTCGGATCAACAGCTATGTTGGCCAATTATTATGGCCCTGCCAATACAGCCACTTTACTTTCCTATCGTATCTTGCTCAGCACTGTGTTTGGTGCCGTAGGGGTAGTGCTGGCTGGGTATGGCGGAGATATTTTTGGTGGCTATGAGGAGGTGTTTTATACGTTTTCTATCTGCTTGTTTATAGGCACATTATTGGTTTTATTGATCAAGATTCCGAAAGCTGATCTGCCACTTGACCTGAGTTCAGCGCCAGAAGTCCCTCCGGTATCGGGGGAGCGCGAAGCATAATCGACAAGAGTGCGGATTGAGGATTTTAGGAAAAAGGCTGATAGTCTCGGGTAGATTAGATCACCTTGCTTGATGGTTGTGAGGTGCAGCTTGATTATTTCTGGGCGTGATGATCGCAGCGTTGACGGTACAGGCCGATGAAGGCAAGCTTTAGTTTGGGGAATTGGTAGAGATTCCCCTGCGTGTCGTGATGCAAATTTTTGATAAGTCAGATTCGCTATGGGTGACAATTAAAGGAGGTAGATCTATGAGTTTTAATGAGGTACTGATCCCTGACATTGGAGACTTCAATGAGGTGGAGATTATTGAAATTCTGGTTGCGGTGGGGGATCGCGTTGCGCAGGATGACCCGCTGGTAACTTTGGAAACTGACAAGGCTGCCATGGAGATACCTTCGCCAGCAGCTGGGGTCGTGGCTGAATTGAACATTAAAGTAGGAGACAAGGTTTCAGAGGGTTCCACTTTATTGCTGTTGAACGAAGATGCAGAAAGTGTACGTGAGAGCAAAATGGAGGTCGCGGTCACTGCAGCAGCAGAAGTGCCTGCTGTTGCAACATCGGTGGTTCCGGCAGCTGCTGAGCCAGTAGTATCGCTATCTTCAGGTACAATTCACGCCAGCCCCAGCATCCGCAAGATGGCGCGGATGTTGGATGTTGATCTATCTCAAGTCAAGGGCACCGGCCACAAGGGTAGGCTTATCAGGCAGGATCTGGAGGCCTTTGTCAGAGATGTAGGTCGCGAAGCTGCAGCTGTTCAGCCAAAGGCTTCAGTCGGGGGGATACCACCGATACCTGCGGTTGATTTTTCCAAATTTGGTCCTGTTATTGAGGAACCTCTAACACGTATTCAAAAAATATCTGGCCCACACTTGCATCGTTCATGGCTTAATGTGCCGATGGTGACTCATCATGATGAGGCTGATATTACTCAGTTGGAGATCTTCCGGAAATCACTAAGGGCAGAAGCTGACCAAAAGGGAATAAGGGTGACAGCGTTGGCCTTTATTATGAGGTCGGTAGCTCAGGCGCTCAAGGAGTACCCCCGCTTTAATGCCTCTCTGTCTGCTACTGGAGAGTCACTAATCATGAAGCAGTATTATCATGTGGGTATCGCAGTGGATACCCCGGGCGGTTTGGTTGTTCCCGTGATCCGGGATGTGGATCAGAAATCCATCTATGAGCTTTCACAAGAGGTTGGTGAGGCCTCGCACAAGGCAAGAGAGGGAAAGTTGATGGTCAAAGATCTGCAGGGGGGTTGTATGAGTATCTCCAGTCTCGGGGGGATTGGCGGAACAGCCTTTACACCCCTTGTCAACGCACCTGAAGTGGCCATTCTTGGTGTGACACGCTCTAAAATGAAACCAGTCTGGGATGGTGCGGAGTTTGAGCCGCGATTAATGTTGCCGCTTGACTTAACCTACGATCACCGGGTTATCGATGGCGCAGAGGCAGCGCGTTTTATGGCTTACCTATGCGATCTGTTATCTGATGTGCGTCGATTGCTTCTTTGATCGATCAAAATAAAATGGGTTAAATTTACGCAAAAAGGTGTGAAAAAAGAACGGGTGAGGCGAGGTGTTGGTATCGATAATCGATACCCTGTTTCTCCCTCATACCTGATTATACTTTCTCGAGCGGCCTGACAAAACCAATAAAATTTTGACATTGCACAACACAGCTGCAAGAATTTACCCACATTCTTTCAGGTGCCTGCAACCTATTAAATAGACCGCAGGAGAATCGGGAAACCGGTGTAAATCCGGTACGTGCCCAGCGCTGTAAGGGGGATTGTTCAAACAATAACCACTGGTTTTTGCCGGGAAGGTGTTTGAACAGGGTGAACCCAAGTCAGAAGACCGGCCTGAGAGTTAAGTGTAGCGTTTTGGACCGGCGCTTGTTGATTTTTCCCACCTAAGGGGAATGCTGTGGAAAAAGTGTCAGACAATCATCAAGAAGAGATCTTCTTTAGCAAAGAGGAAAGGCAAGCCTTATACAAAACTATATTTAACCGTCGTGATGTTCGTGGTCAGTTCAAAGCTGACCCAGTCCCTGATGATGTGCTCAGCCGGGTTTTATATGCCGCTCATCATGCCCCCTCGGTTGGGTTTATGCAGCCCTGGAACTTTATTGTTGTACGCTCTGATGAGGTTAAGCAGAAAGTACACACCGCCTTTAATCAGGCGCACAATGAAGCCGCTGAGATGTTTGAACCGGAAAAGAGTAAAGTTTATCGCAAGCTAAAGCTGGAAGGCATACTTGAATCACCTATTAATATTTGCATCACTTGTGATCGCTCACGTACAGGCCCTGTGGTTATTGGTCGTACCGCTATTAAAACTATGGATCTGTACAGCAGCGTTTGTGCGGTACAAAATTTTTGGCTGGCGGCCCGTGCAGAGGGCCTGGGTGTAGGATGGGTAAGTATTGTCAAACAGCAGGAATTAAGAGCAGCTCTTGGCATACCGAAAGATATAATCCCAATCGCTTATCTTTGTGTCGGATATGTCTCCCATTTTTACAAGGAACCGGAACTGAAAACAGCGGGCTGGTTAGATCGTATGCCGTTGGAAGATTTGGTTTATTTTGATCAGTGGGAGAATACAGATGCAGCCGAACAAGATCCTTTGATTGCTAAAATCATTGAGGATAAAGCTTTTAGCAGGAGTTGTTAAGCACTGGGCGGCGCGACCGGGTATAGGCATTTACACCTATACCCGGTGCGGCAAGTCAGGATTGACTGCGCCGCGCTAAGTTGTCCAGGCAATAGGCTATAATGCCGATGAGGCTAGGCATAGTTCACTTTTTAATGACCTGCAGCAAGCCAGATCCCTTGGCCTATAGGGTTTTGATTGGCGTACAGACTCCGTTTATCGATTAATACGATTGTTAACAATTTGCTCCACGACCGAGGGGTCCGCCAGGGTGCTGGTATCACCCAGATTATCCAGTTCATTGGCGCTGACTTTACGCAAAATGCGGCGCATAATCTTGCCAGAACGGGTTTTAGGCAGGCTCGGGGCCCACTGGATGATATCTGGTTTGGCTATCGGGCCAATCTCTTGGGTAACCATGTCGAGTAGTTCTGCACGCAGCTCCTCAGAAGGCTTGATGTTTTGCATCAGGGTGACATAGGCGTATATGCCCTGGCCCTTGATGTCGTGGGGGTAACCCACTACTGCAGCTTCGGCGACCGCATCATGCAGTACCAATGCGCTTTCAACTTCGGCGGTACCCATGCGATGGCCGGATACGTTCAGTACATCATCAACCCGACCGGTAATCCAGAAATATCCATCTTTATCACGCCGTGCTCCATCACCGGTGAAGTAGTAGCCCGGATAGGTGGAGAAGTAAGTTTTAATTGAGCGTTGATGATCACCGTATATGCTGCGGATCTGTCCTGGCCATGATTGAGAGATCACCAGGTTGCCTTCAGCGACACCCTCCAGGATGTTACCTTTGTCGTCAACCAGTTCTGGTACAACGCCAAAGAACGGCAGGGTGGCTGAGCCGGGTTTGAGCTCGGTGGCACCTGGTAGTGGGGTGATCATGGCCGCGCCGGTTTCGGTTTGCCACCAGGTGTCTACAATTGGGCAGCGACCTTCACCAACAACTTGATAATACCACTCCCAGGCTTCTGGATTAATAGGCTCGCCGACTGTACCCATTAGCTTGAGAGAGGCGCGGGAGGTGGCGGTGACAAAACTGTCACCCTGACCCATGAGGGCACGGATGGCGGTGGGAGCGGTATAGAAAATGTTAACCTGGTGTTTGTCAATGACTTGCCAGAACCGGGATGCGTCAGGGTAGGTGGGTATGCCTTCAAACATCAGGGTGGTGGCAGCGTTGACCAGCGGGCCATAAACAATGTAGGAGTGGCCTGTGATCCAGCCCACATCGGCGGTACACCAGTAGATATCGCCCTCTTTATAATCAAATATGTATTTGTGAGTCATGGCTGCCTGGAGCAGGTAGCCGCCTGTAGTGTGTAGCACTCCCTTGGGTTTTCCGGTTGAGCCTGAGGTATACAGGATAAAGAGCGGGTCCTCGGCGTCCATGGATTCCGGGTCGCACTGACCGCTGACACTGACCGCCGCCTGGTGGTACCAGAGGTCGCGCCCTTCCTGCCACTGGATATTACCCCCGGTGTGTTTGACTACAACGGTTGTGTGGACATTTGGGCAATGCTCCAGGGCAGTATCGGCTTTGCTTTTAAGGGGGATGTTTTTGCCACCGCGAACGCTTTCATCGGCGGTAATTAAAAGCTGGCAATCTGAATCGAGGATTCGGTCTTTAAGTGCTTCTGAGGAGAAACCACCAAAGACAACCGAATGAATGGCACCAATCCGTGTGCAGGCCAGCATGGCGTAAGCGGCCTCGGGAATCATCGGCATATAGATGCATACCCGATCACCTTTTTTGATGCCACGTTCCTTCAGGATATTAGCCATTCGGCAAACTTTATCGTGTAACTCGCCGTAGGTGATGTTGCTTGAGACGTCAGGGTTATCGCCTTCCCAAATAATCGCGACCTGCTCAGCCTGCTCCGGCAGATGACGGTCAATACAGTTAACGCTGACATTGAGTTTACCGCCAGCAAACCACTGAGCCATACCCTGATTGAAATCGTATTCACAAACCTTGTCCCAGGGCTGCTCCCAGGTCAGGAATTCAGTAGCCTTCTCGGCCCAGAAAGTCTCAGGGTCTTCGATAGAAGATTGATACATCTGCTGGTACTGTTCTTTCGTAATATGGGCACTATTCTTGAACAGTTCGGGTATGGGGTGGGCGGTAATTTCCAGCATGCTTCCTCTCCTTTTCGGTGGTGTAAGGGTTGCAAACCCTGACCCTTATCTCTGTTATGGTTCTGTTTTATGTAGGCCGATATTACTGTTTTATATCTATAAAACACACCAGGAACATAGCTTAACCAGTTGAATATTAATGTTTTTATTTGTCATTATTGATGGTTCTTTGGTGGCGCAATACAGTATGCAGTACGGTATTGTTTTCAAAATAGACGCTGTAATTCTGGTAGGTCCAGCGGCTGATCGCTGGATTGCCTACAGGATCAGTCATCTCCTGAGGGGGGCCGTATTTTTGGTTGACCTCCTCTTTGGATAGCCCATTTTCAGGGTGTTCCATACCGGCCATCTCGGGTGCTTGTTGCGTAACACCAATGACGATATCTTCTGCCTGAGTCAGGGGAGACAAAGCCAGCAAAAAAAGAAGAATGGTTTGAAGGGCAGCTATTTTGATTCTCATAACAAGTTCCTTTGGTAACCCATTGAATACAAGCGCTATAAATAGTATCAATTAACGTTACCTATTTTAGTCTAATTATCCTTTTCTTCCATGTTTTGAGCTATCAACTCTCTACGTGCTTTGGCCTGATATTGCAGTACGTGGCGCGCAATGGTCTGACGGTTGATTTCCGATAATTGTTCAAACCTGATGCTGATGGTATAGCCTCCACTGGCATCCTGGTCACAGTTGATTACCTGGCCGTAAAGCAGAAGTCCAATGCTGGATGGCAACAGTATCATTTTGATCGCAAGGTATGTGCCTGAGTCCAGAGGGTCAGTGTTGTTGAATGAAAGCCCCCCCTCGCTGAGGCTTACAGTTCTGCGTGGTATATCCGTTATTGTCTGGTCAGAATGGACCAGAGCTTGGGCCAGCAGGTTAATTTTATCATTGATGCTTTTAAGATAGGATGTGATTGCTCTATCTTTTTCGCCGATCAGAAGTAGGAGCGAACTACTATCTGCATCAATGGTATGTAACTGATTCAGCAAATTAAATTTTGAAGGTATCGATAGAGGAAAAGCTGAAGCGTCATCACTGATGCACGACTCAGTAACGGTGACAAATTCCATTGCCACCCTGTCATCAATCTGAAAATATTCTTTTTGTTCCTGCTTATTATTAACCATAACTACAGGTCTGTTCTGTGTTTGAAAGATGATTTAAGTTGATCACGCAGACCCTCCTTCCTTCGATTATAACAGTTGGCAACCCTTGCGCGGGAGATGATTTTGTTTTCAGACAGGGGGGGGGTGTGTAAAGGGGAGACTGAACAAATGATAGACTCAACCTGAGACGGAAACAATATAACTCCGTGTATCCAAATCTCTGGATAGAGATCCGTCAGCACTCAATTGGCAATTTTAGACGAACCTATCCTGATACAGTGGGTAAGCTGCAAAAGTAGCAGCCTCCTTGAGTCTATGGTACTGACTGGTGTAAGTAGGCGGGGTTAGGTGGCGGAGCTTTGAGCCGATTTAAACCGAAACGGTATTGGTTTCAATCCCTTCGAAAATGATACACAGGTAGTCAAGCAGTTCGAGTATATTACTAAACTTTGTGCCATCCGTTGCCTGGTATATTATTTTCGCGCCCTCTTTTTGTTTAATAACAGAAATAGTTGAACGGATAATATGGCTGGATGAGGGTGATTTTTCAGGGAAGCTGATGCTGCCAGAGCACTGGTCAAAGGTGAGCGCTTCTAGTGGGGCCACTGAGTTTTCTAACTCATTCTGAACAGTTAAACCCATCTCCCCAAGGCGAATGGTCAGTGCCTTGACTGCGTCAAACATGAGTTGATATTGGGAAGTTGGCTGGGTGCTGGCTCTTTTTTTCCACATGAATTGTTCGGCCATTTTTTCTGCCAGGTCACGAACCTCGTTGGTAGAGAGAAGGTGGCCGCTGAGGATATCTTCTACCTCCGGTGTGGTTTGAATAAAAAGCATTCCATACCGTTTGCCTTCTGAGGTGCTTTGTGCATGACAGATAACGGCCTCACCGAGAATATTACGGTTTTCAATGTTCAGTTCGATATCAACTTTTTGTAGTGGCTCGAGCTCTAACGTTCGTGAGCCAAACGCTAATCCGTTTTGACTGATATCCAGCGTAGAACAGTCCTCTGCCCATGAATGGAGAGCTCTACCACGTTTTCTGACGCGAATATTAATATCCGGAATGGAGAGGCGGTGTTGATGGCGTTTATTGTTCATAAATAGAGGCTGTTTTGTTCAGTTTTTGTAAAGAAACCTTCCCGGCTCGTTGTAGCCGGGAAGGTTTTGGTATTGCCTGGGATTCGGCTAACATAGGGCCTCATCAGACGCTGTTTACAGCGAAACGCAGATCCAACTGTCTCCACTGGTCGTGGGGTAAACAGCCTGGTCACTTCGTCGCATGGAACCGGTGGCGCCAGCACCATCGTCTCTTTTTTGGTCAATCTGGGCGGCAATGCTGTTAGGAACGAGTGTGCAAACAACCGCGCCCGGCAGGCCCGCATAGTTGGATCTCACAAATGTCTGGTAGCCATAGGTATTCAGGAAACGGCCATTGGGTGCAGCGGTGTAGCCGCCCAGCATTCCCGCTGCCGCCAGGTGTTCCCAAATATGCTGATCTCCCTCTGCGGTAGCATAGACGCCGTCAGCATTTCCGTTAGTCAGAGCGCTGTCTCCGGTATTGGTTGTTGCGTTGGAATCATCGCCGGGCATCGCATTAAACTTATCTTTATAAGTATTGACAGCCGCAGAAATACCATCAATCTGCTGCATTTGTGATTTAACTTTTGCGCTTTGAATCATCTCCTGACCTTTGAGTACACCACCGAGGATGAGGCCGATAATGACTAATACGATGGCGATTTCGACCAGAGTAAAGCCTGACTGTTGTTTTTTGGATATATTCATGTTTTTGTTCCTGTCCCTGTTTTGGTTAGCATTACTTAAAAAGTAGTAGGCATGTATTAATAGTCAAGCGCATTTTCTAGAAATAGGACTATAAAATTCAGTTAGGGCAGTTTACCAGCTTTAACCATTTTACTTTTGATAATATAAGGGCTTAACCAAACGACCAGGTCATCGAAAGCTGAGCCACTAGCGTTGGAAAAAGCTTTGCTGACGAAGCTTTGATCATTATTTTCATTTTCAAACTCATCCGGGTCGATGGCCCCTGTGTTTGTAGCTGCCCAGTTTTTTCCGTGGGAGACAATAATTGCCGGGCTGTTCTGGGCAATGATGTTGCCTCCTCTGGCATCCAAAACTGTTATATCGCCATTTGAACAGAGTGAAAATGAGACTCCAGGTGTTGGTGTAGCACAACCGGAGCCATCGATGTTATCGGCAAAGCTGGTGGTGACGCGATAGGTCAATGGTTGGATCCAGCTGTCCTGGCGCCCAACGCCCAGATCCTGCCACGGCACATCTCCCTCTGCCTGCGTACAGGTTGCCCCCCGGTTTTCCTGCCCATCGCCGTTGGTATCGGGGCAGGGAAGCCGATTATTGGCCATTGCAAAGCCTTCTATCGCTTCGCGAATCTCATTGAGCGTTCTTCGGGTTTCATCACGATCTTTTTTTTCGATTTGCGCGCTCAGTGGCACAAGGAGCCCGCCAATTAGCAGACCGACAATAACCAGTACAATCGCAATTTCGACCAGTGAAAAACCAGCCATTTTATTTAAGTGCTGCAAGGGGCGGGCTGAAGTTATTCTGTTCATTTCAGGGCATCCTGTTATAAACGCTAGAAAAATCGTCTGGACTTACCCAGCTTATGGCATCATTAAAACCGGCGGCAATATTTTTCGGGGCGCCAATAAATACTGACTCGATAGCTGTTGGTAAAGGCAGGCTACCGGGTAGCCCACCTCCGGCTAATGACCAGGTGCCATCTGCATTATTGACATTTGAGAACGATTCGAGATGGTTATTTGACAGATTGATGGGCGCGCCGGGCAGAGTGCTTCCGCAGGTCGTTGTTGTTCCGGTTAATGCTCTGTTTTGTCCACTGAAGCTTTTTCCGGGGGCCAAGATGAGTGCCAGCATAAAAGTTGAGCTACCGATAGCGTTATTGTTTTGATCATGAATAACAAACTGGCCGGGTGTTCGGGGAGGCATTGGGCCTTTTTGCAATGTGGCGGTTGTTCCTATTTTGTAATTTCCAGAAACAGCATAACGAAGACAGTTGCCACTCGCATCTCTTGTTGGTGCAATGCCTAGCGTTTGCCAGGGGAGCCAACCACTGACGCTTTGATTGTTATTGCCGCATGTTGAGGCGGCGATACCATCTCCGGTCAGGTCAGGGCAGGGAAGAAGGCCAAGTTGGGTGGAAATTTGATCGGAGGTGAGTGCAAAACCGATGAGTGCCTCTTTGGCGATTGAAAAAACAGCAGCGTTTTTAATAGGCCGGTCCAGAAGTATACGGTTTTGGCTGATGCCGGTGAGCAAAAAAGAGGCTGCGCCCACAACCAGAAAGGCTGCCATGATAATTAATACAGCACCCCGCTGGTTGTTTTTACTACTTGATTTCAATAGCCTGGTCATCATTTTTCTGTTCTGCTTCAGAGCCACCTGTTAGGGGTGTTTCAGCGGGTCTGGAGGACGGGCGCTGGTAGCCCTCAATAATTCTGTTTTTCGTAAGGTCAATAACCTGGCCAGGGCGAAGCTTAATAGGGGTTGACCAATCAGGCATTGATAGTTTTACACTGTTTTTGTTAATTGCATGTAGATCAACTTCAGAATAATGATCGCCGCGCTCATCGGTTGGGATGTTGTTGATCCAGGCGGTGCTGATACCATTTTGGCGCTTAACAAAACCGTTTAACTTGATCTGTTTTTTGGTCTTATTAGTTGGAGCAATTGCCGGCCCCAAACTGCTATTGCGCATAAGGTTGAGGTTGTTTCTCTGTGCTGGTGTGGTAAAGAGCGTTCCAACGGCAAAACAGTTCGATGGCATAAACGTAAGCATGATAACCGTTAGACATAATTTGTTCATATCCCCTCCAGGGCAGGATCTGTTTCATCATTACCAGTTGCTGACTCAGATTGTTGAGCGGTATACCAGGAAAGCAGACATTTTGATCTGAGAGTGTTGGATAGTGGTGAGACTTTAAGCTCAGGCCGATACTGGAGCTGACAGCTCTCTACTGCCAACAGCCCAACTGCTGGTCTGGCAAGCTCCTCCAGGAGATAGATCAGATCCTCTTCATGTAATAGTTCAGCTTCGATCGTCATGCTTGAATGGTAGAGGGCGATCATGTTATTGACCTGCCTTTTCTGTTGCGGGCTGACCGAGTAGCGTAATGCGCTCAGATGGAGCTGATTGGCACTGCTCTCCAGTCGCTCTACCCATAACAGGCGCGGCTCATCGGAGAGAAATCCCTCAGCGGAAATTTTTTCATACAGCGAGCGGTAACGGGTAACGGCTTCTCGTGCCTCCTGTGCCTCACTCACACGATGGGTTAGCACGGAGAGGTGGTTTTCCAACCCCGCCAATCTATCCTGCCTTGCCCCTGTAAAATAGTATCCAGTACCGGTAAGCAGGGCAGATAAAATAATTAACAGCGAAAAAAGTAACACTGTTTTTCGAAGGTAGGAAAATTCAATGCTATTCATGCCGATTACCTGTCATAAAACGGACACGGATAGAGAAGAGGCGGGCTCCACTCTCTTTTGCAGTGCTGGACAGATTTTTTGAAGGATCAATATTAATGGGCATCTTCTCGATACTTGCGCTTTCAATTTCCGGCTGTTTTTCCAGCGCCGTTACAAATTTGAAGAGTTGATTAACAGAGCGTCGGTAGTTACCGTCAAAATTGGAAATGTCACCCATGATCTTGACCTCTGTCTGTTCTAAAGAGCTTGAGCTGGTTGTACTATCAATAGCCTGGTTGCCACCCTCTGTCATGTCAAGTGAGCCATCTCTTGACCACGCAAGGCTGGTAAGTTTGAGTTCCGAGGTTTGCTCAAATGCTCTGCTGATTGCGGCCATGATCTGTTCTGAAGAGTAAACTGGCTGCAAGCTTTGGTGAAGCTGAACGAATCGTTTCATTAGTACCGGTGATATCTTCTCGTTTTTATAGCTTTTTGAAATGGAACTCAGCCTCTCTTTATTCGTCGCAATAGATTGCCCTATCATGGTGATTTGTTGGGAGGTTTGCTGATAGATCTGAAAATTCAGGAAGGATAGCCCTGCGCAACCAATAGCAATGCACAAGCCGCTGATGAAAAGCCCCTTGCGAATATTTTTCAGTTGGTGAAAAAGAGAAACTCTTCTGTTTTTATAGTGCGATTTTAGAGCGGGATCTTTTGCCAGTGCAGCGCAGCTAATTTCCAAAAGTGACACTGTATTGACTGCTGTTTGAAATCCTGAGCGTTTCAGAAGTTCTACCGGGTCGGCACTCAGCCATTGTGATTGCTCCGGGGCTTCCATCGGTTCCGTATGCTTAAGAATTGAAGGCGGGATAATAAAGAGAATCTCAACTTTTTCGCCCGGCGTGGTTTTTTTCATATTGGAGAGAAAACGCAGCATTCTTTCCGTTTCTCTTTTAATCAGATCGGCAATTGCTTTTGGATCAAGGCTATTGGATTTAACGCTGCGGCTTAAACTTAGCTTGCCCTTGTCAAGCCAGGTTTGGCGTATCGTCGCAAGCCCTTCATGATCGTAAGAATCTAGTGAAACAAGGAGGAGCTGTTTTCCGTGAGGGATCGATCTGATCAGTTTTGGAATTAGAGTAGGAAGCGAATAGATGGCGCTGACCGCGATTCTTTGTTCAAAAAGCAGTGCCAGAGCCGGTTCAATCAACTCTGTATTGGAAATACCCGCAAAGAGGTAATTGTCGTCCCTGCGCCCACTTTTACTGCGGTTGATCAGTTGTGAACGAGTAAATGTCTGTGAGGCAAACAGGTTGTGAAATTTCCGTTCTAACAGCCGTTTTCTATCTCTCCCGGTGATATGTGGTAGCGACTCTTCGCGAAACTCTTCCGAAGAGAGGTCGAGTAACAATGTTAATGAACGAACGCTGTTCTCGTCCAGAAAATGGGTGATAACTTGACGGAAATTATTATGACAAAGCGCTAGTTCAAGCAACAGCTCAAGCCGCTTTTTGGAAGCCTGATAAATGGTTAGAGTGCTATCGGTGAGACAAAGGATATGCATGCTGTTTATCACATCTGTATGTTGGCAACGAGGTCGTAAATTGGGCCAAGAACAGAGACCATGATCCAGCCAAGAAGCAGGCCCATGATGACGGTCATGGTTGGCTCAATAAGTGCCTGAATCCTTTCAATGCCATCAGTAACATCATTGTTATAGAAGGTGCTGATGTTCATGATGGCCTTGCCAAGATTACCCGTCTGCTCCCCAACATTGACCATTCTTAATACAAGCGGTGGGAAAAGTGTTGAAGCTGCAAAAGCCTGGTGAAGGCTGGAGCCCTCTTCAACCTGCGTTTTAATGGCGCCCAGTTCATCTTTAAGATAGAGGTTGGTCACTGTTTCCTGGCTGATTCTGAGGCACTCCAGCAGGTTGACACCGGCATCATAGAGCATGGCAAAATTGCGGCTAAAACGGGCGAGAAGGATTTTTTTGATCGTCACGCCCACTAGAGGTATTTCAAGTTTATGCCGGTCGTACCAGCGGCGAGCATCGGTACTTTTCTGGAGCGTGGCGTGTGTGAGATAAAACAGTAGCGGCGGGGCGATCAGCACCAGCAACCAGTATTCGACAAAAAAATCTGATACGGCGATCAGAACTCGGGTATGAATAGGGATATCCTGACCCATTGAAACAATAAAGCTGATGAGCTGGGGAACAAGATAGATCATCAAAAAGCACACGACAGCAAAAACAATCAGGCCAACAAACAGGGGGTAAGTGAGTAACTTCTTGGTCTGACGAATCAGGTTGTCCTGCCAGGTGATGGTTTCTTTGAGCTCATTGAAAACCTTTGGCAGCTCGCCAGCGGCCTCCCCGGCAGCAATCAGGTTAACGCTCATTTCATCAAAGACATCGGGGAACCGGCCCATCGCTTCGGACAGGGTGAGCCCCTGCTCGATATGCCTGACCAACCCAGCTGATACCTCTTGAATACGCGATGGTTCAAGGCTGTCTCGTAATTCGGCCAACGCCTCAGTAATAGGAATTTCGGCCAGGGCCATCTGTTCGAGATCAATATACAGGGTGATCAGGTCCCGGCGGGAAACTTTACCGCCGCTGCCAGAAAAACGATGTTGCTTGCGCTGTTTTGCACTGATCAGATCCATGCTGGATTTTTTTAGGAGCTGCTCCAGTTCATCCTCGTTAACAGCTTCCTGGATGCCGGTGATAAGCTGGCCGCTTGGCTTCATTGCTTTATAGGCATATTGAGTCATGAGCTTAGCCTTGATGTAAGGTCGACAACACGCGAGAGTTCGTCAAGGGTTGTTTCCCCAGACATTACGCGTGCTATCCCGTCATCTGCCAGTGTTCTGAACCCCTTATTTTTTACCAGTGCATTGAGCTCGCGCAGAGATTTTTTCTGACTGATCGCCTCATCAATTTCAGGATCCATTTTCAGGACCTCCATCAGGGCAATTCGTCCTTTAAACCCACTCTGGTTACACCGGTTACAGCCCTGTGTGCGGTAAAGCCGCTCAGCGTTTCTTTCCTCAACGCCCAGAATTTTTCTCTCGATTTTGGTAGGTTCATCGGGTTTTTTGCAAGCGGGACAAAGTTTTCGAATAAGACGCTGGCCAACGATGCCGATAATATTCCCTGATAGAACATCGGTACTGACACCAATATCAAGTAGCCGTGGGATGGCACCAATGGCAGAGTTTGTATGAAGTGTGGAAAACACCTGGTGGCCTGTCATCGCAGCTCTAAATCCCATGCTGGCGGTATCCAGATCCCGCATTTCGCCTACCAGAATAATATCTGGGTCCTGTCTCATCAATGATCGAATTCCTCCGGCAAAATCCATTTTTACGGCAGGGTTTAGCGAAGATTGGCGGATCATATTGATCGGATATTCAACCGGATCTTCAAGTGTCATGATATTGACTGTCTCATCATTCAAATAGCTGATAAGTGAGTAGAGCGTTGTTGTTTTTCCGCTTCCTGTGGGGCCGGTGACCAGTATGATCCCTTCCGGGCGTGCCATCATCAGTTTAAGTGTGTTGCGACTCTCTTCCGGCATATCCAGATCGTCAAGCGGGATGATCGATTTATTGCGATCAAGAATACGCAGCACAACATTTTCGCCATGTAATGTTGGTTGGGATGCCACTCTAAAATCGATCTGGCGACCATGAATTTTTAGTGAAATATGGCCATCCTGGGGCGCGCGGGTTTCCGCTATATTCATGTTCGCCAATACTTTTAAGCGGACTACAATAGATGGCCAATATTTTTTATGAAGGCTTCGTATTTGCCGCAAAACACCATCAATTCGATAACGAACACGAAGAAATCCCTCTTCTGGTTCAAAATGGATATCTGAAGCTTCCTGTTTAACAGCATCCATAATAAAAGCATCAACCAGGCGCACAGTAGGGTGGCTATATTCATTCGATTGAAGCTGACTGTGGTGGCTCTCCACCTGGCCGGTTTCAATCTCATTGAGGATGCCGTCAATTGACAATTCATAACCGTAAAATTGATCAATACTGCTATCAATTTCAGATTTTCCTGCCAGCATTGGCTCGACCTGCATCCCTGCCGGAAGGTGAGTGGTGATTTTGTCCAGGGTGATGATGTCGTAAATATCCGATATTGCAACAACCAGTTTATTTTCCGCTGGCTGGTAGCTCACAGGAACAATATTGAGCTGTTTGGCTAACGATTTGCTAATTAGGTTAAGCGCGTCAGCGTCAGGGATTATCTCCTTGAAATCGGTATCACTTTGTCCAAAGGACTCCCTGAGTGCATCATTGAGAACGGCCTCGGTCAGAAACCCGAGTTGAACCAGTATCTCGCCAATTTGGCCCTTGCTTCTCTTTTGTTCAAGCAGTGCAATCTTTAGCTGATCACGGCTAATGATGCCCATGTCGATCAGTTGATCACCAATCCTTTTATGTGGTTTTTTTATTGCGTTCATGATGAGTTGGCAGATATCTGTTGTAGTCGTGAAATAACGCTGTTTTGAATAAAATTAGCTGGCTTTGTCTGGCTGTTTTTTAGCGCTTTCTTGTAATATTTAGAGGCTGCTTTATGTTTGTTTAGGTGGTCAAGGCTAACAGCAAGATTAAAGAGGTAATCGGGTTTATCCGGTATGATTGATACCGCTTTAAAGTAGGCGGACTGTGCTGCAGGCCAGTTTTTATTACGGGCAAAAAAATCACCAAGCACAATATGTAGCATTGCATTTTTCGGATTCTCAATAATTAATTGCTTGATCTTGTTGAGCGTTTGAACAGTTTGGCCGTTTTGTAACTCGATGTTAATAAGTCCGCTTTTGGCAAGCAAGTGGTTAGGTTGTCTCTTTAAAATCTGCTGATATAATCGACGAGCATCTGCCAGCTGTTTTTTCTGAACCATAATGTTGGCAAGCCCCAGTAACGCATCGACCTGGTCAGGTTCTATCGTAAGCAAGCGCTGGTAATCCTGCTCGGCACTGTCTAAATCTCCTTGTTGTAGTTTAGATAATGCCTGAGTAAACAAAACATATGTTTTCGGTGTGACCTGCCTTTTGGTTATTTTGATGCCGGGCGATGCATCAGGTTCTGCTTTAAGCTGTGTTGTTTTAAAAGTAGGGGGGCTTGTTATATGTGTATTTTGAATGGGTGCTTCCTGGGCGTTTTCTTCCAGAGAAGGTGAATTTGTTTTAGTGAGCTCATTGGATTTTGTGACGATTGGCTGAATACCAGGTGTCGGCGCTTTAATGGACGAGGCTGGACTATCGACGTCATCGGCTACTGTTTCAGTAATGGAGTTTGTTGTTTGAACGGAGCGGTTCTGTACAAAAAAGAAGAGGGCGATGATGGTTAAGATAAGCAGGATAATAATTAGCCCGCCCCATCTTATTACAGGGCTCGTTTTTGATGCCGCGCGTCGTTTAACGGCAAAGACATTTTGTGCGTCAAGGCGAGTCTGATCGTTGTTCGCTATTATCTCCCCTGCAGGGTGTTTTTTTTGCGCCATATCAGGCGCTGTCTCTGTTTGAGCCGAAGGTTCCTGGTTGTTGTTAGCTCCGGAGAGGCCGCTGGGATTTTCGAGCGACAACCCACTACTTTCCACAGGGGTAATATCCAGCCCCAGATCATTTTTAATAACTGAGGACGCAGCTTTGTCAGCGCTAGGCTGATCTGGTTTTTCGTGCTGCTCAAGAGGCTCCGGGCGCCCAGTGTTGTAAACAGAAGATTTTTTCCGGCTCTGTTCGGCCTGCTTCAGTGCATCAAGTAAAAGGCTCATAATAAATAGGATTCAGTTCAGAGAGCTTTTCTAGCTTGCTCAATGGAGATGGGCAGCAGTTTTTTATATTTCTTCAAGTCACCGTTAAGGCTGGCCTGATTGACAATGATGGGGCGTATGAAGATGACAAGCTCTGACTTGCTGTACTTGTTGTTCCTATAGCTGAACAGATTGCCGATCAGTGGTAATTTGGATGCCTGTGGAACGCCCGCTGTTGAATCACGATGGTTATCCTGCATAAGCCCTCCGATAATGGCTATTTCGCCATCATGTAGCCGCATGATAGACTCCATTTCTCGTACTGAAATTTCCGGAATTAGGTTTTTTACACTGCTGGCGGCCAATGCCGGGTTTGGATCCTCAACAAACTGAAGAATTCGTGAGATGGTAGGGCGAATATTCAGCGTTATATTGTTGTCGGGTGAGATTTGCGGGGTAACCCCCATCACAAGGCCCACTGGAACGGTATGCACCTCGGATGTAAAGGTTCTGTTGACCAGGCCGTCCTCAATATCTTCTTCAACATCGATCGTGAAATAGATGCGGTTATCGACAACCTTTATCAGTGCTGTTTGATTATTAAGAACCATCAATTTGGGTGTGGATAACACCTTGGTGTTACCAAATTCATTTAATAGTTTTACGGTTGTACTTAAGTTGTGCTTTCCATTGGGGTCGGTATAGCCCAGCGTAAAAGCGGGTGCGGTGGTAAGGTTTGTGCCTGTCAGTGTTTGATTGACGTTCAAGCCACTGGATGCGGAGCTAATCAGTCTTTGCCAATCGACCCCGGCCTGAAAATCATCATTGAGTTTAACTTCAACAATAGTGGCTTCAATGAGCACCTGGCGTTGGGCACCTGTGAGCACTTCATCAATAAAGCGCTGTACAACCTGGTGCTGTTTTTGGGTTGCTTTAATGGTTAGCGTGCCACTTTCCGGGTTGGCAATAATGCTGACATCGGTATTGCTTTGCCTTGTGGGTTGGGGTGTTTGGGTAGAACTTTCGCCATTGCTTTGAAGCGTATTATTGCCACCCAGCGCTGACTGGACACTGTTCCCTCCATTGAGAAGCGCATCAATATTTTGCACCATCGTTGCCCAGAATCGATTGCTGGATTCAGTTGTTATGGTGGTTGATGAATCGTTTCCACCAACGTTACCAGAAGCATTATTGGAATCATTGGCGCCCACACCCGTGGTTGCAATCTGTGTGGAGATAGAAATATTTGAACTGCTGGTGCGGTTTAGATTCACATAGCTGATATTGTAATGAACGAAATAGGGGGCATCTTTGCGAATAACCAGAACGCCATTTTCAGTGTTATAACGAAGGTCGCTTTGGGCAGCAAGGCGTTCAAGAATTTGAACCAGTGTCTGGTCAATAGCATTCAAGGTTACAGAGCCAGTGATATCCGGAGCAATATCGATATTGATATCGGCGTCTCGTGCAATGGCAAAAAGCAGCTCCTTAAGATCAACATCATTAACGACGATTGTGTAGAGCTCCCTCTCTTCCGGTATTGCCGGGGTTGAAGAAGAGAGGGGAGGGAGGTTTAGAACTGGTGGTGGAATTTCTCCAGGTGATTTTGGTTGATCAATCTGGATATGGTTTTCAGACAGTTTAAGTGGTGCCGGTGCACAGCCACTTAATAACCATCCGGATAGAAAGATAAGCAAAAACGTTTTTA
>CAYYRK010000022.1:19898-23843 GCA_964473915.1 uncultured Pseudomonadales bacterium
GGTGCACAGCCACTTAATAACCATCCGGATAGAAAGATAAGCAAAAACGTTTTTAGTTTATTAGTCATAGTATTAAAAAATTGAGGCAACATTTTGTAAAGATGAGTGATTATGGGTGGCTTTAGTAAGACGAGATGTTGTGATAAATGGTTTAAAACGTTTCAATGACGGGGGCAGCATTTTTAATGCCCTTTGAGCTGAGTTGAAGTCGCTGAATTGGCCGTAAAGAAGGGCGTACATTTTTTGTTCAGAGCCAGAAGGTGATTTGATGAGCATCTGTTCGCGCTGGTTTTTATCGACTAAATCATGCAGGAAATTTTTCAACTTTTCCCGATCTGCCGGAATAGCCGACATAATTTGAATGGTGAAGCTTTTTTCGCCAGGAGGTAAAAGTTTTTTCCCGGTTGCTTCAGGTTGTACGGCAACAGGGCTATCTTTCACGAATGGTATCGCCTGTTCAGCTCCACTGCTTTGTGCACGAACCACCTTTTGCGGAACAGTTGCGTTGGCCTCTTTAAATGAAAGAGTTTGGACCCCGGGTGTAAGGAGTAGCCCGATACATAACCCTGCAACTAAAAATGCACTGCCTGCAACAGGGTTCAACCACTGGAAACTTTTGCCTGAAAATGATTCATTATCTTTTAATGCGGCACGCACATGTTTAGCCTTGATCTCTCTTGATTGTTCTGAAAAAGCGGCAAGAAGAGATTTATCCGCAAGAATTGTGATGCGGCGCAGCAGTCCATTAGAATGTTTATAAATCATTTTCCCGGCGGCAGACGAGAACAGCCTGGGGCCGTTATACCCGGCTTTATGAAGACGAAATGAGAGGTACTCATTAACCTCTGTCGGGCCAAGGGGGGCAAGATAAAAATTCTGTGTTATACGCTCCTTGATCTGTCGGACAGAGCGACTATTGATGTGTTCATCGAGTTCAGGTTGTCCGAACAGTACGATTTGCAGGAGCTTGTCGGTATCGGTTTCCAGATTACTGAGCAGGCGCAGCTCCTCAAGTGTTTCCAGTGGCATCTTTTGTGCTTCATCAATAAAGACAACTGCTCTTTTATTATCAGCATGCATTTCCAGAAGTTTTGCCTGAACAGCATGGAGCGTATGGATTTTGTTTTGATCAGGGCTGACTCTTAACCCGAGTTCATGAGCGATGGAGAAAATAACCTCGTCAGCCTGTATGCTGGGGTTTAGCAGGTAAATTAAATGTATCTGTTCGGGCAGAGTTTTGGTAAGCATTCTTGATAGCATGGTTTTACCACTTCCAACCTCGCCAACAATTTTTACCATCCCCTCCCCATGGACAACAGCATAGCTGATTGCATCAAGCAGCGCGCCGCGATCTCCCCCAGCATAAAACAGCAATGTGTCCGGGGTAATTCGGAATGGAAGCGAATTTAGGCCAAAAAATTGCCTATACATATTTTAATTTTACCGTGTGAACCAAATTCATTACTCTTACCTTGATTGCGAGTTAAAGAGACTTTTGTGCAAGAGCCCTCTTGCCCCTGCACTGCGTTAAAAATCTACTTAATCGATCATTTAAAGCTGTAAAATCCCTCCCCGCATGCTTTTTTCCTTGTCTGGAATCAAAATAATCCTTCGTGCAAAGGTCTCTTAAGGTGAGTATAGACTGATATTGGCTAAACTCTAATTTAAAGCAAGGTGAATAGTTCGTCACTTTTCTCACCAAAGGAAAATGCCTTAATGGGCTGCTATCAATTGACCGAAAGTGAACGATACCAGATTTATGTGATGAAGAGAGCCGGCTGCTGTCAGAAAGAGATAGTTGATTTACTGAACGTCAGCATTATTGACTGGAACATATTCTGGCGTGTGATGCGGCAGGACAATTCACGCTTGAGTATGCAAGGTTTCATGGCTTTGAATCTCGCACGATAAATCAGGCCAGGAAATTACTGGTTGAGTCGGGGTGTGGATGGCCTGCTGCCAAGGAAATGCGTCAAGCAAGTCTTCTTCAAAACTCTGTGTGTAAAGCTCCTGGCTAAAATCCTTTCGTCTGCCCTATAGTTGGGGGGCTGAATATGATTTAATGCCGCCATGTTTAAGCCTTTCCCCCTTTTTATTGGTCTTCGCTACACTCGTGCCAAACGGCGCAACCATTTTATCTCTTTTATTTCCATGATCTCTATGTTGGGAATGATACTGGGTGTCGCTGTATTGATTTTGGTGTTGTCGGTCATGAACGGATTTGACCGGGAGTTGCGTGAACGCATTCTGGGAATGGTTCCGCATGCAACCATTAATGGTCACGGCACCCTGCTGGACTGGCAGCGTGTGGTTACAGCTGCAGAGGAAGATGCTCGGGTAGTGGCTGCGGCTCCCTTTGTTCAGGGCGAAGTGATGCTGACTCACGAAGGGGCTGTTAATGGTGCGCTGCTCAACGGTGTCCTTCCCGAGCTGGAAAGCAGGGTTTCCATTATTTCTGAGCATATGGTGAGGGGTAGCCTTGAGCTTTTGAAGCCTGGTGGGTACGGGATAATTCTTGGTGATCTTCTGGCACGAAAGCTCAGAGTGACCACAGGCGATTCGGTGACGATTATCCTGCCGATGGCGAGCAGTTCTCCCGTGGGTGTATTGCCACGATTGAAGCGTTTTAAGGTAAAAGGCGTGTTTAAGGTTGGCGCTCAACTGGACGGCACTCTGGCGCTGATACATATGAGTGATGCTGCCAAATTATACAGGCTAGGGGAGGGCGCGCATGGCGTGCGCTTGAAGCTCATCGATCTGTTTCAGGCATCAAAAGTTGTCCGGGCTGTAATCAGCAAGTTGAAGGGCAGTTATTGGGCCAGTGACTGGACCCGGACTCAGGGTAATCTGTTTCAGGCCATTAAACTGGAAAAAACGATGATCGGCCTATTGTTGCTGATGATCGTTGCTGTCGCTGCTTTTAATATTATTTCTACACTCGTTATGCTAGTGACTGATAAGCAAGCGGATATTGCAATTTTGCGCACCATGGGTGCCAGCCCTGCTACCATTATGAAAATCTTTATGATTCAGGGGGCTGTGATCGGTGTGGTCGGCACACTAATCGGCGTTATTCTAGGGATTTTATTGGCTCTTAGTGTCAGCGATGTGCTCGCCTGGCTGGAACAAATCCTGGGTATTCAATTCCTGAGTTCAGACGTCTACTTTATCAGCTATATACCCTCTCAGCTGCTGTTTGAAGATGTACTATTGGTCAGCGTATCGGCACTGTTGCTCAGTTTTTTGGCCACCCTTTACCCCTCGGTGCGTGCTGCTAAAATAGAACCTGTTGAGGCGTTGCGTTATGAGTAGCGATAGCATTGTGTGTTGTGAGGGGCTATGTAAAAGCTATAGGCAGGGCCCGCAGAACCTGGTGGTGCTAAACCGGATTGAGCTTTTGGTTGTTAAGGGCGATAAAATAGCGATTGTGGGAACTTCAGGTTCAGGCAAATCAACCCTGCTGAACCTGCTGGGAGGGCTGGATACGCCCGATGCGGGTCGTGTTCTCATTGGTGGTCAGGATATGGCCCGCATCTCAGAAGCTGAGCGTGGTGGGTTGCGCAATAAGCGGTTGGGTTTTGTCTACCAATTTCATCATCTGCTGACGGAATTTAACGCACTGGAGAATGTCGCTATTCCACTGTTGATTCGCGGTGAAAAGACTGCTGCTGCGCGGGAGCAGGCGCGGGCCATTTTGACCAGGGTTGGCCTTGCTGAACGACTATCCCACAAGCCGGGAGAGCTTTCTGGTGGTGAACGGCAGCGTGTTGCGATTGCCAGGGCGTTGGTCACCCGACCAGACTGTGTGCTATTGGATGAGCCGACCGGAAATCTTGATCGCAAAACAGCAGAAGAGATTCACCAGCTGCTGCTTGATCTGAATCGGGAGCTGGCGACCAGTCTGGTTGTGGTTACACATGATCAGCACCTGGCTCAAAGTATGGA
>CAYYRK010000023.1:0-1299 GCA_964473915.1 uncultured Pseudomonadales bacterium
TAGAATGGAGCGGTCAACTGAGGAATCTAGGTTCAATGGCGAGCTGGAAATCTATCTGTTCAGCTGCGATAGTCAGCGTTAATCGAAATATAGTCATGGGACAGATCCGTTGTCCAGATGCTCTCACAACAGCCACCACGGCCCAGTTCAACTCTGATCTGAATCTTGTCCCTGGACATCACCGCCTGCCCATTTTCCTCACGATAACTGGAGGCGACTCCGCCATTGTGTACGATACACACTTCGTCCAGCCAGATATTAATCAACGAAACATCCAAACCTTCAAGACCAGCACGGCCGACCGCAGCCAGTATCCGGCCCCAGTTGGGATCACTGGCAAACAGTGCTGTCTTGACCAAAGGCGAGTGGGCGATAGTATAGGCGACCTGCAGACACTCCTCAGTGTCGCCCCCCTGCTCAATCGAAACCGTCACAAATTTGCTGGCACCCTCTCCATCACTGACAATCTGTTGAGCAAGATCGATACAGATTTCGGAAATTGCCGCCGAAAATTGTTGAAAAAGTGCCTGCTGTTCCTTTTCAGATACAGATACCCCGGATCTACCTGTTGCCACCAGCAAGCAGGCATCATTGGTAGAGGTATCACCATCCACAGTAATACGGTTAAATGATGCATCAACCGCCCTTGAAAGAATCGTTTTTAGCTGTTCGCTTGAAACCTGCGCATCGGTTGCGATAAAGGCCAGCATGGTCGCCATATCTGGCCGAATCATCCCGGAACCCTTGGCAATACCAGTAATATTTACGGTTTTGCCCTGCCACTCAAAATGTGTACTGCTACCTTTGGGCCGGGTATCGGTAGTCAGGATGCCCCATGCTGCATCCTGCCAGCCATCTTCATGCAGGTCAGCCAGCGCCGAAGGCAGACCAGCGCAGAGGCGCTCCACCGCAAGAGGCTCTCCGATAACCCCGGTAGAGAAGGGCAGCACGCTATCGGAAGAGGTCTGTGTAAGGGATGCCAGTGCTTCACAACATTGAAGCGCATCAATCAGACCCTGCTGACCAGTTCCAGCATTGGCATTGCCGGTATTGATTAACAGGTAGCGTGGTGAACTGTTTTCAAGATGTTTTTTTGCAAGCAGAACGGGTGCTGCGCAGAAAGCATTTTTGGTAAAGACGGCTGCGGCCTGACTGAGCTCATCAAGCTCCATGACGACCAGATCTCTACGCCCGGGTTTTTTGATACCAGCACAGGCCGTACCCAGGCGAACCCCGGCCACAGTGTTCATCTGGGGAAACTGGTCGGGACCTACAGCCATTCTCTAACTCCAATCTATT
>CAYYRK010000023.1:1399-23590 GCA_964473915.1 uncultured Pseudomonadales bacterium
TGGCTCAGAACCCGTATGACATCGTGCTTAATACTGGTCAGCATCTCCTGAAAGAGATTAAAGGCTTCACGTTTGTATTCCTGTTTAGGATCTTTGGCTGCATAGCCACGCAAATGAATACCCTGACGCAGATGATCCATGGTCGCCAGATGATCCTTCCATAGCTTATCCAGAGTTTCCAACATGACCTGCTTTTCGACCCGACGCAGAATATCAACGCCGACCTGCTCCTCTTTAACGGTATAAGCGGCCAGAATTTCATCCAGGATTTTAACTCGCAATGAGTCCTCATCAAGCTCATCATCTTCATCAAGCCATGCCTGTACTGGGGCTCCCAGGGAAAATTCTGATTTTATCTGTTGCTCCAACCCCTGAATATCCCATTGCTCTTCAAGGCTTTGGGGCGCAATAAAGTCAGTGACCACCTCATTAACAACGGCTTCGCGGACTGACTCAATCAGCTCAGAGACATCTTCAGATTCCATCAGTTCATCGCGCTGCTGATAGATCACTCTGCGTTGGTCATTGGCAACGTCATCATATTCCAGTAGCTGCTTGCGTATATCAAAGTTATGGCCCTCCACCTTGCGCTGGGCTTTTTCGATAGCATTACTAACCATACGATGCTCAATCGCTTCACCCTCGCCCATCCCCAGCGCCTGCATCATATTTTTAACCCGCTCAGAGGCAAAGATGCGCATCAAATTATCTTCCAGGGAGAGAAAGAAACGTGATGCTCCTGGGTCCCCCTGACGCCCCGCCCGACCGCGAAGCTGATTATCAATCCGACGAGATTCGTGGCGTTCAGTACCAATAATATAGAGACCACCGGCTTCAATAACGGTTTGATGCCGCTTCTTCCACTCGGTCTTTATGGCATCAATCGCTGCCTCAGTGGGGTTCTCCAGTGCATCGACTTCAACTTCCCAGTTTCCGCCAAGCACAATATCCGTACCCCGGCCTGCCATGTTTGTGGCGATCGTCACAACTCCTGGCCGCCCTGCCTGGGCTATAATTTCCGCCTCACTACCATGATGTTTAGCGTTCAGCACATTGTGCTTGACCTTTGCTTTTTTCAACAACCCTGATACATATTCAGATGATTCAACAGAGGCAGTACCCACCAATATCGGGCGCTTTTTCTCGATGGTATCCTTGATCTCCTCCACGATAGCCTGAAATTTTTCGTCCACAGTCAGGTAGACCAGGTCGTTTGCATCATCCCGAATCATCGGTTTATTGGTGGGGACAACCACAACATTCAGGCCATAGATCTGCTGAAATTCAAAAGCTTCAGTATCTGCGGTGCCGGTCATGCCAGATAGTTTCTGATACAAGCGGAAATAGTTCTGGAAAGTGGTAGAGGCCATGGTTTGGCTTTCATTTTGGATCGTTACATTTTCCTTAGCCTCAACCGCTTGATGCGTTCCCTCAGACCAACGCCGACCTGGCATGGTACGCCCGGTATGCTCATCAACTATAACAATCTCGCCATCCTGAACGATATAATCAACGTCCCGCACAAATATCACATGAGCCTTGAGCCCCGCATGGATGTGGTGAAGAAGTCCAAGATTATGTGCCAAATAGAGGCTTTCGCCTTCCGGCAATAATCCTGAGTTCGTCAGCTGCGTCTCGACATATTGGTGACCCTGCTCGGTCAACTCAACCGAACGCTGTTTTTCATTAACGATATAATCGCCGTCGGGCTGCACCTCTTTATCCTCAGGCTCCTCAGCCCGAGTGAGATTCGGTATAATCTTGTTAACCTGCGTGTAAAGATGAGAGCTATCTTCTACTGCTCCAGAAATAATCAGCGGGGTACGGGCTTCATCGATCAGAATCGAGTCAACCTCATCGACAATGGCATAAAAAAGAGGCTTCTGCACCTTTTGATCCATGGTAAACGCCATGTTGTCACGCAGATAATCGAATCCAAATTCGTTATTGGTGCCATAGGTGATATCTGCGGTGTAAGCCAACTTTTTGCTTTCAGTTTCCTGCTGGGAATAGATAACCCCCACGGTCAGTCCAAGAAAGTTGTGAACCGGCTCCATCCATTTTGCATCTCTACTCGCCAGGTAGTCATTCACTGTAACGATATGCACACCCTTGCCAGGTATCGCGTTAAGATAGGAGGGTAACGTGGCCATCAAGGTTTTACCTTCACCCGTGCGCATCTCTGATATTCTGCCCTCATGCAGGGTAAGACCACCCACTAGCTGCATATCAAAGTGGCGCATGCCCAACACACGTTTACTCGCTTCACGTACAACCGCAAAAGCTTCCGGCAGCAGTTGATCAAGCGTTTCACCATCGGCGTGGCGATCCCGGAACTCCTGTGTCTTATTTCGCAGCTGCTCATCGGTCAGCTGAAGCAGCCCCTCCTCCAGCGCATTGATACTTTTGACCTGTTTTCTCATCCGTTTGATGATACGGTCGTTTTTGCTTCCGAATATTTTTTTGGTAATTTTACCTAGCATGACCTATTCACATTATAAAAGCGTCCCTGGGCAACACAGCACATATGCTCTTGAATGCCCCTCAGACAAAAGGGTGTTATTGTAAACTGATTTCTAATCGGCCTAAACCTGATACCCAAAATCATTTTGGGACTTAAGCTCTTTTTAACAAGTTTTGTTACGATAAACCGAAAATAACTATCCGCTGCGACGCCTGATGTAACGAGAGGGGTCGACCTGCTTTCTATTTTTGAGCACTTCAAAGTGAACATGGGGGCCGGTAGAACGGCCACTACTACCCATCTGGGCGATTACCTGGCCCTTTTCAACCACATCACCCACATTGACCATTATTTGGTTAGCGTGCGCGTACCTTGTGGCATACTCTCCGCCATGGTTGATCTCAACAAGATTTCCATAGCCATAACGTTCACCTGACCAGGTAACAACCCCTGCCGCAACTGATATTACGTCAGAATTCTCTTTACCTGCAAAATCGACCCCCTTGTGCCAGGCAGGTTTGCCTGTAAAAGGGTCAGTGCGTCGACCGTAGCCCGATGAGAGCCAACCTTTGCGGATAGGCCTGCCCGACAGATAGCGGTCACTATCAAAGTCTTTATTCACCAACAGCAGGGTCAAAAGGTCCAGCTCTCGCTCGCGGGCTTCAATTTTTGAAGCTAGATCATCAATAATCGTGACAAAAGCAGGGGATTGATATTGGGTCTGGGCTCTATCCTCTACGGGACCGCCCACAGCGGGCACACTGGAGAAGTTAAATTCACCCTGGCCCAGATCACTAGATTTGACCAGGTACTCGCCAAGTGCATCCAATCGAATTAAGCGAGCCTGTAACTGAGCAACCCGAACAGTCAGGGCTCTGATCTGCTCATCTGTCTGCCGGCGAACTTCAACAACTGCCTGGCCCTTGCTCTTGAGTTCTGCTTGCCATTCTTGAATAAAACGCTCACTTTTAAATACATCATTACTCTGTAACGCACTATGATAACCCAGATAAAATATCCCGCTGAACACCAGGAGTAACACTATGGACAGAGTCAGCAGAGCCCCATGACCCGGGCTAAAATCTCTAGCCCTGCCATGTTTTCTACTCACAAAAATAATATTCATTAAAACAGCTCTTGTTTATTTTCAGAGCGCTGCATAACATGCAGCCTATTATGCTTTATAAAGAGTACTGCCAAAACCACACTATTTCCAATCTTCTCAAGTCACCAGGGTCTAGGCTGTGTGGCTTGCTGGCCCATTCTGAAAGACTGACTCAAACCGAGCATCTGATAAAAAAAGCACTCCCCACCCTCTGCCGCGAACATTGCCAACTGGTGTCATATCGTAATGGAACACTTTCTCTACAAGCTGATTCAGCTGCGTGGGCAACACGCCTAAGATACCAGCAAAGGGATATTATTAACCAACTTTCATCCAGCAGAGATTTTTCCGGCATAAAGCGCATTAAGATATCAATACGCCCACGGCTTGGCAAAATCAAAATTCATCACCATGCCCGCCCCATATCCAAAGCAAGCTCAACTCATCTTAATGAAACTGCCGCTCAGATGGGCGACTCACCCATCGCTAAGGCGTTAAGGCATCTTGCTGCTAATAAGTAAGCCTGTCTATTATCTCGCCTCATCAGCCGAGCAGCTAAACGGCAAGAACTGGCCGTGAATAAGAGATTGGAGCATCCTCAACTGAACTGAATGTAGCCACTTCCCAGGCGTCCTCCTCAGAGATAAGCTTGCGCAACAGGGTATTGTTCAGGCCATGCCCCGACTTGCACCCCTTGAATTCGCCAATCAAGCTGTTACCCAGCAGATACAGATCACCGATCGCATCCAAAACCTTATGCTTTACAAATTCATCTTCATATCGAAGACCATCTTCATTAAGAATACGATAATCATCCACAACAATGGCATTATCCATACTGCCACCCAGCGCCAGATTTTTTGAACGCAAATACTCGATATCACGCATAAAACCAAAGGTGCGGGCACGACTGACCTCTTTAACAAAGGAGGTAGATGAGAAATCAATGCTGGTTTCCTGCAACCGCCCTTTAAATACAGGGTGGTCAAAATCAATTGAAAAGGTTACTTTAAAGCCATCAAATGGCTCAAAACTGGCCCATTTATCGCCATCAGTTACCTTGACTTTACGCTTGATACGGATGAATTTTTTCAGGACTGGCTGCTCCTGAATCCCTGCCGATTGAATTAGAAAAACAAAGGGCCCTGCGCTGCCATCCATAATAGGTACTTCTGCAGCACTTAGCTCAACATAGGCGTTATCGATCCCCAACCCTGCCATCGCAGAAAGCAGGTGCTCAACGGTATCAACCCGTGCATCACCCTTGATCAAAGTGGTGCAAAGTGTCGTCTCCCCAACATTGCTGGCAACAGCAGGAATTTCAACAACAGGATCAAGATCTGTCCGACAAAATACGATACCTGTATCCGGAGCTGCTGGCTTTAGGGCAAGATAGACCTTCTCCCCAGAATGCAACCCAACGCCAGTTGCTCGAATGGTATTTTTTAGAGTTCGCTGTCCAATCAATTTTATGTACCACCCCTGACAGGAGTCAATTAGCTTCAAAATTAAGTCGCGAATACTACCAAATTTATTTCGTTTCGCCAAATCTCTTAGAATAACCCGGCGCCAGGGAGTTGGCCGTTGCTGACAGCACCTGTGTCCGCATTTCTGATGCCGGGTTTATCTCTTTTCTAGTCTGCCTGTTTGCGCAGAAAAGCAGGAATATCAAGATAATCCAGGTCTTTGGCTACAGCCCCAAAATCGCCCGCCACTGCGGACTTTGTAGCCTTATTGCGCATCACCGTAGGTCTGTCAAGTTTACCATAATCCACTACACCACCAGAGGTGCGCTCAGGCGTCGCTACAACTGTCATGGCTGGTTTTTCCTGCACCCCACCCAACCCGGTTGCAACAACCGTTACCCGAAGCTCATCATCCAAGTCAGGATCGATCACCGTACCTACCACAACCGTTGCATTATCGGAGGCAAAATCCTCGATAGTATCGCCCACTTGAGAAAACTCTCCCAGACTCAGGTTAGGACCCGAAGTAATGTTAACCAGGATACCTCGCGCGCCCTGCAAGTCCACATCTTCAAGCAGAGGGCTACGCGCAGCGGCCTCAGCCGCCTCGCGCGCTCTATTTTCACCAACAGCCGAGCCGCTACCCATCATGGCCATTCCCATCTCTGACATCACCGTGCGTACATCGGCGAAATCCACATTGATCAAGCCAGGACGAATAATAAGATCTGCAATACCCTGTACTGCACCAAGCAGCACATCATTACCAGCCTCAAACGCCTTCAACAGGCTGGTGTTTTCGCCTAATACAGGCAGCAATTTTTCATTAGGGATAGTGATCAGGGAGTCCACATGTTCAGCAAGCTCGCTAATACCTGCTTCCGCAATTTTCATGCGCTTGCTTCCCTCAAAGGGAAAGGGTTTGGTCACTACCGCAACGGTTAGTATTCCTAGCTCCTTGGCGACCTGTGCAAACACAGGCGCGGCTCCAGTACCGGTACCACCACCCATGCCGGCGGTAATAAACACCATGTCCGCACCCTCCAAGACCTCTCCGATCCTGTCCCAGTCTTCCACGGCTGCCTGGCGACCAATCTCAGGATTAGCGCCAGCACCAAGCCCCTTGGTCACCTGGCTACCCAACTGCAATATTGTGCGAGCGTCAACGGAGTCAAGTGCCTGGGCATCAGTATTGGCACAGATAAACTCTACACCCTCAACATTATTGGCGAGCATATGTTTAAGTGCATTACCGCCACCACCACCGACACCTACAACTTTAATTTCCGCGCGCTGCGGTACACTGTCTATCAGTTCAAACATGGCCATCTCCTTTCTAAATTGATACGATTCTGCACGTTTACAGATTAAAAATTATTTTTGATCCAGGTTTTAATACGCCCGAAAATCCCCGAAACACCCAGCCTTTTTTTTTGTTCCCTGCTACCTTCTCGAAACTGTTTTTGCGCATAGAGAAGCAAACCTACCCCCGTCGCATAAATTGGGTTTTGTACAATTTCTGACAGTCCCTCTACACCCTGGGGTGACGCCAGTCGAACCGGCATATGAAAAATCTCCTCTGCCAGCTCTACTACTCCCTCCATTTTTGAAGTCCCACCCGTCAACACAATGCCGGCGGCGACCATATCCTCAAATCCACTTTTGCGTAACTCGGCCTGAACCAGCGTAAAAAGCTCCTCATAGCGTGGTTCAACCACCTCCGCCAACGCCTGACGCGACAGATTTCGTGCCGGCCGCTCACCAACACCGGGCACCTTAATAGATTCATCTGCACTGGTCAGTTGCGCCAGAGCACAGGCATATTTAACTTTTATCTCCTCCGCATGCTGAGTCGGCGTACGAAGGGCCATAGCAATATCATTGGTTACCTGGTCACCGGCTATCGGGATTACCGCCGTATGACGGATAGAACTCTCGACAAAGATGGCGATATCGGTAGTACCACCACCGATATCGAGCATACAGACACCCAACTCCTTTTCATCTTCAGTGAGCACTGAATAACTGGAAGCCAGCTGCTCAAGAATCACATCATCCACTTCCAATCCGCAGCGACGGATACATTTTTCAATATTCTGTGCTGCGTTGGCAGCACAGGTAACCAGATGCACCTTACATTCCAGGCGCACCCCAGACATGCCTAAAGGCTCCTTAATCCCTTCCTGATCGTCGATGATGTATTCCTGCGGCAGGATATGAAGCACTTTCTGGTCAGCCGGAATAGCTACCGCCTGTGCTGCATCTATCACCCGGTCCATATCACTACGGGTTACTTCACGGTCACGAATAGCCACAATTCCATGTGAATTCATACCCTGAATATGGCTACCTGCGATACCTGAATAAACTGAGTGAATCTGGCACCCCGTCATCAGTTCCGCCTCCTCTATTGCACGCTGAATAGATTGCACGGTCGATTCAATATTCACCACCACACCTTTTTTCATGCCCCGTGCTGGATGACTACCGATCCCAATCACCTCAATAGTGCCGTCCTGAAGCAGTTCAGCAACAATAGCGACAACCTTGGTCGTCCCTATATCTAAACCCACTATCATGTTATTTAGCGCTGATCCGGTCATTATTCTCTTCTCGTTATAAAACCTATGATGGCTGGTTATGTATTTTCTTCCCGCGTTTCAGCTTGTTTCCAGCGAACCGCCACTCCGTGTGTGTAGCGCATATCGATACGCTCAATCTCGCTCATCCGCCCCCTGAGCTGGTTACGATACAGCACCAGAAAACGTTCAATCTTCTCGTCCAGACCCTCGCTCCCCAGATAAAGCTGTACTTCGCTATCAGCCTTCAGAGTGAGATCCCAGGCACCGCGATCCTCCCGGTTCAGCAACGCAACTTTCAACCCCTCTTCCTGCAGTGACTGCTGCAACCGTTGATACTGCATCCAAATGACCGATTCACTGCCAAAACTTCCGGTCAGTTGTGGTAGCTGCAAACTATGAGAACCCACGGCTGGCCTGAAAATATGAATCTGAGATGACAGCAACGCATCGTTAAATTTGGCAACCGGCACCTGCTCTGCCAGCCATACCTCAAGATGACCCGGCCACTGGCGTCTGACAGAAGCCTGCTTCACCCAGGGGTGAGCTAACAGGGTTGCCTGTATATGTTGAAGATCTGTCATCAAAATACCTTCGGCAATCTGCTGCTCGACCAGTGACGTTATCTGCCCAACATCAATATGGGTAAAGCGACCTGTCACTTTCACACCCTGCAGGGGCCGGTCAAAAAATTCAGCCAACTCCCCGGCCAAAGGTTGAATAAGAAAAGCAGCTCCACCAAAGCTGACAAGAACCAACAGATGTTTTATACGAAACCTGAAGAGATGCTTTTTAACCATCCCCCTGCGAGTGGCTCCCTTCTGTTTATTGCTCACCTTACTCATTTCCAGGCACCCTGGCAGTACTCAATATCTGCAGAGTCAGACTACTAAAATCCAGACCTGCCGCCCTGGCCGCCATGGGCACCAGGCTGTGTCCTGTCATTCCCGGCACGGTATTGACCTCCAATAGCTGGAACTCACCCGCTGCATTCTCCATCAGATCAACCCTTCCCCACCCGGAACAGCCAATAATTTCAAAAGCCTGCAGGGATATTTCCTGAATCTGCCTCTCCTTTTCAATACTCAACCCACTGGGAATCAGGTAACGGGTATCATCATCGATGTACTTGGCCTGATAATCATAAAATTCTCGTTCCGTTTCCAGGCAAATCACCGGCAACATCTGTCCCCTCAATGTGGCCACAGTAAATTCACGACCCCTGAGCCATTTTTCTGCAATGACCAGCGAGTCAAATTTTGCCGCCAACTCGTAGGCCGCTTGAAGATCCTCCGCACATTCAACTTTCGTCATGCCAATACTGGACCCTTCGCGTCCAGGCTTAACCATAAGAGGCAAACCTAGCTCCTGGGTTACGGTTTTCCAGTCTGAACTGGCGGTAAGCACCCTGAAGGGCGCTGTGGGCAAACCTGCTCCCTGCCAGGCCAGTTTGCAATGCACCTTGTTCATGGCCAGTGCTGAGGCCGCCATGTCACTACCCGTTGAGGGGATCTCCAGTATTTTTAGCACCCCGGCCAGAGTCCCATTTTCACCCTCTCCACCGTGCAACATATTAAAAACCGTATCGATATGCTGGCACTGCAACTGTTCCAGAATATGTTCTCTACCCTGATCACCAAAAGCATCAAGGGCAAAAGCATCTACGCCAGCATCAAGCAGCCCCTGTAACACAGCCGCTCCGCTAACGAGAGAAATTTCACGTTCAGCAGATCGCCCGCCCATCAGCACTGCGACACGGCCAAACTCTACCGGGTCCAGTTTTTCAGCACTAAATACTGTGCGGGACATTATTTCTGATTACCAGGCAGTTTCAGATCCATCGCTGCAAGCCGTGAAGAAAGTGCTCCGATATTTCCAGCCCCTTGAGTTAATAGCACATCCCCATCACGCAGTACGCCGGGCAGCACTTGTAATACGTCCTCCCCATGATCAATAAATATGGGATCCACCCTGCCTCGCTGCCTCAGGCTGCGGCACAAACTACGTCCATCAGCCCCTGCAATAGGCTCCTCATCCGCCGGATAAACCTCCATTAGCAGCAACAGGTCTACCTCAGACAGGACATGCACAAAGTCCTCATAGAGATCTCGGGTACGGGTGTATCGGTGGGGCTGGTAGACCATCACCAGCCTTCTATCTGGCCAGCTGGCGCGTACTGTCTCGATAGTGGCTTTGACCTCTGTCGGGTGGTGGCCATAATCATCCACCATCATTATTTGCCCCTGCTCAACCGGGAACTCTCCATAGACCTGAAAACGGCGACCTACCCCGGCAAACTGCTCCAGCGCCCGACAGATGGCATCGTCGGCCACACCTTCATCTGAAGCGATTGTGATCGCCGCCAACGCATTTAATACATTATGCTGCCCCGGAATATTCAGCTTGATCTTCAGATCAGCCATGCCTTCTGGACGTTTCACAACAAAACTCATCGTCAGGTTATGGTGTTTGATAGCAACTGCCCGAAAATCCGCTTCATCACTTAACCCATAGGTTAGGATCGGTCGGCTGATCTGGGGCAGAATCTCCCGAATATTAGGGTCGTCAATACAAACCACGGCCAGCCCATAAAATGGCAGGTTATGCAAAAAACTGATAAAGGTGTCTTTCAGACGGTTAAAATCACCATCGTAGGTCTGCATATGGTCTGCATCAATATTAGTCACTACCGCTGACATGGGCTGAAGATGTATAAACGAAGCATCACTTTCATCTGCCTCAGCCACTAGATAGCGGCTGCCACCCAGTTTGGCATTAGTTCCGGCACTGTTAAGCAGCCCACCGATAACAAAAGTGGGGTCAAGCCCACCCTCTGCAAGCAGGGATGCAAGCAGACTGGTTGTCGTGGTTTTACCGTGGGTACCAGCCACCGCAATGCTGTGACGGTAACGCATCAGTTCACCCAGCATTTCAGCTCTGGGTACCAGAGGTATTCGATGGGTTCTCGCATACTCTATTTCAGGATTAGTTTCATCGATGGCACTTGAAATAACCACCACATCGGCCCCCTGAATATGCTCGGCCCGATGGCCAATAAAAACTTTGACCCCCAGTTTTTTCAGACGATTGACTACCGGCCCCACCCTGAGATCTGACCCGGTAATAACGTACCCCTGATTCAGCAATACCTCTGCGATACCGCTCATTCCGGCACCACCAACTCCCACAAAGTGGATCTGCTTGATCCGACGCATTTCAGGAATTTCGGCCTGTGTTAGTACTGATTTCGACTTATTAGACATAGCCATACTCCAAACAGTGGGTGGCAAGTTGTTCTGCTGCATCCCGATGGGCTGCTATTCGTGCTTTATCGGCCATCTCCAGCAAACTGCCTTTGTCACTGAAGTGGCTCTTAAGCAGACCAGCCAGCCCGGTTGCTGTTAATTGCGCCTGAGGGATGACAACGGCCGCTCCAGCCTCTTCCAGGTATCGTGCATTGAGTGTTTGGTGGTCATCTACTGCATGGGGGTAGGGGATCAGAATCGCGGCCAGACCGACACAGGCTAATTCAGAAATAGTCAGCGCGCCGGCGCGACAGATCACCAGATCAGCCCAACCGTAGGCTTCATCCATATCTTCAATAAATGGAACAGTTTTCGCCTCAACCCCCGCGTTACGATAGGCCTCTTCAGCAGACTGTATCTGGCTGCGACCCGCCTGATGCCAAATCTGTAATTCGACACGCCCTTTTAACTGACCTATGGCTTCAGGAACGACCCGGTTCAAAGTGGCAGCGCCCAAACTCCCGCCCATCACCAACAATCTTAGCGGCCCCTCTCGGCCTGGGAGGCGATCAACCGGCAGTGGTATTTTCAGCACTGATTCTCGTAGGGGGTTGCCGATACAGCTTATATTTTTGTCCGACCCAAACGCATTCGGGTATGCTTCAAAAACCCGACTTGCCAGAGGCTTGAGGATACGGTTGGTCAATCCGGCAATAGCGTTTTGTTCGTGAATCAGAAGAGGCTTGCGCAACAACCAGGCAGCGATGCCGCCCGGCCCAGAGGCAAAACCCCCCATACCCAGCACGCAGCAGGGCCGCAGGCGCCATAAAACAACCAGCGCCTGGCTGATGGCTATCAACAAGCGGAAAGGGGCTGCTAACATTGCCAGTCGGCCCTTGCCACGCAAACCTGAGACACGGATGTAGTGCAGAGGAATATTTTCCTTAGTCACCACCTCCGACTCAATTCCCTGGGCGGTGCCAAGCCATTCAACTCTGTGGTTTTGCTGGCGCAGTTTGCGTGCCACCGCCAGTGCGGGGAAAACATGTCCTCCTGTGCCTCCAGCCATAATTAGCACCGTCTTCTGAGTCGGGTTGCGAGCTTTCATCATGGGAAGGCTCCCAGAGTCTGGGACGCATCTCTTATTCTCCGCTCTTCCGGATTGCTGGACATAATGAACTCATAATTGACTCGCAGTACCAGTGCAATCGCCATGCAACTTGCGATAAGACTGCTACCTCCGTAGCTCAAAAGTGGCAGAGTCAGCCCTTTAGTTGGAAGCAATCCGGTATTAACCCCTATATTGATCAGCGCCTGAGTCCCAAATAACAGGCCCACACCATAGGCCAGGTAGGCTGAGAAAAACTGCCCCTGTTTCTCTGCCCGTCTGCCAATTATCAGGGTTCGCAGCGCCAACATGGCCAGCAGACAAACAACCACCACGGCCCCAACCACACCGGTCTCTTCGGCCATGATTGCAAAAACAAAATCAGTATGCGCCTCAGGTAGATAAAATAGCTTCTGTACACTATTACCCAACCCCACGCCCAGCCATTCACCACGCCCAAAGGCTATCAGCGCCTGAGTGAGCTGATAGCCGCTATCAAATACATTCTCCTCCGCCCAGGGGTCCATAAAGGTCACCAACCGCTGCATTCTATAGGGCTGGGAGACTGCCATAATCACCACAGCCACCAGGCTGACACAGATCAAAATTAAAAACTGCAGCAGTTTAACGCCCCCAAGAAACATCATTCCCAACACTGCACTCATCAACACAACCACCGCACCAAAATCAGGCTCGAGCAGCAGCAGGATGATCATCAGCGCCATCACCGCCATCGGCTTAATAAAGCCGGATAATTGACTGCGCACCTCTCCCAGACGCCGCACCAGGTATCCCGCAAGATAGATAATCACAAAAAGCTTGGTCAGTTCTGAAACCTGCAGATTAAAAGGGCCAGCCCGTATCCAGCGCATACTGCCATTGACCTCTCGCCCGATACCAGGAATAAGCACCAGAATCAGCAACACGATAGCAGCCCCTAACATTATCCATCCCGCTTTTTCCCAAACTTGCATCGGCACAAAAAAAGTCATAACGGCCACTGGCAGTGCAATCACCAGGTAGACCAGATGGCGAAACAGATGGTAGAAAGGATCACCATACTTAGCCTGAGCCACCTCAATGGAGGCGGTACTGATTACGACAACTCCGATACTGAGCAGAGCAATAGTGATCAGCAACAACGGCTTATCCAGACCACCCGACTCCACCAGCGCAGCAAGCCTGTTACACCGCTGGCCGAATCGGTTCATCACAGCCTCTCCACAGAGCGAATAAAAGCAGCACCGCGCGCTTCAAAACCAGAGAACATATCAAAGCTTGCGCAAGCCGGCGACAGCAGCACCACATCACCACTGCGTGCCTGCCGAAACGCTTCCAAAACCGCCTGCTGCATACTTCCAACTTTACTGATCGCTCGAGGGTCATCCAACTGCGTCGCAACAACCTCGCCAATCGCCGGTGCGTCTCTCCCGATCAAGATGACCGCCCGGCAATAGGTCCCCACCGGATCGGCCAAACCAGAAAAATCGGCACCCTTGCCTTCACCGCCCGCTATCAGTACCACCCGCCCCTCAATATTTTGGCCCAAACCTTCCAGAGCAGCTATCGTCGCACCCGGGTTGGTACCCTTTGAGTCATTGTAAAAAGTCACACCCTCTTTGTTGGCTACATACTGGCAGCGGTGCGGCAACCCTTCGAACTCTCGCAAGACATCAAGCATCACCTGCATCGGCAGATCAACGGCGTTGCCGATGGCAAGTGCCGCCAACGCATTACTGATATTCTGTCGGCCCTTTATCTTGAGCTCACACACCGGCATCAGACACTGGCCTGCAGTGGCCAGATACTCCTGTTCGCCATTACGAATCAATCCAAACTCGCCCTCTGTGGGTACAGAAAGCCCGAACGAGTACTTTCTGACCGTGCCACCATTCGTATAGCCTGTTTGTGGGTCATCTCGATTTTCGATCACTTGATGACAGCCGGAGAAGATCTTCTGCTTGGCGGCCAGATAATCAGCCATGCCGGCGTGGCGATCAAGGTGGTCCGCACTCACATTCAGGATCACCGCGACTTCTGCCTGCAACCGATGGGTAATCTCCAGCTGGAAGCTTGACAGCTCCAGCACATATAACTGGTGAGGGCCCTGCTCCAGCAGATCGAGTACCGGGGTTCCGATATTGCCTCCAACACCCACCTTGACTCCCGCCCGATGCGCCATCTCACCAACCAGTGTGGTCACAGTGCTTTTTGCATTGGAACCGGTAATCGCAATAATCGGGGCCGATACCTCCTTGCAAAACAGATCGATATCACTGCAAATTGCTACTCCGGCCATGCGGGCCTGCTGAATCGCAGGCTCCTGGATATTGATGCCCGGGCTCATAATCAGCAGCTCGACGGTTGATAGTTTTTCACCATCCAGAGGACCCAGCAACACCGGGACATCCGGGAATTGCTCACGCAGCTGGGGAAGTAGCGAGGGTTCAAAGCGGGTATCGGCCACCATGAACTCAACACCTTTGGCTGCAAGATGCTGGGCACATGACAATCCTGTAATACCCAAACCGATCACCACAATCCCCCTTCCTCCGTGAGTCATACTTTTAATTCACTCAGTGCAATCATCAGCGCAGTTTCAACGTAGACAGACCTATCAGGACCAGAAACAGGCTGATGATCCAGAACCGGACGATAACTCTTGGCTCAGGCCACCCTTTCAACTCAAAATGATGGTGGATAGGTGCCATCCGAAAAATTCTTTTTCCCGTAAGCTTGAAGGAGGCAACCTGCAAAATGACCGACAGGGTTTCCATTACAAAGACCCCTCCCATGATAAAAAGAACCACCTCTTGACGGACAATAACCGCAATGATGCCCAATGCCGCTCCCAGCGCCAAAGCACCCACGTCCCCCATAAAAACCTGTGCTGGATAGGTGTTAAACCAGAGAAAACCCAGCCCTGCACCGATGATTGAACCGCAGATAACCACCAGCTCACCCGCCCCCGACAGGTAGGGAATATTCAGATAACCAGAAAATTGCAGGTGTCCACTTAAGTAGGCAAAGATTCCCAGACCCGCACTCACCATCACAGTCGGCATGATGGCAAGCCCGTCCAGGCCATCGGTCAGGTTCACCGCATTACTGGAACCCACCACGACGAAATAGCCCAACAGCAGATAAAACGGTCCCAACTCAAGAACCACATCCTTAAAGAAGGGCACAATCAGCTGGGTTTCTGCCGGCACCGTGGCACTGTAGAAAAGAAAAGCCACTGCACTAAACCCGGCCAGCGATTGCCAAAGATATTTCCACCGGGCAGGCAGGCCGCGCGAATCGTTTTCCACCACCTTGCGATAATCATCCACCCAGCCCACTGCACCAAAAGCAAAAGTAACCGCCAGCACTGTCCAGACATAGCGGTTACCTAAATCACTCCATAAAAGCGTGCTGATGATGATAGCCACTAGAATCAGAGCTCCGCCCATGGTGGGTGTACCTGATTTGCTAAGATGTGACTGGGGGCCATCGGTGCGTACGGTCTGACTAATCTGATGATAGTTCAGGCGACGAATCATTGTCGGCCCCAATATCAAAGCGATCGCCAACGCTGTCATAATACTGAGAATGGCTCTCAAGGTAAGGTACTGAAAAACGCTAAAAAACCTGTCGTACTGTGAGAGCGATTCAGCAAGATAGAGTAGCATTATTGTTTTTCCTCAGAGGTGATTGCTCTAACGACATCTTCCATCCGGGAACTGCGCGAACCTTTTACCAGAACAGTAGTCTCTGTATTGAGCAGGTGCTGCAAAGCCAGGATGAGCGCCTCCCTGTTTTCATAGGCGCAGGCCCTTGCGCCAAATTCACGGGCTGCATGGGCACTCAGATTACCCACCGTCAACAGTCGATCAACCCCATGCTCTCTGGCGTAACGTCCAGATTTCTGATGCGCAGCAAGCGATTCATCACCCAGTTCCGCCATATTGCCCATCACCAGTATCTTTTGCCCGTCGCACTGGCAAAGTACATCGACCGCTGCTTGTAACGACTCCGGGTTGGCATTATAGCTATCATCAATCACCACAGACCCTCTCTGCCCCCGGCAGGTAATGAGTCTGCCAGATACAGGAACAGCTTGCTCCAGACCGACCTTGACATCCTTAAGTTCAGCCCCAACAGCCATGGCTCCCGCAGCTGCGGCCAAGGCGTTGGACACATTGTGCATACCCAGATGAGGCAGCTGTATCTCTACAGTACCGGCAGGGGATTCAAGCTGAAAACGGTAAGCACCAGAGGCGTTACACCTACAATTTTTGGCATAATAATCGGCCCCGGATGACTCCCTTAAGCTAAAACTCAACCGCGCCCTTGTACCCGCACGCTCTATCCATTTGTAAGCATTCAGGTCATCAATATTAATAACCACGATACCGTTTTCATCCAGAGCATCGATAATTTCACCCTTGGCCTGAACGATATTGTTAAGACTGCCAAAACCTTCGATATGTGCATCTACAGCATTGGTGATCACCGCCACATCGGGTCTAACCAGCGCTGCACTATAGGCGATCTCCCCTATAGAGCTCGCTCCCAGCTCCATCACAGCAATGCCATGCGTGGCATCAATACGCAGCAGTGTCAGTGGCACACCAATTTCATTATTAAAATTACCCTGGGTTGCCAGTACATTTTGGCTTTGTCTTAATATCGACGTAGCCATCTCCTTGACAGTAGTCTTTCCGGCGCTGCCGGTAATAGCCAGCAGGTCGCCTTCAAATCGAGCTCTGTTAATGGCCCCCAACTCCCCCAGCGCCTCGCGGGTATCGGGCACAATCAATGCTGAAACGGGCTCTACTGGCTTATGCGAAAGCATCACTCCTACCGCACCAGCATCTATAGCCTGCTGAACAAAGCTCTGACCATAAAATCGAGGCCCATCAAGAGCGATAAAGAGATCTCCAGACTGAAGAGTCCTGGTATCGGTGCTGACGCGATCAAAACTAACAGAAACACCATGCAGACTGGCTCCCAGCCTATCCATAATCTGCTCATAGCTCATACTGCCGATCATTGCAGGGTGCCTCCCACGTCAAATTTCCTGGCCCTGGCATTGAGTGATCCTCTGGCCTGCTCTGAATCACTAAATGCAACTCTCACCCCAGCCATCTCCTGGTAGTTTTCATGCCCCTTGCCAGCGATCAGAATGACATCATCAACCTGCGCTGATTCAATACTGGCCGCTATTGCTCTGGACCTGTCCTCATAAACCTTTGCATGTTCAGGCCGGGATAATCCGGATAGAATCTCTTCGATGATCTGTGCCGGTTTTTCTGTCCGCGGGTTATCACTGGTAAGCACCAGGCAATCTGCCATCGATTCCGCTATCTGCCCCATAATGGGTCTCTTACCCCTGTCTCGATCACCGCCACAACCAAAAACACACCAGAGCTGACCTTCACAAAACTCACTCAAAATCTCCAACACCAACGCCAGCGCCTCCGGGGTATGCGCATAATCGACCACCACCAGCGGCAAGTTGCCCCCGCCGTAATGCTGCATCCGCCCCGAGGCTCCAGTGAGTTTGCTGATTCCCTGCAGAGCTTCATCAACTGATACACCCCAGGCACAAAGCACCGCATAAACAGCCAGTAGATTGCTCAGGTTAAAGCGACCCAGAAGCGGGCTGCTGATAATGCCCTGACCCCAAACAGAGTCGAGCCTTGCTCTGAGACCCCGTTCTGTTATTTGAATATCCGAGGCCCGCGCTTCAACCCCGGATGCATTGAGCCCATAGCGATACAGTTTCATTTTTCCAGACAGCTGCTGTATAAGCTCCTCGCCGAAACGATCATCGGCATTAATCACCGCATGCTGGACACCCGGCGTCAGAAAGAGTCTTTTCTTGGTGGCAGCGTATGCCTCCATGCTGCCGTGGTAATCAAGATGGTCATGACTGAGATTGGTAAAAACCAGGGTGTCAAACTCAATGCCATTTACCCGGCACTGATCTATCGCATGAGATGAGACCTCCAACGCAGCCGCTGTTGCGCCTTCTTCAGCCAGAAAGGCCAGCATCCGCTGCAGACTGATAGCATCCGGAGTGGTACGCTCGGACTCAAACAACTCGTTAGCACTGCCAAAACCCAGAGTACCAATGCTGCCGCAGGGCCTGCCCAGGTCACTTAATGCTTGACTGATAAATTGTACACATGATGTTTTACCATTCGTTCCGGTTACACCCACAACTTTCATTCTCGATGAAGGCTCACGAAAAAAACGTCCGGCGAGTTTGCTGAGATTTTGCCTTAAGCCCTTGATAGCTACTAACGGAATTTCATAATCACGACACAGACCCAGGTCAAGCTGATCCACAAGTGCTACACAGGCACCCTTTTGCGCAGCTGCATTGATATAACGGATACCATTGTCCTGGCATCCCTGCAGAGCAACAAACAGATCGCCACTAACAATCTCGCGGCTATCCAGCTTTAAATCCTGAATGACAATAGCCCCCTGCGACTCCGGAACCACACTATAGCCTTGCAGAAACTCAGCTAAAGAGATGCTGTAATCAGCTAATAATGAGATAGGCTTCACGCAGCATTACCCCCGCTTTTACTATGCGAATTGGCAACAGATTTCCTGGCTTCCGGGGTCGGCGGTACATTGAGCAATCGCAAGGCTCCAGCCACAACCCGGGAAAATACCGGTGCGGCTACCTCGCCTCCATAATATTCACGGCCTCCTGGTTCATCAATGACCACCACCGCCACAACTTTGGGATCATTAGCCGGAGCAAGCCCGGCAAACAAAGCCATATATTTATCGCTTTGGTAATTACCTGCACTCACCTTGTGTACTGTGCCAGTTTTCCCCGCCACCTGGTAGAAAGGAACTCGGGCACGGGTACCTGTACCCTCTCTCGTAACCGCTTCAAGCATGGACAATATTGATTTGGCCGTGCTCGCACTCATCACAGGCTCACCTGCAACCGGGGCATCCTGCTTTAGAAGAGACGTCGGCTTGAGTTCGCCCTGACCGGCAAAGGCGGTATAGGCCTGGGCCAGTTGCAGTGTGGTAACGGAAACGCCATAACCATAGGAGAGCGTAACCCGTTCAATATCCCGCCAATTTTCATGATAGGGCAGCCGACCGGTTCGCTCTCCCGGAAAACCGCTACCGGTATCCTGTCCAAAACGCACCCGGCTGAACATGGACCAAACCGCATCAGCATCCATCGCCAAAGCCAATTTTCCTGCACCTACGTTGCTGGATTTAACGAGCAGGGTCGTCAGATCAATTTCACCATAGTTACGGTGATCCCTGATAGTGTGTCGCCCGATACGCAGATAACCGGGCGTAGTGTTAATGCGCGATGCGGGGCTATATTTTCCTGATTCAAGTGCTGCTGCCACGGTTAACGGCTTGACGGTAGAACCCGGCTCAAAAATATCCGTCAGCGCCCGGTTACGTAGATTAGATCCATTGATGGTGCTGCGTTTGTTAGGGTTATATGAGGGCTGATTAACCAGTGCTAATACTTCGCCCGTCTGCGCATCAAGCAGAACCAACGTGCCAGACTTAGCCTTATGCTCCCTGACCGCTGCCAGCAGTTCGCGATACGCCAGGTATTGCAGCCGAAGGTCAATACTCAAATAAAGGTTATTGCCTGGCTTATCCTCCCGCAGCGACCTGATGTCTTTAACGATCCTGCCATAGCGATCCTTCATAACCAGCTTACTACCCGCAACGCCCTGCAACCAGTCATCATAGGCCAGCTCCATGCCCTCCTGACCCGAATCATCGATATCAGTAAAACCCACAAGATGAGCAGCCACCTCCCCCGCTGGATAGTAGCGCCGATATTCTCTTTGACCATGCACACCCTTAACTTTCAGATCAAGAATATGCGCTGCCTGGACGGGCGTCAGATGACGTTTTAGATAGATAAACTCACGACTACTGTTGGTCTGTAATCGTTGCAATAACACCCCTTCCGGCATCATCAGGGGATCTGTTAACGCAGCAGCCAAAACCTGCGGATCATCCACTTCTTGAGGATTAACCCAGATGGATACCACGGGCGTACTGACGGCCAGAGGCTTCCCATTTCGGTCCAGAATCATTCCCCGATAAGCTGTTACCGGCTCTGTGCGCAGGGTTCTGGCATCACCCTCCATGCTTAAAAACTCATGGTCCAGAATCTGCAGATCGACCACTCTCCAGATGATCAAAGCAAAGGTGCTCAGCAATAAACCCAGGACGAACTTAAAACGCCATGGATAGGCCGCCACGTCCATAGTTTTACCGTCCTGTATACTCACCACACCACCATGACAATTTCATCCGCCTCAGGAACACGCATTCCCAGCTTTTTTATTGCAAGCTGTTCTACCCTTGCATGTGCCGCCAGGGCACTGTGCTCCAGCAATAACTGACCCCATTCCACCTCCATCTCATCCCTCATATTGAGGAGCCCCTGGTAGGTGCTGAAAAGCTGTCGGTTAATATGACTAACATTGATAACGGCAACCGCTGACCCCAGAACAGATAACAGCAATAAGCTGCCAACCAGCCACTTGCGAAGCACCAAAGACCGAGCAATATCCACTGCCATCTCAGCTTATTTTTTCGGCGGCACGCATCACCGCACTGCGCGCCCTGGGGTTAATCGATACTTCAGCAGCAGAAGCCCGGACCACCTTACCAATTCTACGCATACGCCGGTGAAGCTGGTCATCCCTGACAGGCAGATGCCGAGGTAGTGTGTCGCCCTGCACCTGGCTGCGAATAAAGCGCTTCACTATCCTATCTTCCAGTGAATGAAAACTTATGGTCACCAGGCGGCCACCGACCGCCAGCAGATCAATCACCACAGCCAACAGTTTTGACAGGTCGTCCAGCTCCCCATTTAAAAAGATACGAATGGCTTGGAAGGTACGTGTCGCAGGGTGTTTGCGTCTTTCCCAGGATGGATTAGCCTTTGCAACCACCTCTGCCAGTCGACCGGTAGTCACAATAGGGTCTGCGTGCCTCTCTCTGACAATGGCACGGGCAATGCGCCGAGAAAACCGCTCTTCACCAAAGCGATAGATTACATCCGCCAACTCCTGTTCAGGTGCAGTCTCAATCCATTGCGCAGCACTGATACCCGTTGAGTAATCCATACGCATGTCCAGCGGACCGCTTTGAGAAAAACTAAAGCCCCGCTCAGCATCATCCAGTTGTGGAGAGGAAACCCCAAGATCCAGCAGAACACCCTGAACCTTGCCAGCCCAGCCCAGTTCAGCAACCTGGCTACCCACAGAAGCGAATGAGCCCTGCCTGATGATCACACGGTCATCAGCCGCCAAATGGGACTGTGCATGAGCTATTGCCTGTGGGTCTTTGTCTATTACCAGTAATTTCCCAGCGGGCCCCAGTCGATTCAAAATTGCCTGGCTATGCCCTCCTCGACCATAGGTGCCATCGATATAAAATCCGTTCTGATCTGTCATCAGCACGTCAACTGCTTCTTCCAATAATACGGTCTGATGCTGAGCCATAATCTATACCAAAACGTAATATTTACAGTGAGAGTGTCTGAAGCTCGTCCGGTAGCTCTTCTGTTGCTGTACCTTTTTCCATATAGGTCTCACGACACGCAAGCCAGCACTCCTCGCTCCATAACTCGAACTTACTTCCTTGACCCAGTAAAATGGTTTTTTTCTCAAGCTTTGCATACTCTCGCAACGGCGGGCTGAGTAGCAATCGGCCGCTGGCATCGAGCTCAATATCCGTTGCATGACCTATTAAAAGTCTTTGGATTCGGCGTGAAGCTGGGTTGAAACTGGACAGAGATTCAACCTTCTTCTGGATAGGCTCCCATTCGGGCAGGGGGTAGATCAGCAAACAGCGATCTTCTGTATCAATGGTGACAACCATCTGGCCACGGCACAGCTCTTCCAGCCGATCACGATACCGTGTCGGCATGGCCATACGGCCTTTTGTATCCAGATTAATTGAGTTGACCCCACGAAACACTCAAGCCCCCAAGAAACCCCCAAGGATTCCCACTTTTATCCACTTTTATCCACCAAGCCACACTATAAGAATGCTACTGGGTATTTGTCAAGCGACAACTGGGGCTGCAAATATCAAATTTGCCCTTTCAACACAATAAGTTACGTCATTTTCGTAATGGTCTAGCCGAGGCTACTTACAGGAAGGTTTTGCAAAACAAAATGCTAATCTTATTACTTAAAGTAAATTCTATGTTGA
>CAYYRK010000024.1:0-22376 GCA_964473915.1 uncultured Pseudomonadales bacterium
ACCTGTATCACGTTTGAGGTGAGGCCTGTGGTGGGCTAAAATGGCAAAAAGCCCCTATGGAAGAGCTAAATTTAATAGCAGGATAAGGGTTGGCGAAGAATAGGAATTTATAGGCGACCATTATGGCTGTAGCTGTTTTTTTGTGGCAGAAGTTTATTTCATTATTTGTAACTTTAAGTGTCTGTGTCTTTATCATGCTGCCACTAGCTTGTTCACCAGCTAGTGAGCAAACCTCAGCGGATGAAGTGAATCAAAACAGGGAGGAGCTGGATGGTTTTGCACAAAAACGCCAGTCATCTTCCCCCCCACGGGGTCAGAAGGGAGATCAAAACAAGGGGCCAACGCTAATTTTACCTGCTCCCTATTCAGGGAAGCTTGTTTCTCTATCAAAACTAAACATTCGCGATGCCAGGCTGGATGAGCTATTAACTAGCCTAACAGCGCCGTGGGCGTTTGAATTTATCAATGAGAGGGAGATAATTATTACGGAGATCTCTGGCAAACTATCGAGGTTTAACCTGGAAAGCAGAGAGCAGATATATATTTCCGGGCTGCCTAAAATAGCCACAAAAAGAACACAAACTGGTTTGCTGGATGTAGAGCTACACCCCAGTTTTAAGCAGAACAATCGTATCTATTTTAGCTATACAGCCAGTGATGAGGATACAGGGAATTTTTTCAGAACAGTGGTAGTAACTGCTATTTTGAAGGGGGACTCACTGCACGAGCTACGGGAAATCACCCCTCCAGGTCATTTTGGCTGGTCACCTTCTAATTTTGGGGGCGCCCTGGAATTTGATGCGCAAGGCTATCTTTATATCTCTATTGGTGATCGTTCTGAAGGTGTGCTTTCTCAACAGGGCGATCGACTAGAGGGCAAGATCCTTCGTTTACATGACGATGGCTCGGTTCCTGCGGATAACCCATTTGTAGGGAATGATGAAATAGACGACAGAATTTATGCTTTAGGCGTTCGAAACCCCCAGGGATTGCACTTTGATGAAGCATCCGGGATTTTGTTTGAAACAGAGCATGGGCCGATGGGCGGAGATGAGGTCAATATTATTGTATCTGGAGCAAATTATGGTTGGCCGACCATTGGTTATGGCAATGACTACCTAACGCTGAAAAAAAAGGGGGCCACACATAAAACGGGGCTGAAACAACCTCTGTTTTATTACCTGCCCTCTATCGCGACATCCCCCATTACCGTTTATAGAGGAGCTATGTTTCATGAATGGGATGGCGATCTTTTGGTTGGGGCTCTGGGGGGGCACCATGTCAGCAAATTAGATCTCGACAACTCCGTCATTAGATCAGAATATCCTATTCTGGAAGAGATCAATGGCCGCATACGAGACATAAAAGTTGCCAAGGATGGTTCGATTCTTATCCTTTCTGAAAGCGGAACTCTGTATCGGCTTTACCGAGACCCCTCGCTAAAGGTAGAGATCAAGCCTGCCGAGAAGGGTTTTTACTATCCCTGGGTGTGTGCTGGATGCCATGATACTGGCGTAAATAGTGCTCCAATTTTGGGTAACAAAGCAGACTGGAAGGAGATTGCAAAACTACCTATAGAGCTTGTTTACGAAAGAGTAATGAATGGCTATAACTTAATGCCAGAACGAGGTTTATGCCACAAATGTACGGATGAACAGTTAAGAGACACGGTTGATTATATGCTTGAACAAGCCAGGTAAAATCACTCAAGCTGCTATAGGCTCAACACTACAAAATGTAGCAACCCACAGGCCTGGGCCGCTACACCTAATACCCGGTTATCCCTTAGAACCGGAGCATCCCTTGCGTTTTTTGCCCTGCATTTTGGAGCTTTTTTCACGCAGAATTGCTTGCTGCTCAGAGGTTAACAGCGCAAAAAGATCGGCTTTAATCCGCGCTTTCAGAACCATCATCTGCTTCATGATGCCTGCATGGGCTTCAGCAGAGGCTATCGCCTGCGCCTCATCAAACCCATTCTCTGGCAACATCGCCATGCTTGAATGTTTTAATGCCCGCATCGCCTGGTGCAGCGCCTGAAGTTTTGGTGCCGCAGCATCCATAATCGATTGAACCTCTTTATCCTGTTTTTCGGTTAAATCAACTTGCTGGAGCATCCGCCCAAACATGCCCATCTGCTTGACTCCACCAGAACCACCCTGATGCTTTCCGCACTTGCCTTTGTCATCCATGGATCGCTGTTCAGATCCACTCATCGCACACGGCTGAGCCTGAGCCAGGCCACTCAAGCCCAAGCCCAGACCAGCAGCAACTACAATAACGCTACAGTACCTATAAAATCCTTTGTTTTTCATTATATGCTCCTGTGTTGGCAACCTTCTGAATCTATCAGTATTATAACTTTACTCCATACTACGCAAGGTTGGGTCAAGGCGGTGTAAAATTATGTAAAGAGGCTACCGCCTCACTGTTAATTGACCTTTAAATCCCCTATTAGTTAGCAACGGATACTATAAATGGCTCGTATTCTTTTGGCAGATGATGATAAGGAACTGTGTGAATTACTGATTGAATACCTGACTTCAGAGGGGTTTGAGGTCGATGCCGTTCATGATGGTGAGGCGGCGGTCAGGGAGATCCTCAAACAACAACACAACCTGCTGATACTGGACATTATGATGCCCAAAATGACAGGATTGGAAGCCCTTAGCAAGATCAGGCAGCAGGTGTATACCCCGGTGCTGATGCTAACGGCAAGAGATGATGAGGTGGACCGGATTGTCGGCCTGGAGATGGGGGCCGATGACTACCTGGCCAAACCCTGTAATCCACGCGAACTGGTAGCCAGAATCAGGGCCATTTTACGCAGAGCACCGCCGCAGAAAAAAAGCCAGGATCGTGAATCACAAAAACTGATTATTGATGATCTTGAACTACAGCCCACGACTCGCAATGTATTCTGCAAGGGGGTGCCGGTGAATCTGACCAGTACTGAATTCAGTGTGTTGGAAGCGCTACTGTTACAAGCAGGGAAAAAGGTCTCAAAAAAAGAGTTAACCCAGACGGTGCTCGGCCGTAAATTGGCCCGTTATGATCGTAGCATGGATATGCATGTGAGTAATCTTCGCCGAAAACTAGGCCCCTACCCGGACGGAGCACCGCGCATCAAAACCATCCGCGGTGTTGGCTATATCTATGTATCAGCTGCACAGGAAAATTAAAGTCATGCGCCTGCCTGTGTGGATCCGATTCAGCAGCATCTTCTGGAAGATTTTTCTGTCCTTCTGGGCCACAATGATTCTGATCACACTGGCCACAACCCTGTTGATGGGCATGCTCTGGGAAAGCAGCCGCCTGGAAGAACATCGGAAGGAAGCTCGCCGACACAGAGCAGAGACCGCCCTCTCTATTTACGAGTCTGGAGGCCCCGAAGCTTTAACTAAATGGTTAGATAAAAGAAAGGGCGTCCGGCCGAGGGGGTTTTTTCTGCTCGATGACAACAATAACGACGTGCTGGGTCGCCCACTGCCCCAACCTGTCATAGCGCTTCTGGCTGGAGATCAACCATTACCTGGCCCCCCGAAATTTGAAATTCAAAATCTAAAAAGTTCAACGAGCCACTACCGCTATGTGTCGCTTAGCCCACCCGAGCGTTTTTTACCGGAACGACTACGCTCCCGGCACCGAGGCTTACCACCAAAACTACGCATAATTTCAATTATGCTGTCTATCTTTGTGACCGGAATAATCAGCTATGCACTGGCAAGAAACATCACATCGCCTGTTCGTGCATTGCAAAGAGCGACCCGAAGAATCTCATCGGGTGACCTGAAGGTTCGGGTGCAGTCGGTGATTGGCAAGCGGCGCGATGAACTGGGGCAGTTAAGCGCAGACTTTGATCGCATGGCCGAGCAGATAGAGCGCCTGCTAATGACTCAGAGGCGGATGCTGGGCGATGTCTCCCATGAGCTGCGCTCACCGCTGGCGCGGTTACAGGTCGCACTGGAGTTGGCACGAAAATCTGCAGGCAGATCCGCCAATATCGAACATGATCGTATTGAAACCGAGGCCAATCGCCTTGAAGAGTTAATTGGCCAGGTAATGGCGCTAGTCAGGCTGGAAGGCGATCAAGCCAACGTTATTCGAGAAGAAATTAGCCTGGCCGAACTGTTGAGCCAGATTGTACAGGATGCCGATTTTGAAGCGCAGCCAGAGCACAAGGCGGTTAAACTGAAGGTGCTGAGCGATTGCCGCGTCAAAGTAAATGAGGAGCTTATCTATAGCGCCCTGGAGAACATCGTCCGCAATGCGCTCAAATACACGAAGATCAATACCTGTGTCGAGGTTTCCCTTGGGGCTGAAAAAGAGATCGCCCTGATCCAGGTTCGTGATCATGGTGCAGGCGTTTGTGCACAAACAATTGAGCACCTGGTTGAACCCTTTTACCGAGAGGCCGAGGCCCGAGACCGAGCTTCTGGCGGCTACGGTCTTGGGCTAGCGATTGCCCAGCGCGCCATCAATATTCATGAGGGCAGCCTCAAGATCCAAAATGCCGAAAGTGGCGGTCTGATGGTTGAAATAAGATTACCGATTTAGTTAGAGAGACCTTTGCACGAGAGATGATTTTGGTTCCAGGCAAGGCAAAAAGGCGCGCAAAGAGGGCGTTTACAGTTGTTTAGTAACTGCTTGCGGGCACTTATGCTTTAGTAAAATAACCGATTGAGCAGAGCCTGCCCCGCGAGCGGAGCGAGTGCTTTGGGTACATTTTTAACACCGCATGGGAGCAAAATGGCTTTCGTGCAAAAGTCTCTTAGATCGTTGGCAGGCACTCTATTTTTTGGCAACAATGGCAGTATCGCGCAGCGTTCACCCATTCCTTAAAGGAACCGAGTTTGACATCCGAAACATCAAAAAACGATCGCATCCTTGAGGCGTTAAAAACTGTTTTTAGTCAGGAAGACGTTCTGAGCGACCCACAGTCACTGCAACATTACGGCCAGGATCTCAGCCGTGTTTATCCACCCAATCCGCTGGGCGTTGTCTTTCCTCGTAGTGCGCAGCAGCTTCAAGCGTTGGTCAGGTTAGCCAATCAGAACCTCATAGGGCTGGTACCCTCCGGGGGGCGTACCGGGCTTAGCGGCGGAGCCGTTGCCTTGAAGGGTGAGCTGGTGGTGTCCTTCGATCGGATGAACCAGATCCGTGACTTTAACGCCATTGATCAAACCCTGATCGTGGAGGCGGGTGTTATAACCGCACAGGTACAGGCGTTTGCGAAAACACAGGGACTCTATTATCCCGTTAATTTTGCTTCCGCCGGAACCAGTCAGATCGGCGGGAATATCGCCACAAACGCAGGTGGAATCAAGGTCATTCGTTACGGGCTAACCCGCGATTGGGTTGCAGGACTGGAGGTGGTAACCGGGGCCGGGGAGTTACTGCAACTCAATCAGGGGCTGGTCAAAAATGCTACCGGTTATGATTTGCGGCATCTTTTTATCGGCTCCGAAGGAACTCTGGGCTTTATCAGCGCTGCAACCCTGAAGCTAACGCGCCAGCCAGTGAACCTCAAGGTGATCCTGCTGGGTATCAGAGATCTGAATGCCCTGATGCAGGTGCTGGCACTGTTCCGAAGCGAACTTGAGCTGACCGCCTTTGAGTTTTTTTCCGAGCGCGCGCTTGACCTGGTCATCACCCATCGGGGCCATCAAAGACCCTTTAACACCCCGGCACCCTGGTACGCACTGCTGGAGTTTGATGCCGCGCATGGCGTGGAAACAGACCAGGCTTTGGCCCTGTTTGATCAGGCTCTGGATGAGGGCTGGCTGATAGATGGCGTGATCAGCAGCAGCCAGACTCAAGCTGAAGCATTATGGGCTTTGCGGGAGGATATTTCAGAGACCATTGCAGTTTTTGAGCCCTACAAAAATGATATATCGGTGACCGTTTCAAAAGTGCCCGCTTTTTTGGCACGCATAGAACAACTGATTACCGAGCACTACAGCCAGTTTGAAATAGCCTGGTACGGGCATATTGGAGATGGCAACCTGCATCTGAATATTCTTAAACCAGAGCAGATGGAAAGCCCCGTTTTCCAGGAGACTTGCAGCCGGGTGAGCGAAGAGATCTTCAGCGTAGTCCAGGCATTTTCAGGTAGCATCTCGGCTGAGCATGGTGTTGGCCTGCTTAAAAGAGACGCCATCCAATACAGCCGCAGTGCAGCGGAGCTTGCCCAGATGCGCGCCATAAAAAAGGTATTTGATCCCAACGGTATTATGAACCCCGGAAAACTGTTGCCAGAGCCATAAAACAGCGTGGCAAGGACGCTACAACGTCCGGCTCAACACCTGGGAATTTCTCTGCCAATTATAGAGTGTCTGTTTGCTCTGAGGCAGCTCATCGATACGTGATAATTCAAAGCCACGCTCGATAAACCAGTGGGTCGACTGCGTGGTCATAGCCACAATTTTTTTGATGCCAAGCTGCCTGGCCCGGCGAATGATAATCTCCAAAAGCAGGTCACCCCGGTTGCCGCTTCTATATTCCGGGCTCACCGCCAGACAAGCCAGTTCTGCTGAGTGTGCATCTTTAAAAGGGTACAGTGCAGCACAGGCGATAATGGCTCCATCGCGCTCTATGACACTAAATTGACCGATCTCCTTTTCGAGAAGCTCCCGTGAACGGCGTACTAAAGCACCCTGTTTTTCCAGCGGCCGAATCAGTTCGATAACCCCACCCACATCAGCAATGGTTGCCTCCCGGATCTGCTCGTAATTTTTTAGAGCGATCAGTGTGCCGGCACCATCCCGGGTATAGAGCTCTGTCAGCAAGGCCCCATCCTGCTTGAAACTCACCAGGTGCGCTCGCTGCACGCCGGTTTGGCAGGCCCGACAGGCCGCAGCCAGGTGACGGCTGATCTCTGCCGAGACTTTGTCTGATTCAAGTAGCAACTGAGCCTCCTGGCTGTTCAGCTCCTTGATGAGCTGGCCGCTACTATCGAGCACTCCCTGAGTCGAACACATTAAAATTAACTTGTCAGCCTGCAGTGCAATCGCAGTTTCTGTGGCAAGGTCTTCAGCGGATAGATTAAAGATCTCACCTGTTGGCGAGTAGCCCAGTGGAGAGAGCAGCACAATTGAGTGCTGATCAAGAGCACGCCTTATTCCGCTACAGTCAATTCTGCGGACCTCCCCAGTATGACAAAAATCGATTCCGTCTCTAATCCCTACTGGCCGAGCTGTAACAAAATTACCGCCACAAACACGCAGGCGTGCGCCGTGCATAGGGGAGTTTGGCAGCCCCATTGAGAGCATCGCTTCCAGCTCTGTACGCAGCGCACCAACAGACTCTCTGACGCAGACAGAGGCTTTTTCATCAGTAATTCTAAGATCCTGGTGAAACCTGCACTTGATCCCCTTTGATCGCAGGTTGTGATCGATTTGGCGACGTGCGCCATGCACGATCACCAGCCTCACACCCAGGCTGTCAAGCAGTGCAATATCATGGATGATCGACTTAATTTGCTCTTCGGCAAGGGCATCCGAGCCGATCATCAAGACAAAGGTTTTATTGCGGTTAGCATTGATATAGGGGGCTGAATTTCTGAACCAGCCCACATAATTTTTGCTATTTACCATATTCATGCCAGGCACCGTGTCCTGTTACACACAAAATGTGTTAATCAATTGTTCCAGGGTACTGATTGTAGGCGCAATACGATCTATTGATAAGCTTTCATTGGGTTGATGAGCCTGTTCGATATCACCCGGCCCCCAAACCACGGTATCTACACCCATTTTTCCAAGAAAAGGCGCTTCTGTAGCAAAGTTTACCGCCCCCGCAGTATAGCCGGTTAGTTTCTCGACCATTTTGACGATGGGTGCCCCGGCCGGGGTTTCATGTGCTGGTATGCCGCAAAATAGTGATTTAATGCTCAAGCTAATCTGTTGTTGGTCTGCCAGGGGTTGCAGACGCTGCTGCAAAAGCCCGCGCAACTCATCCAGATCCATGCCGGGAAGCGGGCGAAGATCAATTTGCAGTTCGCAATGACCGCAAATACGGTTAGGATTATCACCACCGTGAAGACTTCCAAAGTTAAGTGTTGGGTAGGGTATTTGAAACAGTGGGTTATGATATTTGTTGCTCAGCTCATGCTTTAGGCTGATCAGTTCCGCCAGAACCTTCTGCATCGCTTCGATAGCATTATTACCAAGACCAGGGTCTGATGAGTGGCCTGATTGCCCCTCCAGGGTAATGGATTGCATCATCATGCCCTTCTGCATGCGGATGGGCTTAAGTGCGGTCGGTTCACCAATGATCGCCTGCTGGGCCTGGAGAGTGCCCGCCTCCTGCAGCGCTCTTGCACCGGACATGGAGCTTTCTTCATCAGCGGTCGCGAGGATGATCAGCGGTTGTTTAAGCCGTTTTTGCAGAAAGGGTTTGCTGGCCTGGATTGCCAGCGGGAAAAACCCCTTCATATCACTACTGCCCAGGCCGTAAAACCTGCCATCCCTCTCCGTCAGCTTAAGCGGGTCGCTGGACCATAGATGCTCATCAAAGGGTACGGTATCGGTATGGCCTGATAACACCAGCCCACCAGGCCCCTGTCCCAATGTGGCAATCAGATTCGCCTTCCCAGGGTTGCCCGGTATCGGGAGGAGCTCCGCCACAAAACCAAGGTCTGTCAACCAGTTTGCCAGCAACTCTACCACGGGCAGATTACTTTGGTCATACTTGGCAATCGTTGAGCTGACCGATGAAATTGCGATCAGCTGTTCAAGTTGTGAATGTACCCCTGGTAGCCGCAAAATAAGACCTGCTGGTTAGCCAAACGTGGCTTTAAAAATGTAAAAGAAGAGTATCGACAAACCAGCACCGGCCGGTAACGTGACCAGCCAGGAGACAAAGATGGTTCGTACCATCCGCAGATTAAGCGCGGCCATTCCTCGAGCCAGGCCAACCCCCAAAACCGCGCCTACCAGGGTATGGGTGGTCGAAATGGGCAGGCCCGTGCCAGAAGCGACCACTACAGTGGTGGCAGCCCCGAGTTCGGCAGCAAAACCTCTGCTAGGGGTCAGGTGGGTTATCTTTCTTCCGATGGTGGCAATAACCTTGAACCCATAGGTGGCCAGCCCAATCACAATGCCACCACCACCGAGAACCAGCACCCACCAGGGCATGGGTGAGTTCTGCATGATTTCACCACCCGTCGCAGAGATGCTGATCACTGCAGCCAGTGGCCCAACCGCATTGGCAACGTCATTTGAACCATGGGCAAACGCCATGCTACAGGCGGTAAATACCATCAAGGTTGCAAAAACTTTTTCTACATCTGCAAAGCGATCTATATTTTCCAGCGAGGAGCCCTGGCTGGTCACAGCCTCCGGCTTTATCCGCTTAAGCATGACTTTGCCTAGAATCATGACGATCAATCCTACGATCAAGGATGCCCCCAGACACTGCAGATAACTCAATGACAAACCCACATGTTTTAAGCCCTTGGTCAGGGTCACCATGCTGATCATAAAGCCCACATAATAGATGTAGTAGGGGATATATTTTTTGGCATTTTCGAAGGGATGCTTCGTGTTAAGAATCAGCCGTTGCACGCTCCTAAATAGCATGTAAGAAATGGTTCCGGCGATTAATGGTGAAACCACCCAGCTGGCTACGATACTGCCAACCTTGACCCATTTAACCGCATCAAAGGAGATGCCAACAATGGCAAAACCGACAATGGCACCGACAATCGTGTGCGTGGTTGAAACCGGCCAACCCAGCATCGATGCAATGAGCAGCCAGATCCCCGCCGCCAGCAGTGCGGACATCATGCCATACACTAACAATTCGGGTTGATCCATAAGCGGCCCGGTATCGATAATCCCCTTACGGATGGTAGCGGTTACATCACCACCTGCAAGGTACGCGCCTGCAAATTCAAATATCATGGCGATCACCACGGCCTGGCGAATAGTGATAGCTTTGGCACCCACCGAAGTACCCATAGCGTTGGCGACATCGTTAGCCCCAACACCCCAGGCCATAAAAAAGCCAAACAGGCAGGCGAGCAATATAAAGGTGTTTGCGTGTTCTGCAATAATAGTCATAACAGCGTTGTCTTATCTGGCCAAAAGAAGTTGTAATCGACCGCCTACCTGTTGCGCACGGTCAGCTAAGTCGCCTATTCCATCAATGATTTTGTAGAGGAACATCACATCAATGGGCGGGAGCTCTTTTTCGAGAGAAAACAGGGTTGATCGTATATTAACCTGTATCTGGTCAGTTTCATGTTCAATCTCGTTAAGCTTGGTAATCATCTTTTGGACCAACCTGATCTCTCGGCCACCGAACGCTGTTTCCACCAGCTCATCCAGTTCGTTGATCGCAACAACAGCCTGGTTGGATGCCGCAATAGAGGTTTTCAGGTAGTTAAATACCGGCTCTTTCAGAGGCTCGGGAATCGTCATTTTTCTGCCCAGCATCAAACCGGCAATATCTTCGGCCCGGTTGGCTATCTTGTCCTGGGAGGTCAGAAGAGAGATAAGGTCTGTTCGAGGTACCGGGAGAAACAGACTTTTGGGTAGCTGCAAACGGATCGATTTTTGAAGATCGTCAGCATCATTTTCCAACCTGGCAATTTTAGATTGTACCTCCAGGGCCTTATCCCAGTCCTCCTTGTAAACCGCCTGAAAAAACGGAAGCAGTTCAGCAGCACATTGATGCGCTGTAGCGATATGCTCTTGCAGTGGTTCGAAGGGTGAGCGACCGAAGATGTTCGCAAAAAAATTTTTAGTAGCCATAGAAGCCCTTTACTCTCTGCGGGGATAAAATTGCGATTATAAAAGCATACCGAGGCTAACGCCAAGGCAAAAGGTTTTTTATTCTACCTCGCTCATAACTGGTTATAATAACTGGCATTAATCTCGCGATATAGGTGGCCAGAGGGGGAGCATATCCATGAATCCAAACGATGTAGCGCAAGAGAAACGCAGCGCAGGCACCAAACTGGAACTGCGCAAACTATTAAACCAGTTGGTAACGCAGGATCGGTTGACACAAAAAGATGTTGAAAAGGTTTATCTGGAACAACGAAGTTACGACCAACACCCTATAGAGATAATCGCACAATATACATTTACTGACCGGGCCAGCCCCTGGCGCAAGCTGGACCAGCAGGTATTAACCGAATGGATCGCAACCGAAGCGGGGCAAACCTGTTTTTTGATTGATCCACTCAAGGTTGCCGTGACCGAGATTACCGAAGTAATGTCTTACGCCTTTGCCCGCCGCCATCATATTTTGGCCGTTGAAGTACATCCTGACCGGGTCGTTATTGCCAGCGCAGAACCTTATATTTCAGGCTGGGAGCAGGATCTAAAGCATGTGTTGCGCAAGGATATCGTTCGGGTGGTGGCGGTTCCCGGAGATATCGAGCGCTTCTCCATCGAATTTTACAACCTTGCCAAATCTGTCAGCAGTGCAACCAACAAGGAAAACCGTAATCTCGGCCTTTCAAATTTAGAGCAGATGCTCGAGATCGGACAGCTCACCCCTGATGCCAATGATCAACACATCATCCATATCGTAGACTGGCTTTTACAATACGCATTTTCCCAGCGAGCCAGCGACATTCATCTTGAGCCACGCAGGGAACAGGGTAATGTACGGTTTCGTATTGATGGTGTTCTGCATCAGGTCTACCAGCTGCCTGCACAGGTGATGACTGCGGTGGTGAGCCGATTGAAAATTCTGGGTCGCATGAATGTCGCTGAAAAACGTCAGCCTCAAGATGGACGACTTAAAACCAGGAGCCCACAGGGCGATGAGGTAGAGTTACGACTGTCCACTTTGCCCACAGCTTTTGGTGAAAAGCTGGTTATGCGTATCTTCGATCCACAGGTGCTGCTTCGAGATTTTACTGAACTGGGTATTGCCGATGAAGACTATAAACGCTGGAATGAGATGACCACGCGCCCCCACGGCATCGTGCTGGTCACAGGGCCTACCGGATCAGGAAAAACCACGACCCTCTATTCCACACTCAAACAACTGGCAACGCCACAGGTCAATGTCAGCACTATTGAAGACCCGATAGAGATGGTCGAGGACAGCTTTAACCAGATGCAGGTGCAGCACAACATCGGCCTGGGGTTTGCCGATGGGGTAAAAGCGCTGCTACGCCAGGATCCTGATATTATTATGGTGGGTGAAATTCGTGACCTGGAAACAGCAGAGATCGCTATTCAGGCTGCGCTAACCGGCCACCTGGTGCTGGCAACCCTGCACACCAATGATGCCCCCTCAGCCATCACCCGCATGCTTGAGCTGGGGGTACCCAGTTATCTAATCAAAACAGCGGTGCTAGGTGTCATGGCGCAAAGACTGGTAAGAACCCTCTGTGAGAAATGTAAGAAGCCGATACCTCTTGATGCAGATTCCTGGAAGCTGCTAACCCACCCCTGGCGCTCCAGGGTTCCGGGAAATATCTGGGAGCCAGAGGGCTGTCTGGATTGTCGAGGAACCGGTTTTAAAGGGCGGGCAGGCTTGTATGAGGTGATGCCACTCAATGCCCCTATAAGAAAACTGATCAACCCCCAATCAGATATTGAAGCGATTCGGATGCAGGCGATCAAGAGTGGCATGCAAACCCTCAGATTAAGTGGTGCACAAAAGGTGGCTGCGGGTCTCACTACCATTGAGGAGGTGTTAAGAGTGACGCCAACAGCACAGGAAAGCTAACGCGAATAGTTTATGATTCGAGATAAAAGCAAATTTCAACCATTTGGCTATTTAATGGGTAACCCATGACCAGATCGAACCAAAAGACAGATAGTTTGCCCGCCGTTTTACAAGCAGGTTTTGACCATTATTGGCTCCTTTTTGAGGAGCAGCTTGATGCACAACAGCAACAGCAGGTCAGTGCGTTGCTGCCACCGGATGGTAAAGAGTGGCTTGAGCTACAACAGGTGTGGGCTTGCAGCGATTATGTTGCCGAACAGTGCGTTCGTAACCCGGGAATTCTGCTATCAATACTCCAGTCCAAAGGGCTTGAGCACAGCTATTCAGAATCTGACTTTTGTGAGCAGCTTGAGTCTCGGCTGCAGCAGGTTATGACGGAGGAGGACCTGGTCAAGCAGCTCAGACAGTTCCGCCAGCAGCAACAGGTCCGCATTATCTGGCGGGATCTACTGCGCAAATCAGATACGATAGAGACAACCCGAGATCTTTCCTGGATGGCGGGGGCCTGTATTGAGCAGGCATTGGTATGGTTACATGCACACGCCTGTAAAAAATGGGGCACTCCCATGTCTGAGGCTGGGGGTGAATGGCACGAGCAGAAACTGGTCATACTTGGGATGGGCAAACTGGGTGCATATGAACTTAACCTGTCTTCAGATATTGACCTGATGTTTGCCTATGAAGGCAAGGGTGAGACCCAGGGAGGAGCAAAGACGCTGGATAATCAGCAATTCTTCATCCGAGTGGCGCAACGCTTGATTCATGTGCTTGATGCCCGAACCGCAGAGGGGTTTGTTTTCCGCGTAGATATGCGTTTACGCCCCTACGGACAAAGTGGCGCGCTGGTGCTGAATTTTGATGCCATGTCTGATTACTACCAGTCCCAGGGCAGAGACTGGGAGCGCTACGCCATGATCAAAGCACGAGTGGTGGCTGGCGATATGGCTGCAGGAGCGCGCCTGTTAAAAGAGCTACGACCCTTTGTATACCGGCGTTATCTGGATTTTGGTGCCATTGACGCCCTCAGATCCATGAAACAGATGATCCGCAAGGAGGAGGAGCGGCGTGGATTACACCAAAATATTAAGCTGGGTTCCGGGGGGATCCGGGAGATTGAATTCATCGTCCAGGTTTTTCAACTGATACGAGGGGGGCACGATACCCGGCTGCAACAACGTGGCCTGATCGGCACTCTGGAGACACTGGTGGATACAGGCCTCCTCGAAGAGCAGGATCAAAAAGCGCTTTATCAAGCCTATCTATTTTTACGCGATACCGAGCATGCCTTGCAAGCAGTACGGGATGAGCAGACCCAGCAGTTACCTGAAAAAGAACTCGAACAACTCAGAATTGCTTTTGCCATGGGGTTTTCCGACTGGGAGAGTTTTTCCCAACAGCTGAACCTGCACAGATCACAGGTTCGAGCACAGTTTGACCAACTGATCAGATCTCCAGATGATGAACAAGGAGATGAGTACTGCGATCTTTTAGAGCAGTGGCAAGCTATCTGGCTAGATCAGCTTCAGGACGAGCAGGCCACGCTTTACCTGGAACAACAGGGTTTTGAGGATTCATCTTCAACACTGGCCGCACTCAAAGGGTTACGCACGAGTCGCAAGGTACAGTCTATGAATAGCGTTTCGCATGAACGACTGGATACCTTTATGCCGCGATTGCTTGCCGCCATAGCCCAGGCGTCGCGGCCAAGCCAGACGCTGGGGCGAATACTGTTATTGATTGAAGCGGTGCTCCGACGTACCGCTTACCTGGTATTGCTCGTGGAAAACCCCTCAGCAATGCAGCAGCTGATCCGTTTATGTGCGGCAAGCCCCTGGATAGCTGAAAAACTATCGAAGCACCCTGTTTTACTGGATGAATTGCTCGATACGCAAGCCCTGTATAGACCGATCGATTCCGCCACTCTGCACGATGAATTAAGGCAGATGTTATTGCGTATAGAGCCCGATGATGTGGAGCAGCAGATGGAGTGTCTAAGGCATTTCAGGCAGACCTATACCCTGCGCGTGGCCGCCTCAGAGGTGACCGGTACGCTACCCCTGATGAAGGCCAGTGATTATTTGACCTATATTGCAGAAGCGGTGCTGCATGAAGCACTACAGCTTGCCTGGAATCATATTGCAGCAAAACATGGGTCTCCAGCAGGAACTACCCAGGGGGATATAGGCCGGTATTTTATTATTATTGGTTACGGAAAACTGGGCGGGATTGAACTGGGCTACGGCTCTGACCTGGATCTGGTTTTTCTGCACGATGCCCCGGTCAAGGGTATGACTGACGGCTGCAAGCCGATAGAAAATACAGTGTTTTTTACCCGCCTGGCACAACGGATCATCCACCTGTTAACCGCTTTCACCCCGGCGGGTCAGCTTTATGAGGTAGATATGAGGCTACGGCCCTCTGGGGCATCCGGGCTGCTGGTCACATCCCTGCAGAGTTTCGAAACCTATCAGCATGAACAGGCCTGGGCCTGGGAGCATCAGGCTCTGGTCAGAGCCAGGGCTATTACCGGCAGTGAAGAGATGCGAAAAAAATTCAATAAATTACGTAAAAAAATACTGTCCGCACCTCGCTCTGAAGCCGACCTAAGGCTGCAGGTACGCCAGATGCGGGAGAAAATCAGGGATGCGCATGCCCCTGCCACAACTGAAGAAGCTGAGTTTGATCTGAAATATGATGCCGGGGGCATCGTAGATATCGAGTTTATTGTGCAATATGCGGTGTTGACAGGGTCACAAAACCATCCAGAACTATTACAATACACCGATAACATACGTGTGCTTGAAATACTTGAACAACTTAAGTTGCTTGACAGGGCTGACGCAGATTCACTCAGAGAAGCCTACAAGGCCTTCAGGTCAATTATTCACCGCTTGAGTCTGGATCAGCAACCATCCCGCTTGACGGATCAGAAGTTGGCAGAACTTGAGCTCAAGCCGCTACGAAAAGATGTTATACGGGTCTGGCAAAAGGTGATGCTGCCAACCGATAATTTGAACTAGTGGCCAAAGCTATTTTCCTGTGGGAAGCGTGGCCAGAAAAAACAGGAGAGCAAAGGGTATGACGCCACTATCAATGGCTGACCGAGAGGGTTACATCTGGTTAAACGGGGAGATGATCCCCTGGAAAGAGGCAAAGGTCCATGTCCTCACCCATACACTGCACTATGGAGTGGGCGTATTTGAGGGCGTACGAGCCTATCAGACCACTAAGGGTGCCGGAATATTCCGCTTACAGGATCACACCGACCGGTTATTTAGATCTGCCCATATCCTGCGTATGGATATGCCCTTTAGCAAAGAGGAGCTCAATGAAGCCCAGCGAGCTGTGGTCAGAGAGAACAAGCTGGACGCGGCCTATATCCGCCCCCTCTGTTTTCTCGGTGCTGAAGGTATGGGGTTGCGAGCAGATCAACTCAAGACAAATGTTATGATAGCGGCCTGGGAATGGCCCTCCTATGTCTCACCAGAGTTAATGGAAAAAGGGATGAAGGTACGCACCTCCTCCTGGACCCGACACCATGTCAATGTCACCATGTGCAAGGCCAAGGCGGTTGGCAACTACACAAACTCCATCCTGGCCCTGCGTGAAGCGCTGGAAAGTGGTGCGGAGGAAACCTTGATGCTGGATACTGAAGGCTATGTGGCCGAGGGTAGCGGCGAAAATATTTTCGTGGTCACCAAAGGCGAAGTTCATACCCCGGAGTTGACCTCCTGTCTGGACGGCATCACCCGTGATACCATTATCCGCTTCCTCGACGAACTGGGGCTAAAGCTGGTAGAACGACGCATTACCCGAGATGAGGTTTATATCGCAGAGGAAGCCTTTTTCACCGGAACAGCGGCGGAAGTTTTACCCATTCAGTCTCTGGATGGACGAGTGATCGGCAATGGTGCAAGAGGACCGATTACTGAAAAACTACAGCGCATGTATTTTGACCAGGTAATGGGACGCGCAGCGGGATATCCAGACTGGATCACACTCGTTGATTAGCGCTATCTCTTAAGAGATCCGGGGTCCGGGCATGGGATATTTAATCTGATGAAAATACTGGTTGTTGGCCCCTCCTGGGTGGGCGATATGGTGATGGCGCAGGCTCTTTTTATAGCGCTAAAAAAAGATCATCCCAAAGCTGTCATCGATGTTCTGGCCCCCCACTGGTGTAACGCCCTGCTTGAACGGATGCCCCAGATCAACCAGGGCATTATTATGCCAGTGGGTCATGGGCAACTAGGTTTAGGGGCTCGCTGGAAGCTGGGGCGCCAGCTTATGCGCGAAGGGTATGACTGGGCTATTGTACTGCCAAACTCCTTTAAATCAGCACTGATCCCCTTTCTCGCGGGTATTAAAAAACGAACCGGCTGGCGCGGAGAGATGCGTCACGGTTTACTAAATGATCTGCGGCAACTAAACCCTAAAAAATATCCACTGATGGTTGAGCGTTTTGTAGCCCTTGCGGGGAAAGCATCCGAACCGCTTCCTGACCCCATGCCCAGGCCTCAGCTTGAAAATGATAGTGCCGAAGTTCGCTGGACGCTACAAAAATTTGACCTGAAAGCGGACAAGCCTATCCTAATCATCTGTCCTGGTGCTGAATTTGGAGAAGCCAAACGTTGGCCCAAACAACGCTTTGCAACGGTAGCACAACGAAAAATAAACCAGGGCTGGCAGGTTTGGATCATCGGGTCTGCGGCGGATCAAAAGGTAGCTGAACAGATCTCTCTCCAACTGTCGAGAGAGGCCGATCTGCACTGTGTTGATCTGACGGGAAAAACCAACCTGGCTGAAGCGGTTGACCTGATCTCCCTGGCCAGGGCTGTGGTAACCAATGATTCTGGATTGATGCATATCGCTGCGGCACTGGACAGACCATTAGTCTCAATTTACGGGTCATCCTCACCCGACTTTACGCCACCATTAAATACGCAGAGCAGGGTAGTTCGTACCGGAATTGAGTGCAGCCCCTGCTTTAAACGTCAGTGCCGTTACGGGCACCTTAAATGCCTGACTGAAATTAGCGCTCAGCAGGTTTTGGATGAGCTGGGTAGTCTGCTTCACAGCTCTACGCAATAACGGGTCTCTTTTTTTGCATATTTTGGTTATCAAAACATCCTCGCTTGGTGATGTGATCCATACCCTGCCAGCACTAACAGATGCTCGGCAGGCGATACCTGGAATTCGCTTTGACTGGGTCGTGGAAGAATCTTTTGCAGAGGTTCCTGCCTGGCATGCCGGGGTTGAGCGTGTAATACCCGCCGCGGTAAGGCGCTGGAGAAAAAATCCATTCAAAGCCGTGTACTCAGGTGAATGGGGCACATTCTGCCGAGCAATAGGTTGTAAAAAATATGATGCTGTGATTGATGCACAGGGGTTGTTCAAAAGCGCCTGGCTTACTCGTTTCAGCCACGGTGAAAGCTGGGGGATGGACAAGTTTTGCGCCCGTGAACCGCTGGCCAGCCGTTTTTACCAAAACCGGTTAAATATCGATAAAGCACAACACGCCGTCGAGCGTGTGCGACAACTGTTTGCCAAAGCCCTGGGCTACCCAGTGCCCCAGGGGCAGGGGCAGTACGCAATAGCCGCATCACTATCGACACGAAGCACCGGCAACTATCTGGTTTTTCTCCACGGGACTACCAGGGCGGACAAACACTGGCCAGTAATTTACTGGAAAGAACTGGCCAGGCATTATTCAGAACAGGGCACTGAGATATTGCTTCCCTGGGGCAATGAAACAGAGCGGCTACGCGCCGAACACATCGCCCAGAACTTGAGCGGAGTAAAGATTTTACCACGCTCAACCCTGTCCGAACTTGCATCCATTATTGGTGGCGCACGGGCGGTTGTCTCGGTAGATACCGGGCTGGCTCACCTGAGTGCTGCCCTGGATATTCCCAATATTACACTTTATGGGCCAACAGACCCTGGACTGGTGGGCACCTATGGCAAGAACCAGCTTCATCTATGCGCAACCGGGATGGAGGCAGTGCATACCGCCCCCTCTTCGGTGGACCCTGCCATTTTTGCGCCGCTAACACCCAAGGTCGCCCATCAGGCGCTAGATAATCTGTTAGCAGGGTCGCAGCCATCGTGAAAGTCGCTTTTGCCCTTTACAAGTATTTCCCCTATGGGGGGCTACAGCGCAACATGCTCACCATCGCAACGGCCTGCCTGGCCAAAGGGTTTCAGGTTACCATCTACACAGGTGGCTGGGAGGGCCCGCGCCCTGACCAGATAGAGATCAAAATTTTTAATTCCAGGCAGCGTACCAACCATCAACGTAATATAAAATTCAGCCGCTGGCTCCACCAGCGCCTGGAGCATGAACCGGTGGATCTGCTGGTCGGAATGAACAAAATACCCGGTATCGATCTTTATTATGCAGCGGACCCCTGCTTTGCCGCAAAAGCCTACGAGGACAGAAACTTCCTATACCGTATCGCCCCGCGCAGTCGTCATGCGCTGGACTTTGAGAAAGCTGTATTTGGCGATCATTCAAAAACCCATACTCTACTGGTGTCGGCAGGTGAGAAACGGGTCTTTCAGCACTATTACGCAACAGCGGAAGATCGTTTTCATCTACTACCCCCCGGTATCGCCAGAGATCGTATCGCACCGGAAAATGCTGCCCAGTTAAGAACTGAATTTCGCAGACAATCCGGCATTAAAGATAATGAAAAACTGTTGCTGGCCCTGGGCTCCGGGTTCAAAACCAAGGGCGTGGATCGAACGCTTCTGGCGCTCGCACAACTGCCAGAACACTGGCGAAACAGAACGCGATTGTTTGTGGTCGGGCAGGATCACCCCGATTCATTTGTAAAGAGAGCACGATCACTGGGCATCACTTCACAGGTCACCTTTTTCCCCGGCAGAGACGATGTTCCCTCGCTGCTATTGGGTGCTGATCTGCTGGTGCATCCTGCCTACCGTGAAAATACCGGCAACGTACTGCTCGAAGCGATGATTGCTGGCCTGCCGGTGCTAACAACCGACATCTGTGGTTATGCCCATTATGTGCGGGACGCCAAGATGGGGACGGTGCTGGCATCGCCCTTCTCCCAGGCGACCTATAATACCGAGCTTCTCAAGCAACTGAATGATACAGCGCAGGACTGGCGATCGCGGGGAGCGCATTTCGCCAAAACAGCAGATATTTATCGTAGACCCGAATTTGCTGCCCAAATTATCGAACAACTGATTTTGGAGAAAACCCCCTGAAAACCTGGCATGAGCTTGAACTGGATCATCACCTACAAGCGGCCTGGCTCGAACAGCGCCAGAGTGTATTTGATCAGGTGCAGCAAATTGAAGGGGAGATATACAAAGCCAAAGATAACCGCAAGGTACTGCGCTTTGAGCTTGATGGCAGAGCGCTGTTTCTTAAACTGCATAGAGGCGTTGGCTGGAGAGAGATATTCAAGAATCTCTTCCAGCTAAAACTACCGGTGACCGGTGCCAAAAATGAGTGGCTGGCCATCAACTATTTGCAGGCCTGCGGGGTACAAACCATGACCGCTGTGGGTTACGGATCTCGGGGCAGAAATCCTGCCGATAAACTATCCTTTCTGGTCACCGAAGAGTTAACCGATACAGTAACGCTGGAAGATCACTGCCGCAAATGGTCATGCGATGTGCCCTCACTTCCCCACCGGTTAAAAATAATCAAGCAGGTAGCAGACATCGCCCAACGGATGCATAGCAGGGGAGTTAATCACCGTGATTTCTATCTCTGTCACCTCCTGCTTAGCCAGCCAAAACCGCAAACACAGGAGAGCTTGCCTCTAAAAGTTTTTCTGGTGGACCTGCACCGGGCCCAGATCCGTAAGGCAGTACCACAACGCTGGCGGGTGAAGGATATCGGCAGTCTCTATTATTCCGCGCTTGAGATTGGGTTAACCCAGAGAGACTTTCTACGTTTCATGCGATTTTACAGTGGCCAATCACTACGTCAAAACCTGGAGAAAGATCTAAAATTCTGGACGCGTGTTGAACAACGTGCGGTACAGCTTTACATTAAAGCCAACGGTATTAAACCACCACAACTCAAAAGGGTTAGCGCATGAGCGATGTGCCAATACTAACCTCGGCCACCCTGGCAGCGCTGCCCAGAAAAGTGCCGATGCCCTTCAGGATGGAGTTAACCGATGGTATTTTGGAATGCGACACACTGCTGCGCATATTGCCAGGTAAACGAATCGTATGCAGGGCAAGCTGGCATGGAAAAACAGTGCTGGCGAAAATATATCTGTCTAGCCGCGCCAACCAACACCTGAACCGTGAAACACGGGGGCTTCAGCGACTGCTTGAGGCAGGACTTGCCGCGCCCACCATACTGGCCACACAGCAGCTCACAGAGGGTTTGGCCGAAGTGTTGCTGCTGGAATATTTTACCAACGCCACTGACTTTTCAATGCGCTGGAACAACACTGCCAACCAGAATGAACAAAATGCCCTGCTCTGCCAGGCCGTTACACTAATTGCGGATATGCATTCCAAAGGTCTTCGCCAGGGAGACATACACCTGGATAATTTTTTATTCCACCACACCGAGGCTGGGGAGCAAATTATCCTGATCGATGGTGCCGATATTCAGCCAACCAAACCATCGGATCAGCAAACACGCTTAGAAAACCTGGCGCTTTTTTTTGCCCAGTTCCCACATAAAAATGACAGCCAGATCAAGGATGCCTACCAGCTGTACTGCCAAACGCAGAACCTACCCTTCGATGCCGTTCAGGCAGGCATGGTGCTTTGGCAAACCGCAACAAAAAGAGCTGAGCGGAGCGAAAAGTTCGTCAAAAAAAGTTTTCGCGAATCGACTCAATTTATGCAAATAAAAAGCTGGCACCGGCGACTCATTTGCCAGCGCGACTACTATAATCCGGAATTTCAGACACTCTTGGAAAACCTCGATCGCGCGATTGCCGAGGGAGAGATACTCAAACGGGGGAATTCTGCAACCGTAGCCCGAGTAAAAGTCGGCACGCTGGACCTGGTGATCAAACGCTACAATATAAAAAATACCCTACACAGAATACGCCGTGCTTTCCAGCCATCGCGGGCCGCCACCTCCTGGGCGAATGCGCAACGCCTGACCCATTGTGGCATTGAAACTCCAGAGGCCATCGCCATACTGGAGGAGCGCACAGGCCCGTTGCGGGGGCGAGCCTATATTATTAATCGCTATATGCCCGGAATATCTGCCGAACAATTTTTTGCCAATAACGCTCCCAATAGCAAGAAAAGTAAGCAGTTGATTCCGCAATTTGACGAGATCTTTAGGGCCATGGCCAATATTAGGGTCAGCCATGGCGACCTTAAGGCCAGTAATTTTATTATCAGCGACCAGCGTGTGGTACTTATTGACCTTGATAGCATGCGCCAGCATCATCAACAGAGAAAATTCCAGGCAGCTTTTAACAAAGATATGGTGCGATTTCAGCGCAACTGGAATCAATGGCCCAAACTCGCAGCCGCGTTTAAAGAGGTCGGGGTTGACCTCTAGTAGCCTGCAAGCTCCAACGGGTTTAGTGCCAATACCAGGGTTTGTTGGGGTTCATGCTTCACCCCAACCTACAGTGGTTTGAATAGACACAGGTGTGCGGGGTGGACTCTAGTCCTTTAGCATAACTCACTTAATGCGTTGTAAAAACTACGCGATAAAC
>CAYYRK010000025.1:0-13521 GCA_964473915.1 uncultured Pseudomonadales bacterium
CCAACAACCTACTCGACCGTTACAGATTTAGCCAGGTTTCTAGGTTGATCCACGTCTGTGCCCTTAAGCACCGCCACATGGTAGGAAAGCAGTTGCAGGGGCAGGGTATAAACAATGGGCTCGATAATATCATCCATGGGCGGCATGGACACGATGCGGGTATTTTCATCCGCCTTAATGGCTGCTTTTTCATCGGCTATCACATAGAGGACACCACCACGGGCACGAACCTCCTGCAGATTAGACTTTAGTTTGTCAAGCAACTGGTTGTTAGGAGCAACCGCAATGACCGGCATATCGGCATCAACCAGTGCTAGCGGGCCGTGCTTTAACTCGCCCGCCGGGTAGGCCTCGGCGTGTATGTAGGAGATCTCCTTGAGTTTGAGCGCGCCCTCCAGCGCTACTGGATAGAGTGCTCCTCGCCCCAGGAAAAGCGCATGGTGTTTGTCTGCAAACTGCTCTGCGGTGTTATTGAACAGTTCATCGAGCGCTAAGGCCTGGGTCATCAGTTCAGGTAATCGATGCAACGCTTTGACGATAGCCTCTTCGCGCTCAGGGTCTAAACCATTGCGCCGACCGAGTAGCAACGCAACCAGCAGCAACGCAACCAGTTGAGTGGTAAAAGCCTTGGTGGAGGCGACGCCAATTTCCGGGCCCGCGTGGGTCAGCATCACCAGGTCGGATTCGCGCACCAGGGTGCTGGTACCGACATTACAGATCCCCAGAAAACCAAGGTAACCCATGGTTTTTGCCATCCTCAAGGCAGCCAAAGTATCGGCTGTTTCTCCCGACTGGGAAATAGTCACAAATAACGTACCCGGGCTAACCACGACTTTACGATAACGATACTCACTGGCAACCTCTACCTGACAAGGAATACCCGCCAGTTCTTCAATCCAGTAACGGGCGACCAGCCCGGCATGATAGCTGGTACCACAGGCAACAATCTGTACTGCTTTGACCTGCTGAAGAATCTCCCCGGCTGTCGCCCCAAGGGACTGCTCAAGAACCTGCGTTTGGGTGATGCGTTCGTTAAGCGTTGCCTTAACCACTTCGGGTTGTTCGAAGATCTCCTTGATCATGTAGTGCCGGTAATGGCCCTTGTCGGCACTGTCTATCTGGTGCTCAAACTGGCAGATTTCCCGATCAACCAATTGACCCTGCTGATCAAAGACCTCCACTGCGGAGCGGGAGAGGCAGGCAAAATCGCCCTCCTCAAGATAGATAAACCGGTCAGTGACCTGCAGCAACGCTAACTGATCAGAAGCAATAAAATTTTCACCCATGCCAACACCCACTACCAGCGGGCTTCCGCTACGGGCGGCGATCAGCTGATCTGCCACGCCAGCTTCAATAACTCCCAGGGCAAAGGCGCCCTCCAGCCGAGCCACTGATTTTCTTACCGCAGCAAGAAGTGAGTGTTCACTTTTTCTATAATACTCTATCAGGTGGACAACCACTTCCGTATCGGTTTCTGATTCGAATTGATAACCCTTTTGTTGCAGCTCTTCGCGCAGCGCTTCATGGTTTTCAATAATACCATTGTGTACCACGGCCACCGATTGCCTGGACATATGTGGGTGGGCATTTCGTTCCGAGGGTTGCCCGTGAGTCGCCCAGCGCGTGTGGGCTATGCCGGTAATGCCATCAAGTTTTTCTCCGGCTATAGCATCCGCTAACTGCTGAACCTTGCCGTTGCGTCGTAACCGGGAAATTTTCTGGTGCTGGGCATCAATTACAGCCATACCTGCAGAATCATAGCCCCGATACTCCAGGCGTCTTAAACCTTCAAGTAGAATTTCACTCACCTGCCTGGCAGTTACCGCTCCAACTATTCCGCACATACTGGTACCACTCTCCTATCCGGGATCGCACTTAAAAAAGTAATTAAACTATGCAGCTACTTTTTACGGGGCCGCTGCCAGCCCGCTAAAGTTCGCGGTTTGCCACGAACAACAATCAGGCTATCTGCCTCAATATCTCTTGATACCGTTGAGCCTGCACCAATGGTTACACCTTTCCCTACTTTGATGGGTGCTACCAGCGCGGTATTTGAGCCGACAAATACTCCGTCGCCAAGCTCGGTCAGGTGCTTGTTGGCCCCGTCATAATTACAGGTGATGGTGCCCGCTCCAACGTTAACATCTCTGCCCAGAATCGAATCACCTACATAGCTCAGGTGATTAACCTTGCTACCTTCACCGATCAACGATTTTTTGGTTTCTACAAAATTACCAATTTTTGCGTCCTTCGCCAACTCAGTCCCCGGCCGAAGGCGAGCAAAAGGGCCAACCTGGCAATTTTCTGCGATAACAGTTTCATCAATAATACTATTGGCACCGATATAAACACCATCTGCAATTTTTGAGTTGCGCAGCAGTACGTTAGGGCCAATCTGTACGCCATCACCAAGCTGGACCTCACCCTCAATAATGACATTGATGTCGATAAATACATCCTGTCCACATTTAACGCTACCGCGAACATCCAGCCGAGAGGGGTCAGCCAGGGTTACACCAGATTCCATCAATGCAACGGCCTGCTGGCGCTGATACCAACGCTCCAGCTCCGCCAGCTGTTGACGACTGTTGACACCCTGGACCTCCTGGGTAGTGGGGCTACTGCGTGTCACAACCTCAACCCCATCACCAACAGCCATCGCTATAATATCTGTGAGGTAGTATTCACCCTGGGCATTCTCTGCTGACAGCGCAGGCAGCCAGCGTTTCAAGTGTTGTGCCGGGGCTGCCAAAATTCCAGTATTGACCTCCGTGACCAACCGCTCTTCAGCTGTTGCATCTTTTTCCTCAACAATAGCGCAGACCTGGCCACTATCTCTGATAATCCGACCATAACCCTGAGGATTTTCCATCTCTACCGTGAGCAGTGCAAGAGCGCCCTGCTGGGCCGTTGTCACCAACTGTGCAAGTGTCGAAGCACTGGTCAGCGGTACGTCTGCGTAGAGCACCAGCACGATGGTTTCATCAGCAACATCCGGCATCGCCTGTGCGACCGCATGACCGGTGCCCAGCTGTTGGTCCTGGGTTACCCAGTTCACCGCCTTTTCAGAAAAAGTTTTACGAATTTGATCTCCACCATGCCCAATAACGATATGAACATTACTGGCAGAGATCTCCTGAACCCGGTCCAAAAGATGCTCCAGCAAAGGGCGCCCTGCCAGTTGATGCAGCACTTTGGGCAGTCGTGACTTCATGCGCTTGCCCTGTCCTGCCGCCAAAATTATAACTTCAAGATTCATGTTATCCCCTATCTTGGTAACAGTATTGCTCATCAGCACCATTTTTCCATAAAAAAAGGCAGCAATTGCCGCCTTTTCTTACTCACCGGTGTAACGCTAAAGATTTAAGCCGGTTATTTTACATTCCTTTTTATCTTCGACAGGGTACGCAGCTGCGCCATCGCTTCAGCCAGCTGGGCTGATGCCAGCGCATGGTCAATGTCCGCACTCTGATCCGTCATCGCCTGCTCTGCAAGCCGTTTAGCCTCGAGTGCTTCCGCTTCACTCACATCATGAGCATGCTGGGCGGTATCCGTTAGAATCGTCACCAGATGTGGCTGAACTTCAAGAAATCCACCGGATGCATAGTAGATATCTTCCTCACCATCACTCTTGATGAGACGCACCGGGCCGGGAACCAGCTCTGTCAGCAGGGGTGCATGCCCCGGCGTAATACCAAGGTCACCCAACGAGCCGGTGATGATGACCATCTCTACCCGCCCGGAATAGATCTTTTCTTCAGCACTTACAATGTCACAATGCACGGTCATTGCCATAGCTTTTTCAGTCCCGATTATGATGCTTTAAGCTTCTCAGCCTTTTCAATTACTTCCTCGATACTACCTGCCATGTAGAACGCCTGTTCTGGCAGTGCATCATATGCGCCATCAAGAATCCCTTTAAAACTTCTAATGGTATCTTTCAGTGACACATACTTGCCGGGAGAACCGGTAAAAATCTCAGCCACATGGAAGGGCTGAGAGAGAAAGCGTTCAATTTTACGCGCCCTGAATACGGTCAGTTTGTCTTCCTCAGACAACTCATCCATACCCAGAATTGCAATAATATCCTTAAGCTCCTTATAACGCTGCAGCACTGTTTGCACACCACGGGCCACGTCGTAATGCTCTTGGCCAATGATCAGCGGATCAAGCTGTCTGGAGGAGGAGTCCAGCGGGTCTATCGCAGGGTATATACCTTTGGCCGCAATGTCGCGAGACAATACTACGGTCGAATCCAGGTGAGCAAAGGTGGTTGCAGGTGAGGGATCTGTCAGATCATCCGCTGGAACATAAACAGCCTGAATAGAGGTAATAGATCCGGTCTTGGTAGAGGTAATACGTTCCTGCAGCGCGCCCATCTCTTCAGCCAGCGTAGGCTGATAACCTACTGCAGAAGGCATACGGCCAAGCAGTGCTGATACCTCAGTACCTGCCAGAGTATATCTGTAGATGTTATCGATAAAAAGCAGAACGTCACGACCCTCTTCGCGGAATTTTTCCGCCATGGTTAATCCGGTCAACGCTACACGCAAGCGGTTACCCGGTGGCTCATTCATCTGACCATAAACCATTGCTACTTTAGACTCACTAAAGTTTTCTACATTAACAACTTTGGACTCCTGCATCTCGTGGTAGAAGTCATTCCCCTCACGAGTACGCTCACCCACACCGGCAAAAACAGACAATCCGGAATGCTGCGTTGCAATATTGTTAATCAGCTCCATCATGTTAACGGTTTTGCCCACACCGGCACCACCGAACAGGCCAACTTTACCACCCTTGGCAAACGGACAAACAAGGTCGATCACCTTGATGCCAGTTTCCAGCAGCTCATCAGATGCTGCCAGCTCTTCATAGTTCGGTGCATCGCGGTGAATCGCCCAGCGCTCTTTCTCACCGATTGGGCCACATTCATCAATAGGATTACCTAGAACGTCCATGATTCGTCCCAGCGTTTCTATCCCGACAGGAACTAAAATCGGTGCATTCGTGTTCTCTACTGACAGACCACGACTGATTCCTTCGGATGAGCCCATGGCGATAGTTCTCACCACACCATCACCCAGCTGCTGCTGCACTTCCAGGGTCATATCCTTTTCGGTGACCTTTAAAGCATCGTATATCTTGGGTAGACTATCCCGTGGGAATTCCACGTCGATAACCGCGCCAATGATCTGTACAATACGTCCGCTGCTCATTTCCGATTCCTCTTCACTTAAACGCTGTAAATTAGTTAAATTCGATAAAATCTAAACGGCTGCTGCGCCACTTACAATTTCAGATAACTCCTGGGTAATGGCTGACTGACGGGCTTTGTTGTAGACCAGTTGCAAAGCATCCACCAAGTCGCCAGCATTATCTGTGGCGCTTTTCATTGCAACCATTCGTGCAGCCTGCTCACAGGCGTTATTTTCAACGACTGACTGATAGACCTGAGATTCCATATAGCGACTTAACAGCCCCTCTAGCAAAGAGGAATCATCCGGCTCGTAGATATAGTCCCAGTGATGCGCCATATCTGCATCTTTGTCTGCCAACAGGGGCAACAACTGTTGCACCTGAGGATCCTGCGTCATGGTATTTATAAAACGGTTGAAGGAGAGGTAAAGCTGGTCAATCGTGCCCTCTTCGAAGGCATCCAGCATCACCTTGACTGCACCGATCAAGTCATGAGGATTAAACTCATCTCCCAGATGTGTTTTGACGGCAACCACATTACCACCGACACTACGGAAAAAGCTGGTGGCTTTTGCTCCTATCAAACACAGGTCGACCTCTATGTCCTGATCCTGCCAACCCTTGATGGAGCGCATCGCGCTCTTAAACAGGTTAATATTCAGGCCGCCACAGAGTCCACGATCTGTTGAGACTAAAATCAGGCCGATGCGTTTAACCTCGTCTCTATCTTCCATGTAATCATGGCGAAATTCAGAAGTTGCATTAGCAAGATGCCCTATAACACTTCGGATCCGTTCTGCATAGGGTCGCCCCAGTGCCATTTTTGCCTGGGCCTTGCGCATTTTACTCGCGGCAACCAATTGCATCGCACTGGTGATTTTTTGCGTACTTTTGATACTTGAAATCTGGGTACGTATTTCTTTGCCAACTGCCATAAGCTATCTCAGCTTTTCGTCTCGTAATTAATTTCCGTTGGAATCACGTTGTCGCAATCCCTACCAGGTTTGCGTTGACTTGAAACTTTCAATGCAGCTTTTAAACTGCTGTTCAATATCATCATTCCAATCACCGGATTCCACCAGTTCAGACATCAACGGCCCTATTTCGCTATGAGAGTAAGAGATCAAAGCCTCTTGAAAATCTTCAATCTTGTTGACCTCAATATCTTTAAGAAAGCCCTCATTAGAGGCAAAGATCAACAGACCCATCTCGGCAACTGTCTGGGGTGAATACTGTTTCTGTTTCATCAACTCCACAACACGTTCACCATGGCTAAGCTGAGCTTTGGTCGCTTCATCAAGGTCTGAAGCAAACTGCGCGAAAGCCGCCAACTCGCGGAACTGCGCCAGAGAAGTTCGGATTCCACCAGACAGCTTTTTCATAATCTTGCACTGTGCAGAGCCCCCTACCCGAGATACCGAGATACCCGCGTTCATGGCAGGGCGAACACCAGCATTGAACATATCAGTCTCAAGGAATATCTGGCCATCGGTAATGGAGATCACGTTGGTCGGGATAAATGCTGAGACATCGCCAGCTTGAGTTTCAATAACTGGCAATGCAGTCAATGAACCCGTCTGGCCCTTAACTTCACCCTTAGTGAATTTTTCCACATAGTCAACATTGACTCGGGCGGCGCGTTCCAGCAACCGCGAGTGCAAATAGAATACATCACCAGGGTAGGCTTCACGTCCCGGAGGGCGACGTAGCAGCAATGAGATCTGGCGATATGCCCAAGCCTGTTTTGTCAGATCATCATATATAATTAACGCGTCCTGACCACGATCCCGATAATATTCACCCATAGTACAACCAGCAAAAGGTGCCAGGTACTGCATGGGAGCAGGGTCAGAGGCATTGGCTGCAACCACAATAGTGTGCTCCATTGCACCATGCTCTTCCAGCTTGCGTACTACCGCAGCAACAGACGAGGCTTTCTGCCCGATTGCAACATAAATACATTTAACACCGGTGCCCTTCTGGTTAATGATCGCGTCAATCGCTACTGCGGTCTTACCAATCTGTCGGTCGCCGATGATCAGTTCCCGTTGGCCACGACCAATAGGCACCATGGAGTCAATCACCTTTAGGCCAATCTGAACTGGCTGATCAACCGATTTGCGCTCAATAACGCCCGGCGCAACTTTTTCTACCGCATCGGTTTGTTTGGTATCGATCGGGCCACGACCATCAATGGGGATTCCGAGAGTATTCACAACCCGGCCTTCAAGCTCTGGGCCGATCGGCACTTCTAGAATGCGCCCAGTACAACGACAGGTCTGTCCTTCAGTTAGGCCTTTATAATCACCCAATACAACAGCGCCGACAGAATCACGTTCAAGGTTTAACGCCATACCATAGATACCACCGGAGAACTCTATCATCTCTCCGTACATTACGTCAGCCAGGCCGTGAATACGAATTACACCATCAGAAACATTAACGATAGTACCTTCATTGCGAGCTTCCGATGAAACCTCAAGACTTTCAATCCGTTTCTTGATGATTTCACTAATCTCTGCAGGGTTCAGTTGTTGCATGGTATGCCTCTTACCTGTTACAAATATTTGTCTTTATGAATTTATCGATTCAGCCAATTGGGACAATTTACCCCGAATGGAGCCATCAATTACCATATCACCGGCGCGAATAACCACTCCGCCGATCAAAGATGGATCCACCTTGCTCTGAAGGTTGATGTTCTTCTTCCATCTGCCACTCAGGGCAGATTTTAGTTTTTCCTGCTGTCCATCAGACAACTCAAATGCACTGGCAACCTCAACGTCCACTGATTGCTCAAGGCTTGCTTTTAATGTCTCAAAGTCCAAAGCAATAGCTGCAAGTGCGGGTAGTCTTTTGTGCTCGGCCAACACCCGGATAAAATTTTTCGCTGGATCACTTAACGCCTCACCACACAGCTCAATAAAGGTATCCGCTTTCGACGCATGCCCCTGCGATGGATTATCCAGCAGCAGCTTAACTTTATCGGTCTGGGAGATAATAGACGTTAGTGCAAGCATAGAGGACCACTCGGTCAACTCTTTGCTTTGTGCAGCGCATTCAAAGGCTGCCTTAGCGTAGGGTCTTGCAATCGTACTAACTTCAGCCATTGAACTTTCCTATAGCTCTGCTGCTAATTTATCCAGCAACTCGCCATGTTTTTGTGCATCAACACTGGTTTCAAGCAGCTTCTCAGCACCAGCAATCGCAACCTGTCCAACCATGCTACGGAGTTCTTCCCGTGCCCGGTTAAACTCTTGCTCTACGTCTGCCTGAGCCGCCTTGATAATTCTATCAGCCTCTTCACGAGCCTGATCTTTTGCTTCATCAACTATCTGGCTGGCTCGCTTATGGGCCTGATCAATGACCTCAGAACCCTGCTGTTTAGCTTCTTTGAGTTGCTGAGTTGCTTTTTCCTGTGCCAGACTCAAATCCTGTTGGGCACGTTCAGCAGCATTCAGACCATCAGTGATCTTCTTAGAACGCTCTGCCAACACACCAATGAGTGGTGGCCAGATAAACTTCATGCAGAACCAGACAAAGACCATAAAGGTCACCATCTGGCCTATCATGGTTGCATTAATATTCACTGTGCACCTCTACTGGTCGCATAAAAGTAAAATAAGCGTTGCCTCAAACAACCGCGAACAGTATGTACAGCGCAATACCAACACCGATCATGGGTACCGCATCAACCAAGCCCATTACAATAAAGAGCTGAGTACGCAACATTGGTATCATTTCAGGCTGACGTGCTGCACCTTCAAGAAACTTACCACCAAGAACACCAATACCAATGGAGGCGCCCAAAGCTGCCAGACCCATAAGGATGGCACCCGCCAAATATAGTAATGCAGATCCGATTTCCATTTTTACTCCCGTTTTAAATTAAAAATTAATCGAAATTCTATTTAACACAACAGTGTCACTAGTGTGACGACTCATGGGCCATGCTCAGATACACTATGGTTAAAACCATAAATATAAATGCTTGCAGTAGAATGATTAGAATATGAAAAACTGCCCACGCCCACTGCAACACACCACCAAATACACCCAACACTATTCCACCGCTATACATCAGTGCGATAAGAATAAATATCATTTCACCAGCATAAAGATTGCCAAATAACCGCAACCCAAGAGAAACCGGTTTAGAGATAAGGTTGACACCCTCCAGAAACAGATTGAATGGCAACATCCATTTACCAAATGGGTGCAGTGTCAACTCCCCGAGAAAACCGCCTAACCCTTTGATCTTTATACTATAATAAAGAATAAGAGCAAACACACCTAGCGCCATACCCAGGGTTGCATTTGGATCGGTTGTAGGTACAACCTTAAGATAGTGGATACCCAGTGCCTGAGCAGCTAAGGGCAACAGATCAACTGGGATAAGATCCATCATATTCATCAGAAAAACCCAGACGAATATGGTCATAGCCAGTGGTGCAATAAGCTGGTTGCGCCCGTGAAAAATATCCTTAACACTGCCATCAACAAACTCAACAACCCATTCAACAAGGTTTTGCAGTGCACCTGGGGTACCTGCGGTCGCTTTTTTCGCTGCTAACCAGAATATAAAACAGAAAAGACCACCCAGCAGGGCGCCAAAGGCCAGGGTATCAACATGAAAGCTCCAGAAACCCATCTCTGAAATCTCTTGGGCATTGTCGGCCAAGCCCCAACTACCATCAGGATGCTGACCAAAGGTCAGATTGGTGAGGTGGTGCTTGATATAGGCTTTGGATGTTAGTGTCTCGGTGCTCATTCCAATTTTTCTTTGTTTGCTAAAACTATTTAACGAGTGGTCGATGGTCTAAAAACCACTACTCCCGTAGAACTATTGATGCGAACCAGTGTGTCATCTGCACCAAAATATAGGCTGCCAGCAATAGAATAAAATCCAGGTGCCGCAACGTTGTAAATACTAAACTGAACAGCGCAACCGTCAATAGAATCTTCGCAAGTTCTCCCCGATAAAGGGCTCGAACAAACGTCTGTGCCGGTACCTCTCCAGATTGCCTGAGATACCACCAGGCAAATACTGCATTTCCAGCTGTAGAGATAGCACCACCCAATAACAGGGATAGCGCGGCTACTCCATCAGCGATCCATACAGCGATCATCGATAACGCTAATGTAACACCCCATTGAACAAGAACTATTCGAACTGTCTGTGGGTATCGATTTTGAGCTGATCGATTGATCGTGCTCACCCCAATAATTCAATTTCAATTGTGCTATTACAAGTTTCTTTCATGCTCAAAGATAAGCTCTCCAGAGCAGGGCGCGTAGTATATTGACAAACTCTCAACCAATCAAGTTTTGATTGGTTGAGAGTTTCATTTTTATTTTCCGTGGAATAAATTGAAACAAAAAAACTCAGCTGAGTATAAAAAATATATTTTTTATTGATCTGTCCATGACAGTTTTCTGGCTTATTGGCAAACTATGTCTAAATATAATTCTTTGATTTGATCATTTATAATTTATATATAAATCAACTAGTTAAAAGTATCTTAATAATCTAAACACTATTAAAAGTTTATTTGATATGAGCTAAAATACCTTCAAGTTCAGCCGCAGAATTATATTTTATAACCAATTTACCCCTGCCCTTTGTTCCATGCTGAATACTGACTGGAGACCCCAGTTGCTCAGCAAGTGTTTGTTCCAATCTGGAGATATCAGGATCAACCGTATTCTGAGTAGTGTTCTCGGCAACATCATTAGCTAATATTTTTTTTACCAAACTCTCTGTCTGGCGTACAGACAACTGACCTGACACAACCTTTCTTGCAGCCCTAGACTGCTCAGCACCCGACAGTGCCAACAGGGCTCTGGCATGGCCCATATCCAGCTCTCCAGAGAGAAGTAGCTCCTTCACATCACTGTTCAGAGACAGAAGGCGAATCAGGTTAGCTATTGTGGCCCGAGATTTTCCTACCGCCTCGGCGGTCTGTTGCTGGGTTAGGTCAAATTCTTCCTGCAGACGCTTCAGTGCAACCGCTTCTTCAATAGCATTAAGATTTTCCCGCTGAATATTTTCAATCAGCGCCACAGCAATAGCTGTTTGATCTGTTGCATCTCTGACGATGGCAGGTATCACCTCCAACCCGGCCAGTAAACTGGCTCGCCAACGTCTTTCACCGGCAATAATTTCAAAGTGATCGCCCTCTATAGGGCGAACCATTATCGGTTGTATAACTCCTTGCACCCGGATTGAGTCCGCCAACTCCTGAAGCGCTTGTGGTTCCATTTCACGTCGAGGCTGGTATTTACCACGGCAAATCAAATCAAGGGCGATATGCTGCAGTTCGCTCTCTTCTGCTTGTTGCTGCGAATCAAGGTTGCCCAGCAGGGTATCCAGTCCGCGACCCAATCCTCTTTTGTTTGCTGCCATTATTTATCTCTGCTACCCCAGGACTGCCTATAAAACAGGCTAGTTACGGGTACTATAATTTTTGATAGATTCAGTTTAGCTGGCCGTAACAACTTTTTGGGTGGTCTTTCTTAATAGCTCTCCTGCCAGTGCCAAGTAGGCGGTCGCCCCTTTTGATCTTTTATCATAAACCAAAGCAGGCATACCATAACTGGGTGCCTCTGCTAACCGTACGTTACGGGGAATAACCGTATTGTAGACCCTGCTTCCAAAATGTTGTAACAGTTGCGCGGAAACATCTTTAGCCAGGCTGTTGCGCCCATCATACATGGTTCGTATTAAGCCTTCTATTTCAAGCTGCGGATTCAGGCTTTTACTGACCCCATTGATGGTTGTTATCAATGCCGACAAACCTTCCAAGGCATAATACTCACACTGCATTGGTATCAGCACGCTTTGCGCTGCAGCCAGGGCATTAATGGTTAACATATTCAGCGAGGGTGGGCAGTCAATCAGGATATAATCGTAGTCCCCTTTAACTTGCTGCAGTGCCCTGTCCAGACGATGTTCGCGATCAGGCAATGAAAGCAGCTCAACCTCTGCAGCTGTCAGATCTGAATTTCCGGGTAATAGATCAAAACCACCACTGACCTGATTGATAATTACCTGCCTAATACTTTCAGGATCACTCAATAGATCATAGTTAGAAAACTTTAGTTGGTTTTTGTCAACACCACAACCCATGGTAGCGTTTCCTTGAGGATCAAGGTCCACCATCAGAACTCTGCGGCGGATCGATTGAAGAGCCGCACACAGGTTAACCGTAGTGGTGGTCTTTCCTACCCCCCCTTTCTGATTAGTGACCGCTATAACCTTTGCTGGTGCCCTATTCACAATTGTCCCCAAACTCACTTAGCTTCAAGTGGTAAATTTTTTATAATAACCAGGTGTCGCTCTTCGCTCAAAAAAGGAACCTTGACCGGTAACACCTCTTGGATAGTAACGGTATCGGGCAGATCTTCAAGCTCCTGCAGCGGATATTTACCCTTCATAGCAATAATATGCCCTCCAGGTTTAATTAATTCTTTTGTGCTGTCTATAAAATTTTTCAGGGTTGCAAAGGCTCTAGAGACTAGCAGATCAAATTTTACAGGGGGCTCGTATTTTTCTGAACGATCATGGATTATCGTGCAATTATCAAGGCCAAGTTCTATTTTTACCTGGGTAAGAAAACGGGTCTTCTTACCATTGGAGTCCAGCAGATAATATTGGTATTGTGGACAAACTATCGCTAACACAATGCCTGGCAAACCAGCACCGGAACCGATATCAGCGATTCTTAACGGGTACAGGTCACTCTGGGAATTTTGTAAATAGGGTAGGAGTACAAGACTATCCAAAAGATGGTACTTGACCATCTGGTCAGCATCTGTAACCGCTGTAAGATTGTAAACACGATTCCACTTTTTTAACAAAGTGAGATAATCCTCCAGTTGCTGATGTTGATCAGCATCGAGCGAAATTCCCAACTGCCTGGCACCCGCTATTAAACTTTCGTTATTCATCACTAAATTATAATCCACCTTTCAAACAATCTGTTTCCGGTTTTATCTCTTTTTTAGATGGATCAGTAAAATTGAGATGGCCGCCGGTGTCACTCCGGGGATCCTGGAGGCAGCAGCAAGCGTTGCCGGACGTGCGCTTTGCAACTTTTGTTTTACCTCGTTAGATAACCCTGAAATATTTTCATAATCAAGGTCCACGGGTAATCGTGTATTTTCCTGACGCTTAAGTTTTTCAATATCTGCTTGCTGGCGGCTAATATAACCATCGTAACGTGCCTGTATTTCAATCTGTTCAGCGACTTGAATATTATCAGACCCTTTGCCCTTAATATTTTTTAAATCCTGATAACTAAGTTCTGGTCGGCGCAGTAG
>CAYYRK010000025.1:13621-18700 GCA_964473915.1 uncultured Pseudomonadales bacterium
AGTCTGTATTCAGCCCTGCTGGTAAACATCCGGTAGGGCTCGTTAGTCCCAAGGGTAATCAGGTCGTCTACCATTACACCCATATAAGCTTCATCTCTGCGTGGATTCCAGGGTTCTTTTTCTTTGGCGCTAAGTGCTGCGTTGGTACCCGCTAGCAAACCCTGTGCTGCAGCTTCCTCATAGCCGGTGGTTCCATTGATCTGTCCAGCAAAAAACAACCCTGGCAACTCCTTGTTCTCAAGAGTGTTTTTCAGGCATCGCGGGTCAAAAAAATCATATTCGATCGCATAGCCAGGTCGGGTAATATGGGCATTTTCCATCCCTTTGATAGAGCGGACCAGTTTTAACTGAATATCAAAGGGCAGGCTGGTTGAAATGCCATTAGGATAAAGCTCCTGACTACACAAACCTTCGGGTTCAATAAAGATCTGGTGGGAGGATTTATCGGCATAACGATGTATCTTGTCCTCAATTGAGGGGCAATACCTTGGGCCAACACCCTCAATAATGCCGGTGAATAGCGGTGACCGGTCCAGACCCTGGCGTATAATATCGTGAGTCTTTTCATTGGTGTGGGTAATAAAACAGCTGACCTGTTTGGGATGCATAGCGGTATTACCAAGAAATGACATCACCGGCAACGGAATATCACCGGGTTGTGCTTGCATCTTTGAAAAATCAACAGAACGTGCATCAATACGTGGAGGCGTCCCTGTTTTTAAACGCTTTACACTGGATGAAAGATCACGCAGTCTTTTTGATAGTGTATTGGAAGCTGGGTCACTCGCCCTACCACCGCTGTAATGCTCAAGGCCCACGTGTACGAGCCCCCCCAAAAAAGTACCTGTAGCTAAAACAACAGAGCGGCTTTTAAGACGCAGGCCCATCTGGGTTACCACACCAACAACTCGGTTATTTTCGATAATCAGATCATCAACTGTCTGTTGAAAAATATAAAGATTCTTCTGATTTTCAAGCGTATAACGGATCGCTTTTCGGTATAGATCTCTATCGGCCTGAGCACGGGTTGCCCTTACCGCAGGGCCCTTGCGAGAGTTTAATACTCTGAACTGGATACCAGCCTGATCAGTCGCAAGAGCCATCGCACCATTCAGTGCGTCAACCTCCTTGACCAGATGGCTTTTACCGATACCTCCAATCGCAGGGTTACAGGACATGTGCCCTAAAGTCTCAATATTCTGAGTTATTAGTAGAGTATTACATCCCATACGGGCAGCGGCCAACGAGGCTTCTGTCCCAGCATGTCCGCCACCAATAACGATGACATCAAAATCTTTAGGGTAATTCACGTTGAGCAAAACTCGATTGAAGAAAATTTATGGGCGCACAGTATAAACCTAAAAATCTCGATTAGCCGCTATAGGGGGCGAATAAGAACAGCAAACGCTGTTCAGTTGAACAATTTCAGGATCGCTAACAGACTTATTAGTTTGCTAGTAATTATTATTATATATATATAAAGATAACTACTATTATTATTACGCAAGGCATTATCTGTTGATAAGTGATTTTTTATGTTGAATAACAAGTTGTTATTGACTTTAAAACCTGTTTAATTAAGCTTGATATTATGGTGAAACACTGAGGATAAAGAGTAGACTTTTCCACAGGCTATTTTATAGCTAAATCCTTACAGAGGATTCACACAGGGTTATACACAAGATATTTAGAGTTCCCCATAGGGGGGGCGTGTGATAGATAATTCTAGAATTATGTATGAAAAGGCTATATCAAAAATTAACAGCCGCAGGATCAGGGTGATGATTTTGAAATGGTGTAATCGGCTTTAAGTGGAAATTCGAAGCCAAGCCTTTACAGCTGGTGGAGTATTCATAGCAGGCAGGCACTCATTAGAGCACCTGATTTTATGGGGTAGTTACTGATCGGCCAGTTGCCAAAGCAGTAGTGTTAACAAGATGCCACTTAACAGTTTCCAGAAGAGCATTGGGTTGCGGGTTAGCAGAGGAGGCTGCTGGTATTTATGGACCATTGTGCGGTTGGGGGTACGTAGATCCTGAATAAACTCTGACAGGACAGGATAGCGATCTTTGGGAGTCGGTGCTGTGGCTTTTTTTAGCGCCAGGTCTAGCCAGACGGGAATATTTGCCCGCACAGGGTTGATCGATCTATAGCACCAGTGACTGTAATGTTTTGGGATCTGATTACGATAAAGGGGTTGTTTGTAAGGCAGTTCACCGCACAGCATCTCGTAGGCAATCACACCCAATGAAAAAATATCAGATCGAGAGGCGCCAGACTGATTCATAAGATATTCCGGGGCAATATAGTTTAAGGAACCCACCGGGCAATCCTCACTGAGCGGTGAGCTGATCTCTTGCAGGCCACTGACCTGCACTGTGCCAAAATCGATCAATTTAATGATGCCGTCTTTATCGATCAGGACGTTTTCCGGCTTGAGATCCCGATGTATCATACCCAGGCGTTGAAAGGCGCGTAACGCAGCGGCTATCTGTTCAATAATGTTGCGAACTCTACCGATAGCAGGGCTGGGATTATCGATCATCCACTGCCGTAGCTCCTGGGCTGGTAGGTATTCGTAAAGGTTGTAAAGGAAGTGTGTGTCGGCTGGGCGGGGATAAACCTTCATCACATTTTGTTGCTGCACCCGTTGACCGATCCACTGTTCACGGATAAAAGCCTCCAGATAACAGGGGTCTTCAGCAAAGTTTTGTGACGGAGCTTTGAGTACCCGCCGCTCAGTGCTGTCCTCATGCTGCACAAGATAGAGGTGGCTACGGGTACTGCTATGTAGCACTTCCAAAATGTGATAACCGTCAATCGACATCCCTGGTTCCATAACGGGGGGCACTACATAGTGGGCTAATTTTCGATAAACCTCATCGATATCTGCACTGGGTAATTTTTTTATTTTCACCATTAAGCAGCTGAGGTTGTCATTGCTGCCTTTACTAAGGGCATTATTAACGATCATCTGTGCTTGGGCTTCCAGCGATACAAGCTCTTTTTTTGCCAGAATTTTGAGCTCCCGGTCTGACAAAAAGTCGTGTACACCATCGGTGGTTAACAGATAGATGTCACCCTCTTCAAGCTCATCCTGAAGGTAGTCTACCTCCAGGTGAATATCCATACCCATCGCACGGGTGAGAATCTCCTTGCCACCGATTTCGCGGCAGTAGTGAGCACGGGTTAATAACTCTAGCTCTGAATTTCTGTACCGATAGATGCGGCTATCACCCACATGAAAAATATGTGCGGTATTGGATTTAAAGATAGCGCCGCTGAAGGTGGTCACTAGCTCGCTGCGCTGTGACATCCCCTGAATGCCATTTTGATAAAGCCATGAATTGAGTGCGTTTAATACACGTGACGCAGATTCCTTGACGGACCAGGTGTCGGGAGTGCTGTAATAATCACTGATAAAATTAGTAACACTAATCTGGCTGGCTTCGCCACTACGTTCGCTGCAACTGACCCCGTCAGCAATGACGGCAACACCGCCTTTAAGTGTCCGCACAGAGGGAGCGGGTTGCCAGGCTGCAAAGGCATCCTGGTTTTCGCTCTTGATGCCTGCAGTGGAGTGCCCTCCAAATTCGACTTCCAGAGCCTCCTGATCAACAGCGGTGGCCTGGATCTCGATAATTTTATGTAGGGTGATTTTGCTGGCCATTATACCCTCAAGAAACGGTGATCTCACCAGTTTTAGGAGACGTTGATCAACTCCACTGTACCATCTTCTAGCACCTCAGCCATCTGTCCTTTAGGTTCTTCCATAAACAGCAGAGTGAAAAAACCCAGTATCGCTGTGCAGGCAATCAGATAGAAGAAGATGTGGTAATCGACCATCGCCAGCACTGTTAGGTAGGTCACTGCACCAACGTTACCGTAGGCTCCTGTCATACCCGCTATCTGTCCGGTTAGGCGGCGCTTGATTAGTGGTACCACCGCAAACACTGCACCCTCACCGGATTGGACAAAAAATGAGCAAGCCATTGCGATCACTACCGCCAACCAGATTGGCCAGCTGCTATCGATGGCTCCCATGGCAAAGTAGCCCAGCGCTAACCCACCGGTTAACACCAGTAGTGTAGGTTTGCGACCAAACTTGTCAGACAACCAGCCGCCGCCAGGACGTGACATCAGGTTCATAAAGGCGTAGGCAGAGGCGACCATTCCAGCTACTACGGGAGTTAACTCAAATGTATCTGCGAAAAACAGTGGTAGCATGGAAACTACAGCCAACTCTGAGCCAAAGGTTGCAAAATACAGGACGTTAAGGACCGCAACCTGCTTGAATTTATAGCGGTGCAGTTCGGGAACAGGTTCTGAAAATATTCCTTTATTAACCTGCCATGCCTGTAATATTTCGTAGAGAAAGAGTAAGCCCAGGCCTATCCAGATCGCCAGGCTTGCAGTTTGACTGAGCATACCCATTTTTACTGGGGACAGGTTATAGGTCAGTAGTGAAAGAACCGCATACATGGGTATTTTCATCACCAGCATCAGGAAAAAATCCCCCTGGCTGGTGACCTCCATTGAGCCCAGTTTTTTTGGCCGAAAGTAGGTTGATCCCTTGGGTGTGTCGCTCACATTTCTGTAATAGATAAAACCAAAGATCAGACTCATGAGACCGGTCACGCCCACCGCATAACGCCAGCCGTCATCACCGCCAAAGAACATGGCCAGTGTCGGTAGGGAAAACGCTGCTGCAGCTGAACCGAAGTTGCCCCAGCCACCATAGATTCCCTCAGCAGTCCCCAGCTCATTATGGGGAAACCACTCTGAAACCATGCGGATGCCAACCACAAAACCGGCACCGACAAAACCGAGTAGAAAACGTGCTAAAGCCAGCTGGGTAAAATTATCAGCTAATGCAAACATAAAGCAGGGTATGGAACCGGTGATAAGCAGAACTGAATAAACCAGTCGAGGTCCATACTTGTCGGTCAGCATACCAACCACGACGCGTGCAGGAATGGTCAGTGCAACATTCAGGGTCAGCAGCATTTTGATCTCGGCAGTGCTCAAGCCAAAAGTTTCCCGGAGTGCCTGCAGTAGCGGGGCGTGATTAAACCACAC
>CAYYRK010000025.1:18800-22003 GCA_964473915.1 uncultured Pseudomonadales bacterium
TTTTCGGATAGGAGGCGATTTAGCCCATCATCTGAAGCTGCACGTTGTCTTCAATTAGCCTGACCGCAAAAGTTTTCAAACTATACTCAGGTTGCTCTAAACAAAGACCGGTTGTTAAATTGAAATGTTGTTTGTAGAGTGGGGAGGCGATCACCAGCTCCCCACCAACAGAGCCAGTGATGCCGCGTGACATCACACTGGCTCCACCTATAGGGTCCCAGTTGCTCAGGGCATAAACAGCGGGTGTTTCACTGGGCAGGTAGTAAATGGCAATTTGCTGATCCTGAATCAGTACACAGATGCCCGACTCAGGTATCAAATCTTCCAGTTTGCAGGCAGTTTCCCAGCACTCTTTTTGTAGGATATTTACAACGCTCATCTCAATAACTCCTATGCTGATCTTGCCAAAATTTTATTCCGCTCTTCCTCGGTTGCCGGGCGCGGCTGGCCACGCTCCTCAACAAAGACAACGGTGCTATCGGTTTCTGTTGAGTTGGCAAACTGGCGGAAACGCTTGAGCTTAAGTGGATCCTCAATGGTGGTTTTCCATTCGCACTGATAGCTACCGACAATACTGTCCATCTGAGCTTCCAGCTCCTCGGCAAGGCCCAGTTTGTCGTCAATGATGACCTCCTTCAGATAATCTAATCCACCTTCAAGGTTATCCAGCCAGACAGAGGTGCGCTGTAACCGGTCTGCGGTACGGACATAGAACATCAGGAAACGGTCGATATATTTGATCAGGGTCTGATCGTCAAGATCGATTGCAAACAGATCCGCATGACGCGGCCTCATACCACCATTGCCACACAGATAGAGGTTCCAGCCATTTTCCGTGGCGATGATACCGAAATCCTTTGACTGTGCTTCGGCGCATTCGCGGGTGCAGCCAGAAACGGCGGACTTGAGTTTGTGGGGTGAACGCAACCCCTTGTAACGATTTTCCACGTACAGCGCCATTCCCATGCTGTCTTGCACACCGTAGCGACACCAGGTGCTACCCACACAGGATTTTACCGTGCGCAGAGCCTTACCGTAGGCATGACCGGTCTCGAAGCCCGCAGCCACCAGCTCCTTCCAGATATCGGGCAGTTGATCTAATCGTGCGCCGAACAGGTCGATGCGCTGCCCTCCGGTTATTTTACTGTAGAGGTGGTATTTTTTTGCCACCTGCCCCAACACAATCAGCTTGTCCGGGGTGATTTCACCGCCTGCTACTCGCGGCACTACCGAATAGGTACCATCTTTTTGCATGTTAGCAAGGAAGTTATCGTTGGTATCTTGCAGTCCCACATGGGTTTCATCAAGAATGTGGTTATTCCACAGTGAAGCCAATATAGATCCAACCGCCGGTTTACAGATATCGCAACCCCGGCCTGAACCATATTTATCCAGTAGTTGAGCAAAGCTTTTAATGGAGTCCACCTTGATCAGATGAAACAGTTCCTGACGGGTATATTTGAAGTGCTCACACAGGGAGGTGTCTACCTCCATGCCCCGGCTTTCCAGTTCATTGTCCAGTACATTTTTCAGCAGTGCTGCACAGCCGCCACAGCCGGAGCTGGCCCCAGTGCTGGCTTTAAGCTCGCTCACTGAGCAGCAGCCATTATCAACAGCCTCAATGATATCGCCCTTACTGACGTTCAGGCAGGAACAGATGACTGCGCTGTTGGGCAAGGCCGCAGCACCCAGCGCGGGCACCCCACCTTCGCTGGCAGGTAAAATGAGAGTTTCCGGGGCATCGGGTAGGTCGATCCCATTTAGATAATACTGCAGCAACATATCGTATTCTGCGCAGTCTCCGACCAAAACAGCCCCCAGCAGCTTACTGCCATCTTCACTCACGATCAGGCGCTTATATACACCCTCACGCTCATCACTAAAGATGTAGGCGATAGAGCCGGGAGTTTTGCCATGAGTATCGCCGATGGAGCCTACATCCACTCCTAGCAGCTTCAGTTTGGTGCTCATATCAGCACCCTGAAACGGGTGTGGGTCTGAGGTTAGCTGGCTTATCGCAGCTTCTGCCATACGATAACCTGGAGCGACCAGACCAAAAATTTGACCACCGAACAGGGCGCATTCGCCGATGGCAAAAATATCTGAATCATTGGTTTTACAGTGGTAATCGATGACGATGCCGCCGCGTTCACCAAGCACCAGTCCCGCTTCGCCAGCGATCTTGTCTTGAGGGCGGATCCCGGCTGAAAAGACGATCATATCGGTCGCCAGGGTCTCACCATCGGCGAAAGACATGAGTAAGCGCGTATCGGTGCCCTTTTTAATAGACTGGGTTGCTTTGTTGGTGTGAACCTTAACATCGAGTTCTTCAACTTTCCGGCGCAGCATATGGCTGCCACCCTCATCAAGCTGTACGCCCATTAAGCCAGGTGCAAACTCCACGACATGGGTTTCCATGCCGAGATGTTTCAGGGCATTGGCAGCCTCAAGGCCTAACAGCCCACCACCTATTACTACACCCACTTTTGCAGATTTTGATTGCGCCTGGATCATACCCAGATCATCGATGGTGCGATAAACCAGACAGCCGGGAAGGTCGGATCCTGGTATGGGTGGCACGAAGGGATAGGATCCGGTGGATAATACCAACTTATCATAATCGAAACTGCGGCCTGAATCGGTCAAAACTTTCTTGGCTTTTCGATTAATACTGATTACAGGATCGCCGAAATGTGCAGCTACCCCCAGCTCCTTATAATGCTCCCGGGTTGTTAACGCCAACTCTTCAGGTTTACGTCCGGCAAAGTATTCCGAGAGATGTACCCGGTCGTAAGCTGGACGAGGCTCTCCGCCAATCACCGTAATTTTGGTCGCCAGGTCGGACTGCGCAAGATTTTCCACATAGTGGTGCCCTACCATGCCATTTCCTACCACTAATACTTTCAATGTGCTCATGTTTGGTTGCTCCTGCTAAGCGGCCAGTTGTTTGGAGTATGATGAGGTTTGATCAGTTACAAGAACCTCTTATCTTCCTGTTAAGCCTACCAAGCAAAATTGGTGCCATGATGTGTTTTTGGCCGCACAAAAATGGCTAACCTATTAAAATTACAGGGTTTAAGTTTATTGTTTTTTGTTGTGATATCGCCTGATAGGCGCCATTAAGTAGGGTGGTGAGTGATGTTGTGTGGTGCGTAATTTGTACGCCGATATAGATACGCCCCAATCTGGTGCGTATAGTTTTC
>CAYYRK010000026.1:0-21589 GCA_964473915.1 uncultured Pseudomonadales bacterium
ATTAGAGAAGGTGGCCGCACAGTCGGTGCGGGTGTTGTCAGCAAGATCATCGAGTGATTTGACGATAGATCTTGTTTAAAAAAAGAGGGTTTTCACCGACCCCTTTTTTTAGTGGAACATTTATAGCTGGCATGCTTGACACATGGGGGGCGGGCACATACAATGCGCTTCCCTATTTTTGAGGTGGTGGCAAAAAGCTTCGATAGAAGTTTAAATAAATTAGCTGTTTGTTGGAGTATTAGTTAATGCAAAATCAGAAAATTAGAATTCGGCTTAAAGCGTTTGACCACCGGCTGATTGATGCATCTACTCAAGAGATTGTTGAGACAGTTAAGCGGACAGGCGCTCAAATACGTGGGCCTATCCCTCTCCCAACTCGCAAAGAAAAGTTTACTGTGTTGATCTCCCCGCATGTCAACAAGGATGCTAGAGATCAGTATGAGATACGGACACACAAGCGCATGATGGAGATCGTAGAGCCAACCGAGAAGACGGTTGACGCTTTGATGAAGCTTAATCTTGCGGCAGGTGTCGATGTTCAGATCAGCTTGGGCTGATTTTAGGGTTTAATACTTAATTATTCATTCAGTGGAATGCGCTGAGAAGCGCGACCGTAGAGGGTTAAAGTCCCGTACACACTGGTTATCGAGGTTAATATGACTATTGGAATAGTCGGACGGAAAAGCGGTATGACCCGCGTTTTCACTGATGAAGGTACTTCCATACCTGTCACTGTCATCGAGATTGACCCCAACCGCGTGACGCAACTCAAAACGGTAGCCCAAGATGGCTACTGCGCAGTACAGCTTGCCGCAGGCGAGCGCAAATCCTCTCATTTGACAAAGCCGCTGATTGGGCACTATGCCAAAGCTAAAGTTGCAGCTGGGCGTGTGCTTGTCGAAAGCCGTGTTTCCGAATCTGAACTTGAAGCGTTGAATCTGGGTGACGAGGTGACTGTGGCTGTATTTGAGCCGGGGCAAAAAATCGATGTTACCGGGCAGTCAAAAGGTAAGGGTTTTGCTGGTGCGATCAAGCGCTGGAATTTCAGTATGCAAGATGCCACCCATGGCAACTCTGTTTCGCACCGTGCTCCTGGTTCTATTGGTCAATGTCAGACCCCTGGACGTGTCGTTAAAGGCAAGAAGATGTCCGGTCATATGGGGGCTGAGCGTGTTACAGTGCAGAATCTCGAAGTGGTCAGAGTAGATGTCGATCGCAACCTGTTGCTGATCAAAGGCGCGGTGCCGGGTGCTCCTGGCGGTGATGTGCTGGTTAGATCTGCGGTTAAGGCCGGTTAGAGGGGATTAACAGAGTATGAATTTATCTATTACAGGCGCCGACAGTGCGCAAGTTGAAGTCTCTGAGGTTACATTTGGCAGAGAGTTTAACGAAGCTTTGGTTCATCAAGTTGTAACAGCTTATATGGCGGCTGGGCGACAGGGCAGTAAAGCACAGAAAACCCGGTCTGAAGTTCAGGGTGGTGGTCGTAAGCCGTGGCGGCAGAAAGGCACGGGTCGTGCGCGTGCAGGGACTATTCGCAGCCCTATCTGGCGTGGTGGTGGTGTTACATTTGCCGCTAAGCCAAGAGACTTTTCGCAGAAAGTTAATCGTAAGATGTATCGTGGAGCGATGCGCTCCATCCTTTCTGAACTAGTTCGTCAGGATCGGCTGATTGTTGTGGAAGACATTAGTATAGAGCAGCCAAAAACGAAGATGATCGCTGCCAAGTTGCAGGAATACGATCTTTCTAAAAGTGTTTTGGTTGTTTCTGAGCAGGTGGATGAAAATTTATATCTGGCGGCACGAAATTTGCCGCAGGTTGAAGTGCTGGATGTAGCTGGTACTGACCCTGTCAGCCTGGTGGCATACGAGAAGGTATTGATCACTATCCCAGCCCTCAAAAAGTTTGAGGAGTTATTAGGATGAATCAGGAAAGATTGTATGAGGTGTTGCGTGGACCGCACATCTCTGAAAAGGCGACCATGATAGCTGAGGCTAATAACCAGGTCACATTCAAGGTGGCGGCTGACGCTACCAAACCGGAGATTAAGCAAGCTGTAGAGAAGCTTTTTAATGTTAAGGTTGAAGGTGTTCAGGTGGTGAATATCAAGGGTAAAACAAAAAGGGGCCGCTTCGGGATGGGAAAAAAGAGCGATGTACGTAAGGCCTATGTTCGTTTGCAGGAAGGTCAGGATATCGACTTTTCGAGCAGTGTGGAAAAGGGGTAACCAATGCCAATCATAAAATGCAAGCCAACCTCCCCTGGACGTCGTCACGTTGTTAAGGTTGTTCATCCGGAATTGCACAAAGGTGCACCTCATGCGGCGCTGATAGAAAAGAAAAGTAAAACAGGTGGGCGTGGAAACACGGGTCGTATAACCACACGTCATCGTGGTGGTGGCCATAAGCAGCATTATCGTATTATCGATTTTCGCCGTATCAAGGATGGAATTCCTGCTAAGATTGAACGCCTTGAATATGATCCTAACCGATCGGCATTAATAGCGTTGCTGCTTTATGCTGACGGTGAGCGACATTATATTATCGCACCAAAAAAAATGGGTGTCGGAGATGTGGTTCAGTCTGGAGTTGATGCGCCGATTAAAGTGGGCAATGCGCTTCCGCTGAGAAATATACCGGTTGGTACGATTGTCCACTGTGTTGAAATGAAAATCGCTAAAGGCGCTCAAATCGCTCGTAGTGCAGGGACTTCCGCGCAACTTGTGGCTCGGGAGGGTTCATATTGCACCCTGAGATTACGATCAGGTGAGATGCGCAAGGTGCTTGCAGAGTGTAGAGCGACTATAGGTGAAGTTTCCAACAGCGAGCACAACTTGCGGCGATTGGGCAAGGCGGGCGCGTCTCGCTGGAGAGGTGTCAGGCCTACGGTGCGTGGTGTAGCCATGAATCCAGTTGATCACCCGCATGGTGGTGGTGAAGGCAAGACCTCGGGTGGTCGTCATCCGGTCAGTCCTTGGGGTGTGCCTGCAAAAGGATATAAAACCCGCAGCAACAAGCGAACAGACAAACTGGTAGTGCGCAAGCGTTCTGCCAAGTAAAAGATAAGTAAGAGGATAAAATTGTGCCACGTTCCTTAAAGAAAGGCCCTTTTGTAGACCTTCATTTGATGAAGAAGGTTGAGGTTGCACTTGAGACGAAGGACAAGCGACCTATAAAGACCTGGTCTCGTCGTTCGACAGTATTTCCTGATTTTGTCGGTTTGACCATCGCTGTGCATAATGGGCGCCAGCATGTTCCGGTTTTTATCTCGGAAGATATGGTGGGCCATAAGCTGGGTGAGTTTGCTGCGACCAGAACCTATCGTGGTCATGCTGCAGATAAGAAGGCAAAACGCTAGAGGATCGTATGATGGAAACCATGGCAAAACATAAAGGGGTGCAAGTATCACCGCAAAAAGCCAGGTTAGTGGCGGATATGATTCGCGGCAAACCGGTAGGTGATGCACTTGATTTATTGACATTTAGCCCGCAAAAGAGCGCGGCAATTATCAAAAAATTGCTGAACTCAGCAATAGCAAACGCAGAAAATAATGATGGTGCGGATGTGGATGATCTGAAAATTTCAACCATATTTGTCGATGAAGGCACGACTATGAAGCGCATCAAGACAAGAGCTAAGGGTCGGGCGGATCGTATCTTAAAAAGATCCTGTCATATCACTTTAAAAGTTGCAGATAGCTAACCAAGAATTGGGGATTTAGATGGGCCAGAAAGTACATCCAACGGGCATCAGGCTGGGCATAGTCAAGGATCATAATTCAATCTGGTATGCCAATGGCAAACAGTATGCTGAGAATCTGCTGAGTGATCTTGCGGTACGCGAATACCTGAAAGGTGCTCTAAAACAAGCGTCAGTCAGTCGTGTCCTCATAGAGCGCCCAGCACAAAATGCTCGCGTTACTATCTATACCGCGCGCCCAGGTATTGTTATCGGCAAAAAGGGTGAAGATGTAGCCAAGTTAAGAGATGTATTGACGCGCATGATGAAAGTTCCTGTGCAGATTAATATAGAAGAGGTGCGCAAGCCTGAACTCGATGCGCAGCTTGTTGCAGATGGCGTTGCGAATCAATTAGAGCGGCGTGTAATGTTCCGTCGAGCTATGAAAAGAGCGGTGCAAAATGCGATCCGCCTTGGAGCCGAAGGCATTAAAATTCAGGTTGGTGGCCGTCTTGGCGGCGCCGAGATCGCCCGCTCAGAGTGGTACCGGGAAGGTCGTGTACCTTTGCATACTCTCAGAGCTGACGTGGACTATGGAACCAGTGAAGCATCCACTACTTATGGCATTATTGGTGTCAAAGTATGGATATTCAAAGGGGAGATTCTCGGTGGCATCGAACAAGTAAGGGCTGAAAGAGAAAGCGTCAAGAAAAAGAGCGGACGCTCTCGCTAACAGGTAAGGACTGGTAAGGAATAGTACCGATGTTACAACCGAAACGTACAAAATTTCGCAAAGCCATGAAAGGCCGCAATCGTGGTTTGGCGCTTAGAGGCAGTAAAGTCAGTTTTGGCGAGTATGGGCTCAAGGCTACGGGTCGTGGCCGGATTACGGCCCGGCAGATTGAGGCCGCTCGTAGAACCATGACACGTCATATTAAGCGGGGCGGAAAGATTTGGATAAGAATCTTTCCCGATAAGCCGATTACGAAAAAACCTCTGGAAGTCAGGCAGGGTAAAGGTAAGGGTAATGTAGAATACTGGGTGTGCCAAATCCAGCCAGGACGAGTCCTTTATGAAATGGAAGGCGTATCGGAAAGTATGGCCCGAGAGGCCTTCTCTCTGGCAGCGGCAAAATTGCCGCTGGCAACTACCTTTGTAACGCGGACGGTGATGTGATGAAAGCAGCTGATTTACGTGAAAAGTCGGTGGACGAGCTGAGTGATGAGTTGATAGCTTTGCGCCTGGAGCAATTTAATCTGCGTGTGCAGCAGGCCACAGGCCAGCTCAGTCAGACTCACCTGGTAACTCTGGCACGAAAAGATATTGCACGTGTCAAGACAGTGTTATCACAGAAGACAGGTAACTGAATATGACCGAACAAGTAAATGCACGCACTGTTACTGGTAAGGTAGTGAGTGACAAGATGGATAAGTCCATTGTGGTGCTGATTGAGCGTAAAATTAAACATCCTGTTTACGGTAAGTATATGAACCGTTCTACCAAGATGCGAGCGCATGATGAAGAGAACCAGTGCCGCATAGGTGATCTGGTGACCATCAAGGAATCACGCCCCATATCCAAAACAAAATCCTGGATGCTGGATCGTATTGAAAAAAGAGCACTAGAAATTTAACGACAGGGCAAGCTTGCTGGACTTCTGTCGCAGGGGCTTAGTCAAAAACAATGTGTAGTTTTGGAGTAACCAATGATTCAAACAGAATCAATGCTCGATGTCGCTGACAACAGCGGTGCACGCAGAGTGATGTGTATCAAGGTGCTGGGCGGCTCGCACCGTCGTTATGCACGTATTGGTGACGTTATCAAGGTGACAGTCAAAGAAGCGATACCGCGTGGCCGGGTTAAAAAAGGCCAGGTGCTGAATGCAGTAGTGGTTCGCACTAGAAAGGGAGTGCGGCGTGCCGATGGTTCCATCATCCGTTTTGATGGTAACGCTGCGGTTTTGCTTAATCAGCAGAATGCACCGATTGGAACCCGTATTTTTGGGCCGGTAACGCGTGAACTGCGTGGTGAAAAGTTTATGAAAATTGTTTCATTGGCGCCGGAAGTGCTATAAGCGGACAGATAATCGAGAGACCGATGATGGGCAAGATTAAACGAAATGACGAAGTGATCGTTATCGCCGGGCGCGATAAGGGTAAAAAGGGCAAGGTAGCAAAGTTCTTGCAGAACGACCGTTTGGTCGTCTCAGGGATCAATATGGTTAAGCGCCATACCAAGCCTAACCCTCAGCGCGGTGTTCCTGGCGGCATTGTAGAAAAGGAAGCTTCAATCCATATTTCCAATGTTGCAATTTTTAATAATGCAACCGAAAAAGCAGATCGAGTGGGATTTAAAATTCTTGAAGATGGTTCAAAGGTTAGGATTTACAAGTCGAACCAAGAAACCATTGATGCTTAATAGTGACCGGGATTCGAGATGTCTAGATTAAGAGAGCTTTACAAAGTTGATACTGTATCCGGATTGCGAGAGCAGTTTGGCTATAAGAACATTATGCAGGTACCCAAGATCACTAAGGTGACGCTGAATATGGGTGTCGGAGAGGCGATAGGCGACAAGAAGTTGATAGAAAAAGCCTTGGGCGATATGGCGCTGATTGGCGGCCAAAAACCACTGGTGACGAAGGCTCGTAAGTCCATCGCAGGCTTTAAGGTACGTCAAGGTTACCCTATAGGTTGTAAAGTGACCTTACGTAATGACCGTATGTGGGAGTTTCTAGATCGATTGATCGATGTTGCGATTCCGCGTATACGCGACTTTCGTGGCCTGAGCCCCAAGTCCTTTGATGGGCGAGGAAATTATAGTATGGGTGTTCGGGAGCAGATCATCTTTCCGGAAATAGATTATGACAAGATCGACAAGATTCGTGGGCTGGATATTACAGTAACTACCACGGCGAATACCAATGAAGAAGGTCGGGCTTTATTAAAAGCGTTGAACTTTCCTTTCAAAGAGTAGGGTCAAAATACTATGGCAAAGCTTTCCATGATTGAGCGCGAAAAAAAGCGTGAACGTACGGTGGCCAAATACGCGGTAAAGCGTGCTGCATTGAAGGCGATCATTAAAGATCTGCAGTTGAGTGATGAAGAGCGCTGGGATGCGCAGGAAAAACTTCAAAAAATGCCGCGTGATGCCAGTGCTGTGCGTTTGCGGAATCGCTGTCAGCTCACTGGTAGACCACACGGGGTATATCGCAAATTCCGATTGGGCCGTAATAAGCTGCGCGAAGCCGCCATGCGCGGAGATATTCCTGGCTTGAAAAAGTCCAGCTGGTAGCAATAGTCAAGAATTTTTAGGAGCGCAGATCAGATGAGCATGCAAGATACACTCGCGGATATGTTTACCCGTATTCGTAATGGCCAGATGGCAGCAAAGCCTTCAGTGACCATGCCTTCTTCTAAAATGAAGGTATCAGTTGCCCGTGTACTCAAAGAAGAAGGCTATATTGTCGATTATTCTGTTGATGGCGACACCATCAAGCCGAGCCTCAGTATTGACTTGAAATATTTTGATGGTAAACCTGTCATTGAAAAGATCAAGCGGGCCAGCCGCCCAGGCTTGCGTCTTTATAAGGGCCAGGATGAACTGCCTAGAATCATGGGTGGCTTGGGGGTGTCAATCATCTCCACATCCAAGGGCGTGATGACCGACAAAGCTGCAAAGGCAGCGGGTGTTGGTGGTGAAGTTATTTGTACAGTTTTCTAGGATATAGAATATGTCTAGAGTAGCGAATAATCCTGTTGAACTACCTTCTGGTGTTGAGGTTATACTCAGCGATCAAGATCTGACCGTAAAGGGAAGTAAGGGATCTTTGGTCCTTGAGCTACACCCAGATGTGGAGATCAAACAGGAAGACGGAAAATTAAAGTTTTCAGCACGGACTCAGGCCAAGAAGGCTCGAGCCATGAGTGGCACCACACGGGCCAATGTTAACAACATGGTGCAGGGTGTGACGCAAGGCTTTGAGAAAAAGCTTGAGCTGGTAGGGGTTGGTTATCGGGCCAAAGTGGCAGGTAGTGTGGTTAACCTCACCTTGGGTTTTTCCCATCCGGTTAATTATCAGTTGCCAGAAGGTATAACAGCACAAACACCCAGTCAGACACAGATTGTTATCAGTGGCATCGATAAACAGCGGGTTGGCCAGGTTGCGGCAGAAATTAGAGCTTTTAGGCCGCCTGAACCCTACAAGGGTAAGGGTGTTAAGTATGCCGATGAGCGTGTACATCGCAAAGAAGCTAAGAAGAAATAGGTAGTCGTATGAGTGATAAAAAAGTTGCCCGTCAGCGCCGTAGCAAAAAAGTGCGTTACAAAATAGGTGAGATGGGAATACACCGACTGTGTGTCAACCGTACACCGGTTCACATCTATGCACAGATCATATCTCCATCAGGATCGGAGGTGCTGGTTAGTGCATCGACTTTGGATAAAAGTCTGAGAGCTGACAAGACCGGTAATGTAGAGGCAGCGGGAAAAGTGGGTGCCCTCATTGCCGAGCGCGCCAAAGCGGCGGGGATTAATACAGTAGCTTTTGATCGTTCTGGACACAAATATCACGGACGGATCAAGGCTCTAGCGGACTCCGCACGCGAAGCTGGTCTGGAATTTTAAGGGTTAAATCATGGCAAATAACGAGCAAACTGGCGTAGATCTGCAGGAAAAACTGGTACAGGTAAACCGTGTCGCCAAAGTGGTTAAGGGAGGTCGTGTTTTTGGCTTTACCGCATTGACCGTGGTTGGTGATGGCAACGGACGGGTTGGTTTCGGACGTGGTAAGGCGCGAGAGGTGCCTGTTGCTATCCAAAAGGCGATGGAATCAGCGCGCAGAAATATGATTAGCGTCAATCTGAATGGCAACACTCTGCAATATCCGCTGAAAGGCCGTCATGGTGCTTCCAAGGTATACATGCAGCCAGCATCGGAAGGTACCGGAATTATTGCCGGTGGTGCGATGAGGGCAGTGCTGGAGCTAGCAGGCGTTCAGAATGTTCTTGCTAAATGTTATGGTTCGACCAACCCGGTTAACGTAGTGCGAGCAACCTTTGAAGGGCTGCAGCATATGAGGTCACCAGCCGATATTGCTGCCAAACGCGGTAAGCCAGTCGAAGAAGTAGTGGAGTAGCATTATGGCTAAGGAAAAAAAAATACAGGTAACCCTGACGCGCAGTACCATAGGACGTTTGCCTAAGCATAGAGAGACTGTGCGTGGCCTGGGTTTGCGACGTATAGGGCATACGGTTGAGCTGGAAGACACGCCGTCTGTACGAGGCATGATTAATAAAGTTTACTATATGGTTAGTGTGGCAGGAGAGTAAAATGTGGCTTAATTCATTAAGACCAGCGACAGGTTCAAAGCCCTCTGCGAAACGAGTGGGTAGAGGTATTGGTAGTGGTTCAGGAAAAACTGCGGGTCGAGGCCACAAGGGTCAAAAATCTCGTTCTGGTGGTAGCGTTAAGCCGGGTTTTGAAGGCGGCCAGATGCCATTACAACGCCGTTTGCCAAAATTTGGCTTTGCATCACGCAAAGCACCCTTTAGGCATGAAATAAGGCTGCACGAATTAGCGTTGGTAGAGTCAGAAGTGGTTGATTTAGATGCGCTGAAAAAAGCGGATATTGTGCCTGATAATACTAAGGTTGCTAAAGTAATTCTGTCTGGTGAGATTACGAAACCTGTGACTCTGCGTGGAATTGGCGTTACCAAGGGTGCGCGAGCTGCTATAGAAGCTGTTGGCGGGAAGATAGAGGAATAAATGGTCAAGTCTTCTGTGCCAGGAAAGCAGTCGGGTCTCGGTGAGCTCTGGCGGCGTTTGCGATTTGTACTGCTGGCGATAGTTGTCTACCGTATTGGTGCCCACATCCCAGTTCCTGGTATTAATCCAGATCGGCTGGCGCAGATGTTTGAACAGAACCAGGGTACCATATTGGGTGTTTTCAATATGTTCTCCGGTGGTGCACTGGAGCGCATGAGTATCTTTGCCCTGGGCATTATGCCCTATATCTCTGCTTCCATCATCATGCAGCTAATGACTGCCGTAAGCCCCCACCTTGAACAGTTAAAGAAAGAGGGTGAGGCGGGGCGTCGCAAGATCAGTCAGTACACACGTTATGGTACCGTGGTTCTGGCGTTGATCCAGTCGACGGGTATGTCAGTGGGTCTTGCAAATCAGGGTATCTCTTTCGGGACCACTTACAGTTTTTATTTTGTGGCGATTACTACCTTGGTCTGTGGCGCAGTATTTCTGATGTGGCTAGGCGAACAGATTACTGAGCGAGGCATTGGAAACGGTATCTCTTTGCTGATCTTTGCCGGCATTGTAGCAGGATTGCCGGGAGCGATTGGTCAGTCTTTCGAGTCTGCACGGCAAGGTGACATTAATATTTTATTGCTATTGGCTGTTGGCTTTGTTGCTGTCGCAACCATCGCTTTTATCGTTTTTGTTGAGCGGGGGCAACGGCGTATTACCATTAATTATGCTAAGCGTCAGCAGGGTAAGAAAATGTACGCAGCGCAGACTAGCCATCTGCCTTTAAAAGTGAATATGGCTGGGGTAATTCCCCCAATTTTTGCCTCTAGCATCCTGCTGTTTCCTGCCTCTATTGGCCAGTGGTTCGGTCAGGGCGAAGGGTTAGGATGGCTGCAGGAGGCTTCGCTGTTAATAGCGCCAGGACAGCCGCTCTATCTCATCCTTTTTGCGGGCTTTATTATGTTCTTTTGCTACTTCTACACGGCTTTGATGTTTAATCCGCGAGATGTGGCAGATAATCTGAAGCGTTCAGGTGCTTTTATCCCTGGAATTCGACCAGGAGAGCAGTCTGCTAACTATGTTGATGGAGTGATGACCCGGCTGACGCTGTTTGGAGGAATATACATAACTCTGGTTTCATTGTTGCCGTTACTGCTGATTAATGCGGCGAACGTCCCCTTTTATTTTGGCGGTACATCAATACTCATAATCGTAGTGGTTGTAATGGACTTTATGTCTCAGGTCCAGTCCCACTTGATGTCCCATCAATATGAGTCATTACTGAATAAATCGAACCTTAAAGGGTACGGCGGTAGTGGTTTGTTGCGTTAGATTTTATTGGAGATAAAGATGAAAGTACGTGCATCTGTAAAACGGATCTGCCGGAACTGTAAGCTTGTTAAGCGGCGCGGTGTGGTTCGAGTAATTTGTAAGGCAGAACCGCGGCACAAGCAGCGCCAGGGATAGTGACTGGAAGCTGATTGAGTGGGTAAGCATAAGTTGGCAATTGTCTTGATTTATACATAGTCAGACTGTATGCTTTGGCGCCCTTTGAGGCCCGCAGATTTTAAATCATTTTGTCAGGTGGCCGAGGCATTTGGGCTACGTAAAAAGACGCAAAATTGGAGTTAGTTTTAATGGCCCGTATAGCAGGCGTTAATATCCCGGACAATAAACACGCAGTGATATCACTGACCTATATCTATGGTATTGGTTCTACCTCAGCACGTAGTATCTGTGCAGATACAGGAGTAGAGCCCACCGCCAAGGTTGGAAGTCTCTCTGAGGCGCAACTGGATGCCTTTCGAACAGCAGTGGCTGAACGGACCGTAGAGGGTGATCTGCGCCGCGAAGTTAATATGAATATCAAGCGGTTAATGGATCTGGGTTGTTATCGGGGTATTCGGCATCGCCGTAATATGCCGGTGAATGGTCAGAGAACAAAGACTAACGCACGGACTCGTAAGGGGCCAAAAAGACCGATTCGCAAGTAGTATTGCAAAAGAATTTAACAGGGTAATTTAGTATGGCAAAGCCTGCTCGTAAGACCAAGAAGATCAAAAAGACAGTTACTGATGGCGTGGCACATATTCACGCATCTTTCAATAACACCATTATCACCATCACCGACCGCCAGGGTAATACCCTGAGCTGGGCAACGTCAGGTGGGTCTGGTTTTCGTGGCTCTAGAAAAAGCACGCCTTTCGCTGCGCAGGTTGCAGCCGAGAGAGCGGGTAATGCTGCAACTGAGTATGGCTTGAAAAATCTGGATGTTTGTGTGAAAGGCCCTGGCCCTGGAAGAGAATCTGCCGTGCGGGCTTTGAATGCCGTCGGATATAAGATTAACAGTATTACGGACGTGACGCCCATTCCTCATAATGGTTGCCGTCCCCCCAAGAAACGCCGCGTTTAATCAGGAGACGATTGTATGGCTCGCTATATAGGTCCAACCTGTAAACTGTCTCGACGAGAAGGCACCGATCTTTTTTTGAAAAGTGGTGTAAGGCCGCTTGATTCCAAGTGCAAGGCAGATACTGTGCCAGGTGTGCATGGCGCAAGACGGACCCGAATCTCAGATTACGGTTTACAGTTAAGGGAAAAACAGAAGGTTCGCCGCATCTATGGTGTGCTTGAACGACAGTTCCGTAATTATTACAAAGCGGCAGCGCACCGTAAGGGCGCTACAGGTGAGAATCTGCTGCAACTCCTGGAAAGTCGCTTGGATAATGTGGTTTACCGGATGGGTTTTGGCTCAACACGAGCTGAGTCACGTCAGCTGGTATCCCATAAAAGTGTACTGGTTAATGGTCAAACCGTAAACATTGCGTCTTATCAGGTACAGGCTGGAGATGTAATTTCGATTCGGGAAAAGGCAAAAAACCAGCTGCGCATTAAATCCGCGATGGATCTGGCGGGGCAAAGAGGATATCCCGAGTGGGTAGAAGTTGATTCCAGCAAGATGGAAGGGCAATTTAAAGAGGTGCCCGCTAGAAGTGATCTACCAGCTGAGATCAATGAGAACCTCATTGTCGAGCTGTATTCTAAGTAACAGTTTTTAATGATAGGGTTGAGCATGCAACGACCAGTTACAGAAATTTTAACACCCAAGCATATCCAGGTAGAATCTATTAGCGAAAATCATGCTAAGGTTCTGCTTGAACCCTTTGAGCGGGGCTTCGGCCATACGCTGGGAAATGCATTGAGGCGGATTATGTTATCCTCGATGCCTGGCGCAGCTATTGTTGAGGTCACCATTGAGGGTGTGCAGCACGAATACAGCACTATAGAAGGTATTCAGGAAGATGTGATCGACATCCTGTTGAACCTGAAAGGTGTAGCTGTTGTGATGCACACTCGTGAAGAGGCCGTGCTATCACTGCGAAAAAAGGGTGCTGGTCCGGTAGTGGCAGGAGATATCCTGCTTGACCATGATGTTGAGATCGCTAATCCTGAACACCTTATCGCTACCCTTAATGACAAGGGTGAGCTGAATATGACCATCAAGGTCATACAAGGGCGGGGTTACGAAGCGGCAGGCACTCGTTTTTCAGAGGACGAAAGTCGGCCCATTGGAACGATGCAATTAGATGCAGCCTTTAGCCCGATCCGCCGGATTGCTTATGTGGTTGAAAGCGCTCGTGTCGAGCAACGTACCGATCTGGATAAGCTAATTCTAGATATTGAATCTAATGGTACTATTGATCCTGAAGAATGCATACGTCGTGCTGCCACTATCCTGCAGCAACAGCTGATCGCCTTTGTTGATCTGGAAGCTGACAAAGAGCCAGAGCAAGAGGAAGACGAGGAAGAGGTTGATCCCATTCTGTTACGTCCGGTTGACGATCTGGAGTTGACTGTAAGATCGGCTAACTGCCTGAAAGCTGAAAATATTTACTATATTGGTGACCTGATTCAGCGAACTGAAGTAGATTTGCTGAAGACGCCGAATCTTGGGAAAAAGTCTCTGACTGAGATCAAGGACGTGCTGGCGTCCAAGGGGCTCTCTCTGGGTATGCGTCTCGAAAATTGGCCACCAACAAGGCTAAAAAATGATGACCGGGTTCTCGCCCGGCGCGATTGATAAAGTTTATTTTTAGGGAATTATAAGATGCGTCATCGTAAAAGTGGTCGCCATTTAAACCGCACCAGTTCACACCGTCAGGCCATGTTTAAAAACATGACTCTTTCTTTGGTTGAACACGAAATAATCAAAACCACCTTGCCAAAGGCAAAGGAGCTGCGCCGAGTAGCGGAGCCCATGATAACCTTAGCAAAAACTGATACGGGGGCAAATCGCCGCTTGGCTTTTGATCGCCTGCGCAGCAAAGAGGCGGTAGGGAAACTATTTAATGAGCTGGGTCCGCGCTATGTGGAGCGCCCGGGTGGTTATACGCGCATTCTAAAGTGCGGTAATAGAACTGGAGATAATGCGCCTATGGCTTACATAGAGCTTGTTGACCGGCCTGTCTCAGAAGATGAATTCGATGATGACAGTCATGAAAATGATGACTAGAACTTAAGAATTGGCCTGATATTAAAGGCATAGAGAAGCCGGGTGTTCCCGGTTTTTTTATGCCTGTTGATCCTGCCAGCTTATCCTAGATTGCTGAGTGCGAGTGGACGTGCAATATATTTATACGAATCATAATATTGTACAGTTCCTTACGGCTTGGCAGGGTTTTAGGATGAGAATTTCTTGTTGAAAAATGGCTGAAGGAAGCGTCCAGTGTGGGATGATTTAACCTGCGCAACATCCTCAGGGGTTCCTGTTGCAACAATTGACCCGCCTCCGTCCCCTCCTTCTGGCCCAAGGTCAATAATCCAGTCGGCAGTTTTTATAACATCTAAATTATGCTCAATAACAATTACAGTGTTGCCATGATCACGCAATCGATGCAGCACATCGAGTAACTGTTCGATATCATAGAAATGCAGGCCTGTAGTGGGTTCATCTAGAATATAGAGGGTTTTCCCTGTATCCCTCTTGGACAGCTCTCTAGCCAGCTTGATTCGTTGCGCTTCTCCACCGGACAGGGTAGTAGCGGCCTGCCCCAGGTGGATATAGGAAAGGCCAACATCAATCAGAGTTTGCAATTTTCGGGTAATGGCGGGCACTGCGCTGTAAAATTCTCGGGCATCTTCAACGGTCATATTCAAAATCTGATGGATTGTTTTACCTTTATATTTTATGTCCAGGGTTTCACGGCTGTAACGCTTACCCTTGCAAGTGTCACAAGGAACGTAGATATCGGGTAAAAAATGCATCTCCACCTTGATCATGCCGTCACCCTGACAGGCTTCGCAGCGGCCACCCTTGACATTAAAGCTGAATCGTCCTGATTTGTAACCCCTTGATCGAGCTTCGTGGGTGGCGGCAAAAAGTTCTCGGATGGGTGTAAATAATCCAGTGTATGTAGCAGGATTGGAACGAGGAGTTCTGCCTATAGGACTCTGGTCGATGTCTACAACCTTATCCAAATGCTTAAGACCGCTGATCTCCTTGAAGGGTGCGGCCTTGAGCGTTGATGCTTTGTTCAGCACAGTGGCGGCGACGGGATACAGCGTATCGTTGACCAGGGTCGATTTCCCAGAACCTGAAACGCCGGTGATGCAGGTGATTAGCCCCAGCGGAATCTCCACTGTAATGGACTTTAAGTTGTTGCCACTTACCCCTTCAAGGAGTAACGTTTTTTCCTGATTATAGACATGGCGTTCCTCGGGGATTTTGATAGCACGTTTTCCGGTCAAGTATTGGGCAGTAATTGACTCGTTGCATGCAAGTATGGCTTCCGGAGTGCCCTGGGCAACAATAGACCCCCCATGAATTCCGGCACCTGGACCGATATCTATGACGTGATCTGCTGTTCGTATGGTCTCCTCGTCGTGCTCGACAACAATAACACTATTGCCCTGGTCACGAAGATGTAGAAGGGTGCTGAGCAGGCGTTCATTGTCACGTTGGTGCAATCCGATTGAGGGCTCATCAAGTACATACATGACGCCGACCAGGCCCGCACCGATCTGACTGGCTAGCCTGATTCGCTGAGCCTCGCCGCCTGACAAAGTTTCTGCACTACGATCTAGAGTGAGATAATCCAGTCCTACATTGACCAAAAAAGACAGGCGCTGCATGATTTCCTGAATAATCTTGTCGGCAATTTTCTGCCGACTACCGGTCAGTCTGAGGTTGTTGAAGCATTCCAGTGCGCGGCCTACAGGCAGGCAGCACAGGGACGGCAGGTTGTATTGGGCTACAAATACGTGGCGCGCATCGCGTTTAAGTCGAGATCCTCCGCAGCTCAGGCAGGCCTGTTCACTGAGGAACTTCGCCAGATCATCACGCACCATCTGCGATTCGGTATCCTTATGACGTCGCGTTAGGTTGGGCAGAACGCCTTCAAAGGGATCTGTTCTTTGTATTAGCTCGCCCTTTTCGGTTAGATGCTGAAATGTTATCTTCTCCTCACCACTACCGTACAGGATGACCTGCTGGAGGGTTGGTGAGAGTTCGCAAAAAGGCTGGCTTAGACTTTCGTTATAATGTTTGGCTACGCTGGTTAGCATCTGGAAGTGGTAGGGGTTGCGTCTATCCCAGCCACGAATAGCACCTTCGGCTATCTTGAGTTCTGGCTGGCTAATGACCCTGCTCTGATCAAAGAATTGCATTACCCCCAGGCCATCGCAGTCTGGGCAGGCTCCAGCCGGGTTGTTGAAGGAGAACATTCGCGGCTCCAGCTCCGCAATGCTATGTCCGCATTTTGGGCATGCAAAGAGAGAGGAAAATAGTAGTTCGGCCTCATCTCCCTCGGGATCCATGGCAACTACCTTGGCGGTGCCGTTACTCAGATTCAGGCAGGTTTCGAATGACTCAGCCAGCCGTAGTTGTAGATCTTCGCGCACCCGGAAGCGGTCGATGATTACGTCAATGTTATGTTTACGGTTTTTGTCTAGAGAGGGCAGGGTATCCAGTTCAATGACCAGGCCGTTAATGCGAACCCTGATAAAACCCTGGGTTCTCAGGTCATTCAGTAGCAGCAGATGTTCACCCTTCCTGTTTTGGATGACAGGGGCCAACATCATGAATTTTTTATCTCCGGGTAATTCCATCACCTGATCTACCATCTGACTTACTGTTTGAGCTTGCAGGGGAAGGTCATGATCAGGGCAGCGTGGTTCTCCAGCCCGAGCAAATAGCAGACGCAAATAGTCATAGATCTCTGTAGTGGTGCCCACGGTTGACCTGGGGTTGTGTGATGTGGCTTTTTGTTCAATAGAGATAGCGGGAGATAGCCCCTCTATATGATCAACATCGGGTTTTTCCATCATTGACAGGAACTGACGGGCGTAGGTCGACAGTGATTCAACGTAGCGACGCTGTCCCTCTGCGTAAAGAGTGTCAAATGCCAGAGATGATTTCCCTGAGCCTGACAGGCCTGTAATTACGACCAGTTGATCCCGAGGTATGTCCAAGTCAATATTTTTCAGGTTATGCGTGCGCGCACCGCGAACAACGATATTTTTCATGGAGCTTTTTTCCAGCCAAAACGAATATTATAAGTGTTAATCATTTGCGGTTACACAAGATATGGACCTGTATTTTTTGTCCGATTGCCTTGGTGGATAAACCGAGCGTTTTATCATGGTCAGGTATCTGCTACTATCGTCTTTTACCCTAAATTATGGATTGATCGGGTATAGCGGACTTTATTTTAATTAGGAGAAGAAAATGGCACGCGGAGTCAACAAGGTGATATTGATAGGAAATTGTGGGTCGGATCCAGAAACTCGATATTTGCCTTCAGGCGGGGCTGTGACCAATGTCACTCTGGCGACCAGTGAGGGCTGGAAAGATAAGCAGACGGGGCAGCAGCAGGAGCGCACCGAGTGGCATAGGGTGGTATTTTTTAATCGTCTGGGTGAAATTGCCGGAGAGTATTTGAAGAAAGGGTCTAAAGTCTATATTGAAGGTTCATTACGTACTCAGCAGTGGGAGAAAGACGGGGTTAAGCGTTATACGACTGAGATAGTTGCTAGGGAGATGCAGATGCTGGATAGCCGTGGTACGGGTGGAGAGAGTGGCGGTTTTCGGCCATCTGCAGCCCCCAGTACTGGCGATCAATCGAATGCGAACGTTGGAGATTTGAGCTCTAAGCTTGGCAGTATGTCCGATGATGATCTTGATGATGATATACCTTTTTAGGAGTTGCTGAAGCGGTGAGGATAGTTGTTGTGGGGGCCAACGGTCAGGTCGGTCAGGAATTCAAGCTTCTCGCAGAGCGGCATCGCAATGAGGGAATTGAGTGCGATGCCTTTGGGTCTCGTGAGTTGGATATTACGCGACAATGGAAATTGTATCGTACTCTGCGGCGTGCAAGGTGTGATTATGTTGTGAATGCAGCTGCATATACTGCTGTAGATGCAGCGGAAGATCACCAGGCGAGCTGCCTTAAAGTTAATCATGAGGGTGTCAGAAATCTTGCCAGGGTCTGTAAGCGGCTGGGTATTCCCCTGATTCATATCTCCACAGACTATGTCTTTAATGGGCACAAAGAATCTCCTTACATCGAGTCTGACCAGCCTGATCCAATCAACGTTTATGGCAAAAGTAAGTTGGGTGGTGAAGAAATATTAAGACAGGTGCTGGCTGAGCATATTATTCTGCGGGTTAGCTGGGTCTTTAGTGATCGGCGCTCAAATTTTGTTAAGACTATCGTCCGCCTTTGCTCAGAGAGGGAGGAGTTGCGAGTGGTGGATGACCAGTTTGGTGTACCCACCCCGGCAAGCGACATTGCCCGGGTGCTGTTAGCGATCATTAAACAGCTCAGTTGCGGAGCTTCTCTTTGGGGAACCTATCACTATTGTGCATCAGGCAGTACTAACTGGTACAGTTTCGCTCAGGAAATTGTCGATGAGGCTTCTCACCATAAGACGGTTAGTGTCAGAAACCTCATCCCGATAAAAACTTCCGATTATAATTATAACGCACCACGGCCACTTAATTCGGAGATGATCTGCCATAAGATACGTGATGTCTTTGGTATTCGCCAGAGGCCATGGCGGCCAGAGATGGCGCGGGTCGTGAAAAGGCTTTGCGATGATGAGCAATCCGTTTAACGTATGGGTGCTCTTCACGTCGCTGGTATCTGCGGGTGTTTGGTATTCCAGCTCCGGGAGGCAAGACTGTTCAGCTTAGGGTTGATCTACTGAGAGAAAGCCTGCTGGGATTTCTTCGGATTTTCTCTTTAACTGATGGGTTTTTGGCCTCAGAAAATTTACTCCAACAGCCATTTTCCTTGTAATGATCACTCAACCCGGTGGAAATCTGGGTGATTCATGTTCTAAAAGCTGGCAGGATAGCCCGCACGGACTGCTAATTTAGAGAGATGGCTGTGCAATGGTAGGCAGCGGGGCTGCATGCACTGCCGGAAGTAGAATAAGGCGGTAAATTTTTTTTGTTAATTTTGGATTCAGGGGCTCATGCAGACTATTCGCTCGATCTTGTTTTATATTGTTTTTTTATTGGCGACATTGGTGCACTCGTCCCTCTGCTTGCTGGTAAGCCCCTTTATTTCTGTGCATAAAAGATTTCGCTTTGTGCGGTTATTGAACTACTTTGTAATCTGGTGGTTCGGGGTCTGTTGTGGTGTACGTTATCGAGTTGAAGGGTTGGATAACCTGTCGGGCGTCGAGGCGGGTATTCTGGTGAGTAACCACCAGAGTGAATGGGAAACATTTTATCTGCAAACTTTGGTGTCACCTCTTTGTACTGTGCTGAAAAAAGAGCTATTGATGATCCCTTTTTTTGGCTGGGCGTTGGCCCTGATCAAGCCCATAGCGATTGACCGGCGGTTGCGTGTCAGTGCGCTCAAGCAGATAGTTGAGCAAGGAACCCAAAAATTACAGGATGGCTTTTGGGTGCTTATCTTCCCGGAGGGTACGCGTGTACAGCCAGGGCGGCACAAGAAATTTTCAAAGACGGCTGCACTTTTGGCGATGGAGACGGGTAGGCCAATCATACCCATCGCGCATAATGCCGGGCAATGCTGGCCTGGTAAGGGTTTTTTGAAACACTCCGGAATACTTCGAGTAGTTGTTGGGCCGCCAATCTATCCTCAGGATAAAGGGCTTGATGAGCTGTATGCGCAATCTCGTGATTGGGTAGAGTTAAATCGAGACCGGCTGACTAGAGAAAATCAGCCGGTTTGATGTCTATTAGTCTTGATGGCGTTGGAAAATTAATGACGCATTGGTGCCGCCAAAACCAAAGCTGTTAGACATGATCTGGTTGAGTTTGGTTGTTGTGTCAAGTTCCATTACAACCGGCATTCCCTCAGCTTCTGTATCCAGAGTTTCAATGTTGGCGGATGCAGCTATAAAGTTGTTTTCCATCATCAGCAGGCTGTAAATGGCTTCGTGCGCACCCGCTGCACCAAGGGAGTGCCCGGACAGGGATTTCGTGGAGGTGATTTTTGGCAGGTTGTTGCCAAAAACTTCCCGTACGGCTTTCAACTCCTGTATATCGCCCAGTGGTGTGCTGGTTCCGTGAGCATTGATATAGTCGATGCCCCCTTTGGTTGTTGCCAGCGCTTGCTGCATGCAGCGAACTGCTCCCTCGCCCGAGGGTGCCACCATATCATAGCCATCTGAGGTAGCACCGTAACCGGTCAGTTCGGCGTAGATTTTTGCGCCGCGTTTGAGTGCATGTTCTCGCTCTTCGATCACCAGTATGGCGCCTCCGCCAGCTATGACAAAGCCGTCTCGGGCCGCATCATAGGCGCGCGAAGCTTTTTCCGGGGTGTCGTTATACTTGGTAGACAGTGCCCCCATTGCGTCAAACTGAGCAGTAAAACTCCAGTGCTCCTCTTCGCCGCCGCCAGCGAATATAATATCCTGCTTGCCCATCTGAATTAATTCCATGGCGTTGCCGATACAGTGCGCGCTGGTGGAGCAGGCCGAGGTGATGGAGTAATTGACGCCCTTGATTTTAAAGGGGGTGGCCAGGCAGGCTGAAACGGTGCTGCTCATGCTCTTGGGTACCCGGTAGGGCCCGAGACGCTTGACGCCTTTTTCGTGTAGTACCTGCGCGACCTCTATGATGTTTGATAACGAAGGTCCCCCAGAGCCGGCGATTAGCCCCGTGCGCAGGTTGGAAACAAGGCTTTGCTCCAATCTTGCGTCATCGATGGCTTGCTGCATGGCCACATAGGCATAAGCTGCGGTGTCGCTCATGAAGCGGCGGTGGCGCCTGTCGATAAGGCTTGTTGTGTCAAGATCTATGCTGCCAGCGATCTGGCTGCGCAGGCCGAGCTGTTTGTACTCTTCCTTGAAGCGGATGCCGGAGCGGCCCTCTCGCAGCGATTGGGTTACAGTTTGCTTATCATTGCCGAGGCAGGAAACGATACCTAGTCCGGTTATTACGACACGCTTCATATTGATCTCCTCAAAAGTTGTCTGTTGATTTGAACAGACCTACCCTTAGATCTTGGGCTGTGTAAATTTCCTTGCCATCAACGGACAGAGCGCCATCCGCAATGCCGAGTGTTAAGCTGCGGGAAATGACGCGTTTTAAATTGATGTGGTAGGTGACTTTTTTTGCAGTAGGAAGGATCTGCCCGCCAAATTTAACCGCCCCACAACCCAGTGCCCGCCCCTTTCCGGGGTGTCCCATCCAGCCCAGATAAAAACCGAGCAGCTGCCACATGGCATCTAGTCCCAGGCAGCCAGGCATGACAGGATCTCCGGGAAAGTGGCAGTCAAAGAACCATAGGTCCGGGTTAATATCCAGTTCAGCGATGATGCCACCTTTCCCGTTGGTGCCGCCATCCACCGTTATGCTTGTGATTCGGTCAATCATCAGCATATTGGGGATCGGGAGTTGGGCATTGCCTTCGCCGAACATCTCTCCGCGACCGCAACTCAGTAGTTCTTCCTTGTTAAAAGCCTCTTGTCTTGTTGTCATTTAGTGTTCCAGTAACGTCAGATTTTATGCTGGCGTATTGTACGCAACTAACGGCTTCAAATCGACCGCAAAAATCATTGCTGATGTAATGCTTATGGAAACCCAGGCTTTTTTTTCATATTTTAAAGCTGAGCGTAAAATAATTTAACATTATGTTCGAGCAGCGTATGTTTTCTATTAGGCGGTCTGAGG
>CAYYRK010000027.1:0-20801 GCA_964473915.1 uncultured Pseudomonadales bacterium
CAGCATTAACCATATAGTTCATCCCGAAACCAAAAACATTTTCCCAGGGATAGGTACGCTTGATATGACCACGCAGATCGCCAAGCCCACCGTCCGTTGATGGTGCCATAAACGAATCAAGAATCAAGCTGGCCTTATCTCTAGTATCGATATTAGTAGGAAGCTGCCCCTGCCCCAATACATTCACCAGAGTGGTAAGGGCCGGAAAGTCATTAATGGCCGTATGCACCAACGAGGTTGCATCTACATACATTCTGGAAGCATACTGGTGAAATTCCGCCGCAGTAAAAACACCCTGCCCACCTGACAATGCTTCAAACGGCTGCAAAGCAAGCTGGCTCCCCAGAAACTGCAAACCAGGGTCGGTACTGCCCGCAAAGGGGTTAATGCCCGACTCCTTCCAGCCTATGACACCATCCGGATTGCGCCGGTTAATCGCGATAAGCTGCACATGAAGTTCATCAGTAAGCTGGCCCTTTAGCCTGATTCCTGTCGTCACATCTCCACGCACATCATCAAACCCGCTTGAACTATCGAGTGCAAACTGCGCCGTCACTAGATTATAGGGGGTATTCTCCCCGCCAAAAATAGTAGGACTGAACAGTTGCACCAGGGCTTCCAGTTCCCAATTATCAGCAAAGCGCACACTACCTCTTATCCCCGGAGAGGCAACCCGCTCATCGGCATACTCTTCCGAAGCCCAGTCAAGAAAAGAGTGGCGTCGCAGATCCAGCCCATTGGTCACATCAAGCACTCGAAAAAAGATCGATTCTCCCAGGGCGATCTGCTGGTTACCGATCCGCATCCAGAACGGTCCGTGGGAATAATCAATATAAGCTGCAGGCAGATCAACCATGTAATTTTCATCACAGATCTCTACAGCACCACCGCAATCTCCCCAAAATTCAGATTCAAAGTGATTGGGGTCCTCATAATCTTTGTAGATATTATTATCAAAGAAACCTCTCAGCCTGACGAAGGCGGTCCAGTCATTGGACAATTGGGCGTTCATATCAATTTCTATCCGGGTCGCCATCAGGTTCCAGTCATTATCCTGAGTCAAATCTCCACGAGTACGAAAATCGCCAAAAAAGGTCTGTGAAGGCTTACCGTTATAAACGTTACCGTGTTGATTGAAAGGATCGTCCTGTCCTATATTGAAGGCCATCTCCTGACGGATCATACCCGAAAATGAAACACTGCTGTCTGCAAGCAGCGGCGTTGAGGCCAGCAACATTCCAGCCACAGCCCCCCCGACCCACTTCTTTCTATACTTTGGTAAAATCATGAATTCCTCTCCACACATTATCATAAATCGATCTAACACTTTTTATTTTCTCTTGCTCCGGTCAGGTTATTCTCCATGAACGCTCCAACCTCTGTGCCTGGCTCTAGTCCAACCTGCCTTCTTCAGCTTTCTCGCTGGACAAAATTGGCATTAAAACCCGGCACTCCGTTGGTCGCCATACCCCTTTCCTCGGCAAACCTCCGGCTTACTATCCGCTGCCACCACTAGATAGATGACATAATGCGAATTTGCTTTGACTACCTCCATTTTAGTAGCCTCCATTGCTTGGCGTAAAACATCCCACCATCAACAGATTTTAAAAATTTTACTTTGTGGCACATCACAAAACCCTGGCCGCAGCATAATTGATACCATAAAAAAGTGGTCAATCTCTCCTGTAGAACGTTGTCGTGCCAACGCCCAGACGGCACAATGCGCCAACAGAGATTTCCATCTGAAGATCATGTGAAATGCTACGGGATTTTCTTTGGGGAGAGTGCGAAAAACTTGTGGGCGAGCGCCCATACCCTGCTTTTCACTGCTTGAAAAGCTCATACAAAACACCTCTGCTTCACTATTGAAAGCACCCAAAGTGTCTTTTAACGAATTAAGGTCAACGAACCTGTGCGGGCTGACGCAGCACAGTCAAAATTATCTTTTTGTAAATGCATGGTAAATCCCCCTAAACCAACAAATCGGAATCCCTATTTTAGCGACCACATCCATACTTCACGTTAACGACTTTACCTCTTAACTCCCTTGTAATCAGACATACCATTCATCAACAAACTAACATTATCCTGCACCTACTGCGAAAGAAAGTCAACTTCACGAAAAACAGGTCGATCGATGCGATGCCCCACAGGTGGCAAAGCAATGCATACGGCTCCTATCCGCATAAAAAAGCCGACTCTGCAGCCGGCTTTTTTATGATCTTATCTGCAGATTCAAACTCCATTATCAGAACTGATAGCCAATACGCACACCTATTTCATCAGCCCATTCAAAACTGCTCATCATATCCTGCATACTGCCATCAAAGAAATTACCATAACCCTCAACCGTCCAGTTACCATTGGGCTTGTAACGCACTCCGGGCTGAATAAAATGACCCCCTTCAACGTCATAAAGAATCGCCAGGTCAAAACGCCACATCAGGGTCTTGGAGGGCTGCTGCAGGGCAAAGGCGAGCGCATCAAAGTCACTGCGGCCTGTCGGATCCGTAGTGTGGGTCGAATTATAACCGCTCAGATGCCTGCCAAACATGTCGCTCTCGCTCTTATGCAACCACTGAAACACCATATAGGTTGCTGGAAAAGCCTCTGAAAAACGATGGTACTTCTCTATGACCAGAGATGCCGCAACCTCATCCGCCTCAATAGGGTGTATCGACATGCTACTATTGGTAAACTGTTTATCCGGCGTATAGGTCGCCTCGAAGCGTACGATCAACTGATCGAGAAATGATTCCGGGTCAGCAGAAAACATGTAGTTCATGCCAAATCCAAATACATTTTCCCAGGGATACCTGCGTTTGAGATGACCACGCATGGGCCCCAACCCTACCGCTGGCGACAAAAGTGCATCCAGAACCAGATCGAACGTTGCCTCATCGTGAATCTCTGTTGGCAAGCCAGCGCCACTCACCAGCGCAAACGCTGCAGGAAAATCATTGACTGCAGTATGAACAAGACCGGACGCATTCACATACTGCCGGGAGCTATACTCGTGGAACTCCTCCGCAGTAGTCGCACCGACCCCTCGTGTTGCAGTAGAGCCGGGCACACCAAAATTTGGTTCAAATGGCTGCTGTGAAAGCGGCCCAAGACCTAAACCGTCTAAAGCTTTTATATTAGTAGGACCCCAGCTTATCACCCCATCCGAATTACGCCGGTTTACCGCGATAAACTGTAAATTGAGTGCATCATTAACCTGGCCTTTTAACCGAATACCGGTGGTCACGTCACCTCGCGCATCATCGAACGTTGTCGTATTATCAAGCACGAACTGCGATGTGACTAAATTATAGGGGGTGCCTTCAGCACCAAGAATGGTTGGAGTAAACAGTTGTACAAAGCCCTCCAGCTCCCAACTGTCCGCAAAGCGTACGCTACCCCTTATTCCCGGTGCAGAGATCCGTTCATCGGCATACTCCTCTGAAGCCCAGTCCAGAAAGGAGTGACGTCGCAGGTCGAGCCCGTTGGGGACATCCAGTACCCGGAAAAAAACCGACTCCCCCCAGGCAATCTGTTGGTTACCGATCCTCAACCATACTGGCCCACGACCATAATCCAGATAGGCTGCAGGCAGATCAATCATATAGTTTTCATCACAGATCTCAACTACACCACCACAATCTCCCCAAAAGCCTATTTCAAAGTGGTTGGGCTCCTCATAATCTTTGTAGATATTATTATCGAAAAAACCCCGCAACCTGACAAAGGCGGTCCAGTTATCAGACAGTTGCGCATTCATATCCAACTCTATCCGGGTCGCCATCAGATTCCAGTCATTATCCTGGCTAACATCTGAGTCCAGGCGGACAATCGTTTCACCGGTAACCGTATTCAATTTTGGCTCACCGTTATAAGCATTACCTTGATGATTGAAAGGATTTTGCTGTGAACCTATACTGTAGGCCATCTCCTGACGGATCATGCCTGAAAATGAAACACTGCTGTCTGCAAGCAGCGGTGCTGAGGACAGCAGCATTCCAGCCACAGCTCCTCCGATCCACCGTACTCTATATTTTATTATTGTCATGGTTTCCTCTCTAGTTATTATTAATAATCGATCGAACATTTTATTTGCTCTTACGTCGGTCACATTACCCCTTTCCTCGGCGACCTCCGACCTGCATCCGCTGCTACCGCCAGGTAGCATGCTGCGAATTTGCTATGACTACTTCCCTCTCAGTAGTCCCCACTGATTGGCGGAAGAGATTCCGCCATCTACAGCTTTTAAAACTTCTGCTTTTTGGCACATAACAAAACTCTGTCCGCGCCATAAAAAAGTAGCCAACCTCTCCTGTATGGTGCTCTTATGCCAACGCCCAAACGATACAATGCTCCAACAGAGGTTTCCTGCTGAGGATCATTTGAAATACTACGGAGTTTTTTTGGCGACAGTGCTGCGAACTTGCGCCCTAGCTCTGCTATTCACTGTTTGAAAAACTCATACAAGAATACCTCTGTTTCACTGTTGAAAGTGTCCGAAGTGTCTTTTAACGAGCTGAGCTAAATGAACCTATGCGGGCTGATGCCGCACAGTCAGAATTATCTTTTTGTAAATGCATGGTAAATCCCCCTAAACTAACGAATCGGAACCCCTGTTTTAGCGACCACATCCACACTTCACCTTAACTACTCTACCTTTTAACCCCTTTTCAATCAGACATACTATTCATCAACAACCTGTTTTCAGCTTGAACCTACTGAGAAAGAGTCAACATCATGAAAAGCAGGCCGATCAATGCCGCGCGATACAAAAAACAGAGCGGGGCATACAGTCTCTGCCTACAGATAAAAGCCAACCCAGATGCTGGCCTTTATCTGCAAAGCTTTATCCTGTAGATTCAAGCTTCATTATCAGAATTGGTAACCAATTCGCACGCCTATCTCATCGGCCCACTCTAAACTGCTCATCATATCCTCCGAGCTGCCATCAAAGAAATTACCATAGCCCTCGATCGTCCAACTGCCATTGGGTTTGAAACGCACTCCGGGCTGAATATAGTGACCACCCTTAACGTCATAAAGAATCGCCAGGTCAAAACGCCACATCAGGGTCTTGGAGGGCTGTTGCAGCGCAAAGGCAAGCGCATCAAAGTCACTACGACCGGTCGGGCTACTGGTTACACTCGAATTATAGCTACTCAGGTGCCGACCAAACATATCACTCTCACTCTTATGCAACCATTGAAAAACCATGTAGGTTGCAGGAAATTCGTCTGAAAAACGGTGATACTTCTCTACGACCAGAGCCGCCGCAAACTCATCAGCTTCAATCCCTTTTTGTGTTAAAGCGGGATCTGTAAATTTTTTATCCGGCGTGTAGGTCGCCTCAAATCGCAGTATCAGCTGGTCAAAAAATGAACCCTGCTTGGCAGTAACCATATAATTTACCCCGAAACCGAAAACATTCTCCCAGGCGTAAGTGCGTTTAACATGACCACGCATATCACCAAACCCCCCGGCTCCTGGTGGAAGGAAAAAAGCATCCAAAATCATGGATGTTGTACCCACATTATCGACAAGAAAACCACCATTGGGGTCAAGCTCAAGACCGAGCGCATCGGCCATACTAACACCTGGCCCCGGGCCATCAAGGTCAGCAGAAGCCAACGCAAAAGCAGCAGGAAATTCTTTGAACGCCACATCTATAAGGGCGGTAGAATCTACATACATCCGGCTAGCATACTCGTTAAATTCAGCGGCACTAAAGGCACCCTGCCCGCCCTGAAAAGGCTCGAATGGCATCTGCGCAAGCAGAGGACCAAGCCCGGGTATACCGTTAGTAACAGCGTTTCCTCCCATTTCATTCCAGCTTATATAGCCATCCGGATTACGCCGATTTACCGCCATAAACTGCAACGCAAGTTCACCAACCTGACCCTTTAACCGAAGGCCCGTATTCAGATCACCACGCGTATCATCAAATGAATCGGTATGGTTTAGTGAAAAATGACCTGTGACGAGGTTATAGGGGGTGTTCTCAGCACTATAAATAGTGGGGGTGAACAGCTGAGCAAAACCTTCCAGCTCCCAATCATCAGTAATACGCACACTGCCTCTTATCGCTGGTGCAGAGATACGCTCATCAGCATACTCCTCTGAAGCCCAGTCCAGAAAAGAATGGCGTCGCAGATCCAGCCCGCTAGGGACATCCAGCACACGGAAAAAGATCGATTCCCCCCAGGCGATCTGCTGATTACCGATCCTCAACCAGAACGGCCCGTGAGAATAATCCAGATAGGCCGAGGGTAGATCAACCATGTAATTTTCATCACAGATCTCAACAACACCACCGCAATCTCCCCAGAATTCTGTTTCAAAATGGCTGGGATTTTCATAATCTTTGTAGACATTGTTATCGAAGAAACCCCGCAACCTAACAAAGGCGGTCCAGTCATTGGAGAGCTGGGCATTCATGTCCAACTCTACCCGGGTTGCCATCAGATTCCAGTCATTATCCTGACTAATATCCGGGCGGAAACGGGTGTCACCGAAAGTACTCACTACAGGCTTATCGTTATAAACGATACCGTGCTGGTTGAAGGGGTTCTCCTTTCCTATATTGAAGGCCATCTCTTGACGGATCATACCTGAGAATGAAACACTACTATCGGCAAAAAGCGGTGCTGAGGACAGCATCATTCCAGCTACAGCCCCTCCAACCCACATCGCCCTGTATTTACTTCTTGTCATAACTTCCTCATATTTTTATTGATTAAACACTAATTATTATTGTGTCAGCGGACTATTCCTCCTAAATATTCCTATCTGGACACTGGTTCCCGGTCCAGTGCGCTCTATCCAGCTTCTTCACTGTATAAGAGTGACACCAAAACCCGGTAGTTGCAGGCCGCCTCTTTCCCTTGAGGCATCATGACCTAATCCGCTGCCACTGCTACGCAACATGATGCGGAGATCTCTTGACTACTTCTTTCCAGGGGGCTGTTAGACTTAGGATTAATCTACTGCGAATAAACCGTATTTGACCGAGCTTCCAACTACTCTCGTTAAATAGTGCGTTATTCATTTCAAACAACCAGAAACCCAGTAGCCACCCAAAAAGCGCACCTCATTAAGGATCAGTTGTGCTCAAACGCAGTCTCTTTTTAACTGGAATACCGTTGTTCAACTCTCATGGGGAAAAATTTTCTGGCAGAGCTTCGCTTCTGCGAGCCCATTAAGAACAATACAGAGTTTTCCTCTAACGAAACTTGAGAACGGATATACCAGCAAACACCCCTAACCTGTTTTTATCTGTTTAACAGGCCCACACCAAAACGCCTTCGTTAACCATTCAATATGGCCGACGGTAACTTTTAGCGAATCACGTTTAAGATTCTATATGGACTGGCACCACACGATCAAAACCATCTTTTTTGTTTTTTATGATAAATTCTCCTCAAACTAACGAATTATAATTATTATTCGGGTGATCAATTTCACGCTTATTTTTTATTATTTCCCTCTTGCTTTTTTGCAATTGGAGGGGTGTCTTATCGACAAACTGGCAACATCTTGCTCCTGCTGCCAGGAAAAGTCAATGTTGAGCCTTTGATGAGTATTACTCTAAAAAAACCATTATCTCAGGCTATTTCAGTGTGATCGCAACCCAAAGCAACCCACACCATGGCTGAAAAATCCGCTCAGCAGCAGCTCCACCAACGCCTAGCTCCCCATTCGTCCTAAAGCTCTACGGGTCAGGTAGCGATCATATAGGCTTTGATCATTGACTTTCATCCCGTAACCACCTTTAAGCTTCCGAACCTGCTGCAACCGAGTGATCCGATTCGTTTGAATATCATGGGCATGCAAACGGGTCCAGGACCAGTAGGGATGTGCACCATCCATCACCTTTTTATCACCCTCTTCATAGATTGAAAAAGCGCCATCAAAAGATCGATAGGGCTCGCCTCTTCGATCATAGGACACCATACTGATGGGCAATAGTGTACGCGCATCAAACCAGACCCGTTTTTTGCTAACCGGTGCTCTCGGGTAGCCTGTGGGCTCGGCTTCGACCACTATCGCCTCTGGAACCAGTTCAACATCGGTATCCCAGAAGGTGTTACCCTTCGGTCCACCATGAGTAGGTTGCTCCCAGTTCGGATGTTTCGCATTCCAACTTCTGGATACTGCGGCAAGGGCCGGACCCCGGTGTACAATGCGGTAGTTACCCCAGGTCAATAATGGGTCTCCAGCCGCCCAGGCATCAGAAAGATACAGCGTTGAACCCGGCACCAGCGGTTCAAAACGTTGGTTGGCAGGAAAACGTCTTACCCTCTTGAAAGCCGGCAGATAACCGTACAAATCCGGGTATCGGTTCTGATCGTAATGCCACAGATTTAGAAATGAAGTACCCTTCACATCATTGGGAGAGGTGAAAAATATTCCCTGATACCTGAGCATATCTTCATGGCCTGGCCAGTAAGGTTTTGGCTCCAGGACCAACCGCCCAACCGGAGCCAGCTCTACCCAGACAGACTCATACTCGTAGGCCATATTGCCCTTCTCATCAAGATCAAACTCCTGGGTCGCATTCATTGATGAATCATGACGCCCCCAACTGAGAGTGACGCCAGCAAAGACCTCTATGGCGCTACGCGGGTTCGGAAACGGATTACCGCCAATCCACGGTTTTCCGTCCTGCGTTACAACATTGCCGGTTTTATCAAATCGTGCCTGACCCTGATTACGCAGAGTTGCCTCGATATATTCCCACGGGCTTAGCCGCATAATATCAGTAGTGGTATCGAGCAATCGCAAACGACGGCCCATCTGCTCAATTTGGGTTGCCTGGATCGGGTCCAGCAGATCCTTAATCAGCTCAACGTTGCTGGCATCGATGGTGTCTCCTGCATTGAGTTTTCCCTTTGTATACTCTTCGATAGAGAGCAGCTCATCTGGATAGGCAGCACTGATATCACCCGCCTGAGCTATCGCCTTCCATAGCGGCATCAGCACACCGGTTGCCAGAATTCCCTGGGCACTCTGCCGTAAAAAATGCCTGCGACTGTAATTAAAATCAAATTTACGTATGTGAACCATAATAAACCCCCTCCTATTCCAGTAAATTCTGGCAGCGACTCACCTGTACCAAGGCCGGAAACTGGACACGTGCCTTTTCTTCAAACAGGTGTTTATAAACAGCGAGCCGCTTCAACAGCGCACAAGTCCTGCTCGAAGGGTGCCCCCCACGGACTGCAAGATCAGCACGCATTAACATCCCCTCTATCCATTTTGGCGACCCTTCCGGAGCTGCTGAAGTGATCTGTGACCAACCTCTGGCGGCACTATCCAGCTGCCCCGTCAGCTCCGCAGCTTTTGCGTAGGCAACCCAGGCATTTCCAGACTTTGGAAATTTTTGTAATAGTTCCTGAGCCAGATGAAAAGCTTCATCGCCTCTGTTTGCTGCCTGCAGGTTTTCTATTCGTATCAGCTGTACCTGGCGCAACATATCAGGGGTATCGTTCAGCACGGATACAAACAGGCTGGCCACCGCCTCGAGTTCTGCAAATTTTTGTCGGTTTTTTAGATCCCGCAGAAAAATGAAAATATCCTGATGGGTCATCATATCACCATGGGCACGAACAATCATTGCCGACAAAGCCGGGTAGTCGTTCAACGCGGTTAGCACCCTCAGCTTAGACCAGATTATAATCTGCTGGCACTCCTGAGCAGGCTCAGACTCCGTTTCCAACCTGCTGATCTCCTGAAGAATTTTATCAGGCCGCTGCATCAATACTGTATTCATCTGTACTGCCAGACAACGATTAACCGATCTATTTCGTAACTTACGAGGCAACCGATCCAGTGCACTGAGCGTTTCAGCCGCCGCTGCCTTTACGATGCGGGAATCTATGGCAGAAAGCACTTTTCGAAATTTGTCCAGTGCACGCTGCAAGCGAACTTGATCCGCTGCAGAGCGATATTCAGAATTGGCCGCTGCCAATTTCAAGTGTGCGGCAAGTTGCGGCTCTTTGCCAAAACGCGCCATTGCCAGATGCGCCGCTGCCTTATCCCGGTCCTGTGAGCCTGTTGCAAGATACTCGTTAGCCGCTGTGAGCAACCTCTTCTTACTGATCTGTGAATGATGCTGTTTATACAGGCTTTCACTGACAACAAATTGTAGTTTCGCCAGAGCATTCAATAGCGGTTCAGGCAACTTCTGCAGCCGTTTCACCTCCTCCAACTCTCTGAGCGCCTCCTGATGCAACCCGATAAGTTGCAGCGAAGTGGCAAATTGGTATCGGTAAGGTGCCAAATTAAGCGGCAATTCACCACCATTAAGGGTCATAAATTCACGATATTTGATCACAGCGGTATGGTATTGTTGATATCGGTACGCATACTCAGCATCAACCAACAGGCCCAGGATGCCAATATCCTGCCCAGCGATCTCCTCAACAAACTGCATTAAACGATTGACCAGCGCATCTGAGAGCCAGCGAGAGTTAAGTAATGATTTCAGCAGTTGGGCCGCCTGTATAGCGCCTCCCTTTTCACGACGATGCTGTTCAAGCAAAGCAAACGCCTGCTCTTGCGCTAACCTTGCCTGGGCACTGCTGGTTATTGATTCATCCACCTTAAGCTTGGTTGCCAGGATATTTTTCGGGTCAAGCAGTGCAAGTTCAACCTCGGCTGTCTCACGAAACGGATAATCAGGGTAGTTTTTCAGTGCCTCCAACAGTAGGCTAAAACGCCTTCTAGCCTGAGCTCGATCGTCCCGAGCAAGAGACACATACCCCATGCCCATCCAGCTGCCGTAAACAATTCCGGGATAGAGAATGCGCACTGAAGCCGTTTGAAACTCGCTCTCGGCACGATTCAACCACCCCGCTCGCTCACTCTCTCCGGGCTGCAGGCGTGCGATTGAAAGATCAATCCATGCCTGCCAATAGCGAAACGATGCCAACGCATAGTTCAGGTCATACCAGGTTTCTGACCGATACAGCTGTTCAAGAGCGGTTTCATCCTCATTAACGCTACGCTCCTTGGCCCGGATAAAATCACGACAGCTGCCATAGAGATTTTCCGATACTTTACGTAACGCAAGAAAAAACCCGGCATCGCCCTTCAGCTCCTGGCCACGCGCCAGCAACTTTCCAAATAGATCCGCAGCTGCAGAAAATTCTTCGCCCAGGGTGTCTGCCGTTGATGAGGCTAACGATTGCTCTAACCGCTCACTGAGCGACAACAGGCTTGCCTCCCGGTCCGTGCTGCTAATCTCCCCCTCTGCAACCCTCTGTGTACTGGTTGCACAAACACCCAATACAGGGATCGAGCAAAACACAAACACCAAAGCAGACAGCCAACTGTGCATTAGAGATGCTCCATCAACAGTGCCATCTCACGAGAAAACTGACCACCCATAATCAGAGATACCAATTGTCGGGTAATAGTGATGTCTCCATCCAGAGTAGCCGCAAGACCCTGGCCAGATTCGGCAATTTCCTGAAATTGAAACATAGCCCGATCCCGATAAAGAGCCCGATTAACTTTTCGACCCAGCATCGCTTCGAGCACAGCCGGATTCGCATCATGGCCCACATCCAGGGTGGAGATCTGCCCACCACCTGCACTGAACTTGCGGGCAACATTAAGAATATGTTCCATATTTTGGTCATGGGGCGGCGCATCGCCAATTAGAATCATAACCCTGCTGGCACCTACTCGCCAGCCCGCATCATGGTATGCGGCATCAATTGCAGGCGATACTGCTTCCTTAAAGCTGCCACCGCCTTTTGCTTCGAAACTCTCAAGAAACCGTGTCAATTTTGCAACACTAAAAGTCAGAGGTTGAATGCGAGTCAGAAATTCCCGGTCGTCAAAATCCCGGTATGCAACGATCCCGAACCGGGATACCGGGACCAATGAGCGGGTCAGATCAACAATATCAACGACGCGTGCAAGCACCTCCCTGATCACCCAGTCCATTGAACCGGTCGCATCGACCACAAAAACCACATCCAGGCCTGTTTCGCGTAATCCCTGAACATAGGCTGCAAAACTTTGTGATGAATTGGCTAATCCAGTCCCCACTCCCACTCCGTACCCAGCCACACCCGCCCCCTTTGTCAGAGGCATATCCACTTGAAGCGGCAGACCAACGAGGGATAGACTTTGAGCACCTGCGCTGGCCTCCAATGCCAGGTTAACGCCAGGTGGTGGTGGAACAGGGTTTTGAGCTGACACCAGTATATCAGACACCTCAATTTCAAGCGGCTCTTCAAATAGCAGCGGGTCCTTTTCTTCCTCAACCTCCTCCAGAGCAAGGTTCAGTTCAACTTCGACAGACTCCTGGCTAGCGGTTGGGGTTGGCGGGAGAAAATTGCGCCCCGCCTCGCGGGAGATCCACAGATGAATACCTGCCGAGATCAGTAACAATAGGCTCCACAATATTACCATTCTGAATAGGCTCATGGACGCATCCTGCGTTAACTATCGTGCTCTGACTGCACCGTTATAATGGCCAGCCGATCAACATGGTTTTTTTTTAATTCTTCCATTACCCGGATCAGGTGATGGGCCCTGGCATGAGCGTCAGCCTTCAGGCGAAGACTATTCCCCGGCCCCAAAGCAACCTGAGAGATAAGTTTGGGCAGCTCCGCTACTGTTATTGTGCGTTGGTTCCACATCAGCTCCCCTTTTCTTGTTAAAAATAGAGATATCTTCTGCTTAGAAGCGGTCTGTTCGCTCACAGAGGATGGAAGCCTGATATCAGGGTGTTTAACTTTACCAAGGTTACCCGCCACAATAAAAAAGAGTAATAGCAGAAAAGCTATATTGATCATTGGCACAATATTCTCGTCCAGACCTCTTTTGCCAACGGGCCTTTTAGCCAACCGGATCATAAGTCTGAAAACTCCCCTGAACGGATCTGTACCCGGGTCAGTGAATGTTGGCTCAGTGTGTCAATCGATCTGACCAGCGTTTGCAAGGCTACCTCTGGATCAGTGATCAGTAAAACCCGGGTATCCGATGAAAATGCCTTTTCCTGCAAATACTGAACAAATTCATGCTGATTCAAACTTAAACCGCTTATCCACAGATCTCCTGTTGCACTAAGTTCAATGGCAAGCCCACCAGAAGCTGCCTGCGTGGTAGCTTTATTTTCAGGCAGATTCAACCGTAATTCATGCAGTTTCAGGAAATGACTTTCCAGTATAAAAAAAATCAGCAGGATAAAAACAACATCGATGAGTGGTGTTAAACTAACACCTCGGCGACCGGCAACACTCTCTAGTTCTATCTGCATATTTTCTTCTGCTTATTCAGCACCACCAACACTGCGCCTGACCCGTTTAAGTGTAAACAGCCGAGTAAGCAGATCCTCCATTTTCATCCGTATAGTATTAGCACGACTCTCCAGTACAGCGTGGAGCATGGCAAACGGTATCGCCACAGACAAGCCCACAGCTGTAGTCAACAGCGCTTCCCAGATTCCTCCCGCAAGAACACCTGGGTCAGCATCAACCCCGCGATCTGCCAGCCCCTGAAAGACATCGATCATGCCAAGCACTGTACCCAACAGCCCCAGTAGCGGAGCAAGATAGGCTATCTGCTCCATAAACCGCAACAAACTGTACACCTGTAGTGCAACCCACTGTGCCTGGCGTGTCAACTCCTCCCGAACGCGCTCCTCATCAATATCAGCCTGACCAAGAAGACGCATACCCGCTTCAAGTACTGCAGCTACCGGTGAATTAATGGTTTTTACCTGCTCGTTGATTGTACGGCCATCACCCTCAAGCCAGTCTGACAAGACCTTATCTAATTTTGAGAAGATACCATTTGAGAAACGACGAAACTGTATCAGTTTGTAAAGCAGAATTGCCAACCCAACTATTGACATACCCATCAAGACCATCACAACTGGTCCACCCAGTTGCAACAACGCATACCCGTCATTCAAACCTGTCTTGAGGTCAGTATCTGCCACTGCCAGGCCGCTGATGAGGGGGAGCACTCCCGAGAAGATGATCAAAAAGTATGGCGTAGAATAATGCATATAATTTTTACCTGCACAAAAAAGCCGGCATCAAGGCCGGCTTTTTTGTCATGAGTTTATAGAAAGATGTCTCTTTCAGACTGCACTATCATATTAGAACTGATAGCCAATTCTCATGCCGATCTCATCGGCCCAGTCAAGACCACCCATCATATCTTTCCGGTTGCCATCAAGAAAGTTACCATAACCTTCGACTGTCCAGCTTCCATTGGGCTTGTAGCGCACCCCAGGCTGAATATAGTGACCGCCTTTAACGTCATAAAGGATCGACAGATCAAAACGCCACATTAGAGTTGGAGAAGCCTGCTGCAGTGCAAAGGCAAGTGCGTCAAAGTCAGCGCGACCCTTCGGCTCCCCTCTGCCAACAGTTGTTGAGCCATCATAGCCACTCAGGTGACGGCCAAACATATCGCTCTCGCTCTTATGCAGCCACTGAGCAACCATGTAGGTCGAAGGGAGGCTTTCCGAAAACCGGTGATACTTTTCAAGAACCAGTGCTGCGGAAAACTCATCTTTTTCGATCGGTCGCATTGACATGTTACTGTTGGTGAATTTTTTATCCGGCGTATAGGTTGCCTCAAAACGCACGATCAACTGATCTAGAAATGAGCCCTGGTCGGAAATAAACATGTAGGTCGCGCCAACACCAAACACATTCTCCCAGGGGTACTTGCGTTTAATGTGGCCACGTAGATTACCCAGCCCAGTAGGTGTAAAAAACCCATCCAGAACCATTCCGGCATTGCTGTCGTTGATAATATATTCACCCGTCATCGGATCAACAGGGATGACCCCAGCTGCCACCAATGGAGCTGCCAACGCTTGCGCGGCAGGAAACTCATTGATCGCCGTATAGGTCAGACCAGCAGGGCTCACATAGGTTTCGGTGGCATACATATAAAACTCTTCTGCACTAACCAGCCCTTGGTCACCGGTAAAGGGTTCAAAGGGTTGCTGTGCTATCAAAGCACCTAACCCTGCTAAAGCAGGATCAGAGCTACCCGCGAAAGGGTTGATGCCAGTTTCAGTCCAGCCAAAATAACCATCCGGGTTGCGCCGGTTAACCGCCATAACCTGCAGGCTCAGCTCGCCGATTTGGCCCTTTAGCCGAAACCCTGTAGTTACATCTCCGCGCACATCATCAAAGGCTTCAGTTTCACGGCGCACAAACGGAGTCGGTAGCAGTGTATAGGTGCTGTTCTCAATGCCCAAAATAGTGGGGCTGAATAGTTGAACAAAGCCTTCCAGCTCCCAACTTTCAGCAAAGCGCACACTGCCCCTTATCGCCGGAGAAGAGATCCGCTCATCAGCATACTCCTCTGATGCCCAGTCCAGAAAAGAGTGGCGTCTCAAGTCCAGCCCGTTTGGGACATCCAATACTCGGAAAAAGATCGACTCACCCCAGGCGATCTGTTGGTTACCGATTCGCAACCAGACAGGCCCATTGGCATAGTCCAGATAGGCTGATGGAAGATCAACCATATAGTTCTCATCACAGATCTCTACGGCACCGCCACAATCACCCCAGAAGCCGGATTCAAAGTTATTAACGTCCTCATAATCTTTGTAGATATTGTTATCAAAGAAACCCCGCAACCTGACAAAAGCGGTCCAGTCATCGGAGATCTGGGCGTTCATGTCAATCTCTACCCGCGTCGCCATCAGGTTCCAGTCATTATCCTGGGTGAAATCTGCACGGGTGTTGGTCAAACCCGTAATTCGGTTCGTCATGGGTTTATCATTAAAAGGGTTTGAGTGCTGATTAAAGGGGTTGCCATCCCCTATGCTTAGCGCCATCTCCTGACGGATCATACCCGAGAATGAAACATTCGCGGCCTGTACCAGTAAAGGGGCTGATGAAAGCATCATTCCAACAGCTGCCCCTCCCATCCATTTTGCTTTATGTTTTAGTACTGTCATAACTTCTAACATCCTCTTCGACTTCGTCTTTGTGATTTTAATACAGTTAATAAAATCTTCCAGCCAACATCACAAATCAGGACAAACTTCAACATCATTTCCGATGAACCCTGCAGTGAGGCCAGACCAATTAGGCTTTTACTCCTGTGTCAACCGAACTATCCTTCCAGAATGCCCTACCATATACAGCTGTTCCTGTCCCGGCACATCTTGTTCAGCTTTTTCGCTGGGCACAGAGGACGCCAAAGCCTGGTACCAGTTAGTCGCCACATCTCCAAGCGCAGAGGATTGCCAGCTTAGCCCGCTATCACTGCTACGTAACATGACACGAATCCCGGTAATCACTACCTCTCCCTGCGGAGAACTCCAAATTGAGAGCAGATTACCACCCCCATTTTCTGTTGCAGTTAGTGTCTTCCAGCTGTCCCCTCCATCAACTGTTTTCAATACTTTGTTGTCTTGACCAACCGCAAATCCCAGGCCACTGTCCAACAGAGTAATTGAAAAAAGTGAGGATTCTCCGGTATGAAGCGTTTTCCAGGTTTCCCCGCCATCGGTGGAGCGGTAGATCAGTTCAAACTCCCCAATCAGGGTAATAACTCCCGCCTCATCAACGTTCACATCGTAGAGATGAGGTTCAAGAAAGTCACCGAGAATTGCTTCCCAGTCAAAAGTCAGAGCTTCCCAGCTCTCGCCCGAGTCCTTGGAGCGCAACACTGCCCCAAAACCACCCACCGCCACTGCCAGCCCCTGACGGTTCATATCCACCGCCAGTAAACGTTCACTGGAGCCGGATTCTGCAGCCTGCCAGGTAGATTCTCGCTCAATAAAAATGTGGCCCTCCTGCCCAACAACCACCCGACGAGCACCATCACAGGAAGCCCCCAGCAGTGTTATAGATTCCAGAATCTCTACGGGAGCAGCTTTCCAGCTCTTTCCAGAGTTGTCGCTTTCCAGAAGAGACCCATCGTAACCTACCGCGAGCCCATCCTTGCCATCAAAGCAGATATCATACAGAGCATCATGCACGGTACCTTGCTGCACCACATCAAAGGTTTCCGCCTGACTGATACCAGAGAATATTGGGGCCGCAAACAAAACGGCTGTCACACCCATCATTAAACGCTTACACCTCATGGGAAATTCCTCGAATATCATACGAAAGCCTCATCGCCAGATGCATAGTCATCAAGGTTTACGCCTTCACCTACCAGCAAGTCCTTGGAGCCTACAAACTTCGGTTTCACCAACCAGACTGACAGTGGTACCACAATCAGGGCCATGACCATATTGATCAACATCACCATCACCAGGAGCAGACCCATGTCCGCCAGGAATTTAAGCCCAGACAGGAAGTACCAGGGCATAATGCCGACGAGTACAATGCTCGCAGTAAAGAATATCGCTTTGCCGGTGGTTGCCACTGCAGCCCGAATAGCCAGTCCATAATCATCATGTTCCTGGTATTCCTCACAGATACGACTCAGCAGATAGATCCCGTAATCGATCCCTACCCCGATACCAATAGCGGCGATGGGCAATGTGTTGACATCCAGGCCGATATCCATCAATACCATCACCGCACCAAGAAAGAAGTTCGACATATTGACTGGAATCAACAGCAAGATACCGGCAACAATCGACTTGTAGGCATAGGTACAGGTTACAAGGATGACCAGATTCAAAAATCCGAGAATAATCCACTGGTAGTAGTCTACTGTGTCATTGATCGATTGTTGTAACGCGATGGTCCCGGTGGCCATACGTATACGGAACAACTCGTGATCCGCCCCAACCTGCTCTACTGCCCTTCTCGCTTGATCAAGCGCCAGATCTACCGTTTCCTGCTTGTTGTCCTTATACCACAAGGATACAGTGGCATTTTGTTGAACAAAATCGGTCACATGCAGGTAGGCCTTCGGGCTGGTACCGATCAGTACCGCATTGGCCGCTGCTACAACCGATCGGTTTGAGTGATCAAGCGGCCCCCACTTAGGATTACCGCCACTGAATAAACGGTTGGCCTCCGGGAGGTAATCAGAGAAGGAGAGCGTTGCCACCGGTGGGTGTTCTTCACTTTCCAATAACCGCTGCAGCTTGAACATCGAGAAGATGGTGTCTGCCTGTTGCGCTACTCGGTTTGGATTATTCGGATCCTTGGCTTCAAATACAATCTGCAACGTATTCAGCCCAGGAAAGTTATTGTTTATCTGTGATACTGCCACATTATATTCCGAGTCTTCCCACAGCAGGTTGCTACCCTCAGTGGGGTTGCCTACCTTCAACTGAATAACCTGGGTCAGGCTCACACCCAACAGGACAATCAGCACAGCAGTGGTTACCCGGGCTCTTTTACCGTAGGTTACAAACGCAACCTTCTGCAAGAAATGCTTGAGCGCGGCATGGCCCGCAGCATGGTCACCATCCAGCCCGATAATCTTGTTTACATTCTTAGGTGCTGGGAGGAATGACAGAAGCAAGGGAGCCAGAAACACATTGGTCGGCACCATCATTAACGCCCAAAATCCACAGAACAATGCGAACCGCTCTATTGCAGGAATTGGCGCCACGCCGATCAGAAATAATCCGATGGCATCAGTAACGATACCAAGCACACCTGGGGCCATCATCACACTTAAAGAGATTTCAGCGGCCTTCTTTTTATCTTTAACGTGGAAATAAATTTCGTAATAACGCTCTATGAACTGTACGCAGTGGCTGAAGGAGCGGGCCACCAGAAGTAGCGGGACCACCATAATCAGTGGTTCAATGGGATCACCGAGCCAACCAACAAAACCAAAACCCCAGGTCGCTGCTACAAGGCTGGTCACTAGAGGTGTAATCACCCCAGCTACATTGCGCATATAGATAATCAGTGAGAGCACTAGTGCTGCGGCAGTCACTCCAAAAATACTCAACATCTGAACTTCGTAGCGATACACCCAGCCGGTCAACGCCGGCTGCCCGGCTATATAGACATCGTGCTTATCATCTCGCTCCTGCTCAACTAAATTTTGCAGATATTCAAAGGTTTCACCATAATCAAGCAAACGCTCAATAAATGTTACCGTAATGAGCGTTGCCGTCTCATCTTCGGATATCAAAAATCGCCTGGCACTGGGTGATTTTTCAACTTTTAAACGAAAATCGGCTAATTCTTGAGCATCTCGCGGCGGATGATCACCCATCAACGCCTGCATATCTACGCCAAAGGGTGTGGCCTCGGCGTAACGAGCTTTCTCTGTCGATATAGAGAGCAGCTGGTCATGGTCAACCGCTGGCGTCAGGTCGACATCGCGAGTCATATCCCATATTTTCTGCAGGGTTTCAGCATTATAGATATCACCATCCTTGACCTTGACCATAATGGTTACAGTCAACGGGTTACCAAAATTTGGATGGTCTGAGAAAACTTGAACGAAGGGATGAGTTTTTGGAAGGAGATCTGAAAAAATCGTTTTTAATTCTACATGTCGAACGCCCACTGCAAAGAACACCGTGAGCCCCATTAATATTAACAGCGATAACCAGCGATGATGCATGGTAAAGCTGGCCAACCGATAACGCATTGTTTTCAAGCTAGACTCCTCTCCTGTGAATTTGGTTATTCTATCTGCTTCATTTTGTTTGTCATAGTGCTTTGTTTTTATGGTATTAGTTCAAAATGGCGGAGGGGGTGGGATTCGAACCCACGGTGAGTTTCCCCACGCCGGTTTTCAAGACCGGTAGATTCAGCCGCTCTCTCACCCCTCCAGACGGATTCGGATAATACCGTAAAGCAGAAAAGAGTCAATGCTTCTCGCCTTGATTTTATTGCTGTTGTTGGTATGATTCTCGCCGTAACGCAGTTAATTATTCCCCTGCACATTGAAAACCGCACCCAGGAACTCTATATATCACAAAAGAAATCTTACCTGCCATCTGGATATTTACAGGAACTCTACCTACTATCCAGAATCTCACTATTCTGACTACCATAACGGAGTAACACCACCATGCCCAACAGCTCTTTCAATATTGCAGCTCAGCAAACAGCTGGCATCGAGATCAACAAGGTACTACGTAATACCTATGCCCTGCTGGGGGCCACCCTGCTGTTCAGTGCGGCGGCGGCGGCTATTTCGATGGCTATCGGCCTCGGCTTTGGTACCGCCTTAATCATGAATCTGATGGCGATTGTACTGGTCTGGTTTGTATTACCACGCACCGCCAATTCAGTGAACGGTATTTACGTCGTTTTCGCCTTCACCGGGCTTCTGGGCGCAGCATTAGGGCCAACACTGCAACACTACCTGGCAATGAGCAATGGCGGCACGATTGTCATGCAGGCCCTGGGTACCACAGCCCTGGTATTTTTTGGGCTCTCCGCCTACGTGCTAACCACCCGCAAAGATTTCTCCTTCCTTGGCGGCTTCCTGATGACCGGCCTGATTGTAGCCGTGGTCGCCATGTTTGGACTAATGATCGCCAGTTTTTTTGGTGTACATATCGCTGGTGCACAACTAGGGCTGAGTGCAGTTATCGCCATGATTATGTCCGGATTCATCCTGTATGATACCAGCCGCATTATAAATGGCGGAGAAACTAACTACATACTGGCGACTGTCGCGCTATATCTGGACATCTACAACCTCTTTGTCAGCCTGCTGCATATCATCGGCGCCTTTTCCGGCGATGATTAACCAGATAGTCCCACGTCGACTCACAAGCTAGCCGAACGCAACAACACGCCACCGCGAATACCGTTCAACAAAGAGGGCGCCGTAATTTTAGGGCGCCCTCTTTTATGTTCATCGACTAAAGATCGCGCAGAAACTCCAGCACAGCATCAGTGAACATATCATTCTGATCA
>CAYYRK010000028.1:0-20720 GCA_964473915.1 uncultured Pseudomonadales bacterium
TCTCTTTCAGTTCTAACAATGAATTTCGTCTTAAGTTTTTCGCCAGTACTCAACTCAAATAGAATGGGGATCTCCATATTTGCCTTTAATTGTTTTTGCAGGTTCACAAGCATTAAGTGCATCCCCCCTGATGCAAACTCAATCTCCCCGCCCGCGGGTATATTCAGCTTCTTTAGATGTATCATTCTAGCCATACTTTGTTCGATGCTCGTATTATGCATCGTGGCAGTTTCGGCCACTGGCGTACTCACGCCAATGATCTGAATATCAAGAGTTGAGGTATTATGCACTACAAAATATGCAGCACTATTTTTTGCCACGGGGGGTGTTAATCTTATCCAGCCGCCAGATATTTTTACGCCATTATCTGTAGATTTATGCATGTTATGCATATCAGCAGCTTCGACTAAAACAGCCACCATCATCAACACCAAAAAGATAACGTACTGTTGAGAACACTTTTGCAATATCTTCATGAGGCAAACCCTTTTATATGTATAACCAATAGCCACAAAACTTGTTTAGACTTCTGGCAGTAGTAATTGACTATTTCCCTGGAGGCCATCGAAACAATCGCATCCCAACAGGAACATCGCTACTACAAACTCTTTTTTTATTTTTTCTATTCGATCAATAACGCTTTCCGCTGATATTAAAGCGGGTGCTAAGAATGGCAGTGCAGCTCCGCACAGGCCAGCACCGAGAATGCTCGCTTTAGCCATATCTATGCCGCTGCGAATACCACCAGAGGCGATCAGATTCAGTTGATCAGACTCTGCTCGCAACAATTTTAATGCTGCGGGTGTCGGAATGCCCCAATCTTGAAACAATTCACCCAGATCACAAGGCAGGGATTCATTGGTATTTCTCACCTGTTCAACCAGGCTCCAGGAGGTTCCTCCACAGCCTGAAATATCGATGGTATTCAATCCATAATTCAAGGCCAGTTGCGCATCAGCGGGAGAGAAACCTGAACCCACCTCTTTTAGGATAACGGGGACTGAAAGCCGGTCACGAACTCGCGCAATCTTTTCAATCAGACTTGAAAAATTAGTATCCCCACCACGCTGGATAACCTCCTGCAAAGGATTCAGATGTAGCACTAGTGCGTCTGCACACAGTAGATTCACAGCTTCCTGGCACTCCTTTGCGCCAAATCCGTAATTAAGCTGCACAGCTCCCAAATTAGCAAACAGAAGAGCGCTCGGCGCAAACTCTCTTAATTGAAAACTTTTTTTGGCACTGTCACTACTGAAGGCAACACGCTGTGAACCCACTGCCATAGCAACATTACAATGCTGTGCTGCAAGGGCAAGGTTCCTATTAATTTCAAACAGTTTGTTATCACTTCCCCCTGTCATTGCCGATATCAATAGAGGAAAAGCCAGTTTGTGCCCCAAAAACTCAACCGACGGATCAACTGCGGCATAGTCAACCTCCGGAAGCGCTCGATGAATCAACTTCACCTGATCAAAGTGTCTACCGTTGCGATCAACTTCCTGATTAGCCAAGGCAACGTCGATATGTTCCAGTTTTCGCTGATTATTATTGTTTTTCATTATCTATAGATCACGTAAAGATTATTACGCTCGCTCTTTTTTCATGAAGGCCCTAATCATCACGACCACAAAAAGAATACCGCCCACAATGGAAATGGCCCCACCCAGGCCCATCATAGCCATGCCCGCTATTTCGGGAAGATTTTCCAATCCTTGTGCAGCACCTGCAGTTTTTCTCTGGACACCATAACCACCAGACCAAGCTAATCCGAGGATGTGAAGCAACTGCCCACCACCATAAACATAGGGCTGCCAGTGTGCCATTTTGGATGTCGGTTTTGTATAACCCAGCTGGGGCAGGAGATAATAGGCCAACCCCATGAAAGCTAATGTTACGCCAACAATAGAGCCGTGATAGTGTGCGGGGATAACCACATTCACGCCCTCTATCATAAAACCAATAATGCCTCCGGCAGCAAACAACAAAATCGAACTTAGCAAAGCCGCTTTGACAGGTTTTTTATCATCGGGGCATCGGCCTGAAATAAAAATGGACCACACAACAAGCAAGCCCAACGGGGTTGATGCTAAACCACCATATTTCATTAAATCGGTAAACGCTAATCGGTGCTCAAGAGAATTTACCTCATGTTGTAGATAGATAAAGGGAGCCACAATAACCGGGGCAGCAACCAGAACAAACAACCAGGCTGTTATTTTGGGTGGGATAACAATTCGTACGCCACTGGCACTGGCAATCCAGATCCAGGAAACCAACAATAAAACCGTATGTGTAAATTGAAGCAGGTGCCCGCCACCCCAGAAAAGAACCTCATAATAAGCGCGCCCTTCTAAGCCAGAAGGCATTGTCATGTAGGTTAAAAAGAGTGCCAGGACTGAAAACAGTGTGGTCCACGCACTGACGTAAATACCTATTTTCAAGGCGTCAGAATAATCAGGTTGAGAAAAATTTGGCAGCCCGGAGGACAATATTCTGACAATTTGCACCAACATTCCCAGCGCAAAAACCATCAAGCCCGCAATGAACACCGGATGATCGAGTATAGGGATGTAGTTATTCATTAGGGGATTGCCAATACCGGCAAATGGCGCAATAACGATAATGGCCGTCCCCAGTATTGCGAGTGCTATAGCAGCTTTATCCAGCCAATTTTTTTCTCCCTTCGCCACCAAACTCCAAAGCACGCCGGCAAAAGAGATAAACCAGATTAGAACAGACAGGTCAACATGTACCACTAAAGCCACATGAAAGAGGTCGACAAAGGGGATCATCTCCTGAATCGCCGGTGTTCGTGACAAAACCAGGAGCATTGAAAACAAACCTGCCAGCAGCAATGAAACAACACCCAGCTTAAGCCACGCTGCGGCCATAACGTTACGATCACTATTTTCAATTGTGATGTGATAGTTTTCTTGCTTCATGTTTCTGTTATTTCACCTCAACCCTACGGGGATATCTCTAACGAGAGAGATCAATTGTCAGACTTCTGCACTGGCTAGCGCTGCAATATCATTAAGTATTTTTTCATCGGAATCTGATTGACCATAAAGAGCACGCAATCGCCCTCGCTTATCTATCAGAAAAATTTTGTCATTATGAATCACCTGATATTCATCCTGCTTACCAGGCTGTTTTTGTGTGAAAGCCGCATATTGTTTTGAAACCTGTAGCATCTGCTCCGTACTACCACTTAGCCCAATAAAGCCGGTATTAAAAAAGGCTAGATACTCCTTCAAATGAGGCACGGTATCACGCTCTGGATCTACGGTAATAAAAAGCGTTTGCAACTGTTTTTTGCCAATATTGCGTTCGCTCTCAAGTCTTTTTGTTAACTTCGCTAAACGCCCCAACACCACTGGGCAGATATCTGGGCAATGGGTATAACCAAAATTGATCAAAACAACTCTGCCCTGGTATTCAGACAAACTTAATTCTCGACCCAAGGTACTTGGCAGGAGAAAATCTCCACCGATAGCGTCCAGCACAGGAAGATCAATATCATTTTGGTTTTTAGTGCAACCACTGATGGAGAACATGAGTGCTGCCAATAGCAACATCTCCACAACAGGGTAACGCAAAAGACCTGTCAAACTTGCAGCGCTTTTCTCATACACAAGACAGGTCCTCCCGGTCTGGCTTGATCTCCCTTGTAATAAAAAGCACCAGTGTCAGCAGTACAATGGCGCCCCCCTGGTGTATCGAAGCTATGGCCACCGGAACATGCAACAGGATTGTAGCCACCCCTAAAGACACCTGAATCACTAGCATGCCCAAGAGCAGATGAGCGGCAAATCCGCTCCTCTTGGTAATCTGCAAGCGTCTTATTGCAAAACAATAGAGTGGAACCAATAACACCAGAATATATGCGATCATTCTATGATTAAACTGCACCGCAGTCACATTCTCAAACCAGTTCAACCAAAACGGCTGCAAGACATACATGTTGTCCGGTATAAATTGCCCCGCCATCAGCGGGAAAGTATTGTAGGAAAAACCCGCTTTTGTCCCCGCAACAAAACCACCGGTTATAATCATGAAAATAACGAGTAAAGTCATCACCACAGAGTAGCGGTACATTTTCCTGGCTGTATCTCCAATAACCTTTTCAGATGAAATCGTCAACAGGCCAAAAGCCACCCACAAAATATAACAGTAGATAATAACGGCAGAAATCAGGTGTGCAGTCAACCGGTACTGACTCACTTGCGGATCATTCACCAGCCCACTCTTGACCATATACCAACCCAGCAGCCCCTGAAAACCACCCAGAACAAACATGATAACCATTTGCGGACGCATCGGTTTTCGGATAGCGCCACGAAACCAAAAATAGAGACAGGGCAGCAAAAAAAGCAAGCCGATTAGACGCCCAAGAATACGATGAAAATATTCAAAATAGAAAATGGATTTAAACTCTTCCAGGCTCATCCCTGCATTGACTTTTTGATACTCAGGAAAGGACTGATAACGTGTAAAGGTCTGCATCCAGTCAGTTTCGCTGAGCGGAGGCATCACTCCCATAATCGGATTCCAGTCAACCATCGATAAACCTGAGTGCGTCAGGCGTGTCACGCCGCCTAAAATAATCATGCCAAAAATAACAAGTGCAACAAAGATCAACCAAACTGCAACCTGTTTGTCGTACTTGCATTGAAGTGCTAATTCAGTATTCATAACAGAACTCGTGTCGTTAATTTTTGATTAATCGTGGTAGCCATTATTATCAATATGGCTGCAAAAAAGTTGTGTAAAAAAACCATTAATAGTGGCAGGTGAAACAGCAACGCACTCAGCCCCAAAACCACCTGAACGATGAGCAGGCCAAAAATACTCAACAGGTGATTACGCAAGTCATTTTTCCCACGCATCACTATGAGAGCCAACACCAAAAAATAGATCAGCGTTACCACTGCACCAATATGATGAATCAGCTGTATGATAGGCATTTTTGCCTGCATCACCACATGTAGAGTTTCATCAAGGCTTAACTTGGCAAGAAGCGGATCATCGTTATAAACACTCTGGCTTGACAGGGCTTCACAGTGAAATAACGTATCACAACTCGCGCCAGCATAATTCGCGCTTGTCCAACCTCCTAATAAAATTTGCAGAGCAATCAAGAAAATACCTACTCGTATTGAGGTCGTAATCGCACTAGGAAGAGGACTACCAGGCGAAAATTCTCGAGAGGGATACGAAGTTAGCTTTAGGTATAGCTGTGTTAACAAACCGACAAGCAGCAGGCCACCAACAAAATTACCCAGTGTCAAAATTGGCCAAGGTTCAGTGGGATGAATACCCCCAATCGCAGCAAGAGCCAAGGTCAAAACCAACAAGAAAAAAGGAACAACTCGTCCGGTTATCTCGCGATATTTAGGCATTCTGGATACTACGAACAGCGCCAAAACAAGAATACCTAATAAAGTTGTAATCGCTCGATGTGCAATACGCGCCATGCGGTGGGGAGCGTGCGCCCCTTTATCGGTAAGAACCGTCACACCCTGCGCACTTTCATTGAGCGCATATTCACCATAGCAGGTCGGCCAATCTCTGCAACCAAGCCCCGATTCAGCCAAACGGATGTAACTACTGACCATAACCGTTGCTATTGCCAGAAACAGTGCCAGCAGCAACAGGGCTTTTATGAGCACCATTGCCTTTACGCTATGCGATGAATCAGACATACGGAGTAAACTGATATTCTATGAGCAATAAAGATTCCAAACCTGCTTACCGATACAGCGCTAATTCAAGAGCTGCTCTACTTCATGACGTATTTTAGACAAGTCGCCCTCCCTAAAACCCTGATGCACATAACGGAGCACCCCCTGCCTGTCGATCAGGTAGGATGTTGGCAACCCGTAAATCTGATACAGATCAGTGATTGTATCATCAGTGGCCTGAACAACGGGATAGTTGACCCTGTGTTTTGCAAGAAACTCTCTACCTTTTCCCGGATCATCATCAAGATTAACGGCAATGACCTCAAAACCTTTCTCTTTCAACTCTGATCTTAAGCGGTCTAATTTAGGCATCGAAATAAGACAGGGCTTGCACCACGAAGCCCAAAAATCGAGATAGATCACTTTGCCTTGTGATTGACTGAATTTTTTCAGCGAAACCTCTGTCGTTGCAAGCGGTTGATATTCAAAATCAGGCGCAGGTTCCCCCACACTTAACGTAGGAGGCATACGCCCAGCAGGCTTCTCACTTGTGTCACAGCCTACTACCAGAAATATTAAACAGATGAATACCAGGCTTTTTACACTTCTCTTTTGCGCAAATCCCAAAACCTTAATTTCCTTTTTCTGAACAAGATATATAATAACGCATCAAAACACTCAACTAATTGACTTTAATTAAATACTAGGGAGCAATTGATTGCTAGTATTGATTATTTCACGCAACAGTGCTCAAACCACAAGGCATCTATGCACTGCAACAAAGGAGGAATAACAGTTGGAAATGCTCTTATTTACAATGGTAGGCGTCATTCTCTACGTTACGTCAGACGCAATCGTCAAAGCGATTGAAAAACGCAAAGGAGAACCTCTTCCCAATCGAAGCATTATCTTCTTTGCCATTATTACGGTGCTAGCGTTAGTTGTCTTTAATTTGCTTCAAAACTACGGGGCTGAACTGGGCCTTATTTCTACTCCCCAACCTACAGAGCAATTGTCTGCCCCAACACCAAACTCCCCCCAACCGCATTAAAAAATCCGAAGTGGCCGCTGTTACACGGCCATTTTTAGTCAAAGTTTCTAGTCCTCACTTGACCCTGAGATAATAAATCGTTGCTTATCTGGATCAAAGTCAATCACCAATACTCCACCGGACTTCAGGTTAACCATTTTGGACTCCTGATAGTTGTAATCATCAAGATCTCTGTGATCTTTTAATTTTGTTGTGATCTCATGATCACCAGCCTTCACTGTAAAGCGGTGGTACAGTTTCGCTCGCCCATCGTTTTTCAGGCCTGCTGCTTCAACCACCTGGTGATACACCTCCTGACCATCGAATAACAACTGAACCTCAATGGAGGAACGCTCCCTGGGACATACTTTTGCCTGTCGCATATTGGGTGATAGCTGTAACAGCTCTTCATCTGTGAGAGTTTTACACTGCCCTATCAACTGCCCGGTGTGGCGTAAACTGAGCTTTATGATCGCAAAGCCCTCCTCAACCCGCGAGTAGGTCGGTGAGGTAGAAAAGAACCCAATAAGTAAAACAAAAGCCGCGTAGACGGCTGCTTGTCCAAAATAATGTTTACCCTTCATGATTGTTTTAATAGGCACCATACTTTCAGCACCCTTTCCTTCAATAAGCGATGCTCTAAAACCATCAATCTCTTTTTCTAATGTGGGACGCTCCAGCGGCCCTGCCCAGCGAACATGGACATTGTTACCGTTTTTTGCTGCATTAGTGCGCAGTTTTGGAAGACGTTCGCCCTGAAAACGTCCTTCGACCCACTCATTCCCCGACCTGAAATAGCAGTTATCACTACAACAGCCTGTCACCAGCACACCATCTGCCTGGTCTTTTCGCAAGATATAATCAACAAATGAAGGGGGTAAAAATCCAATACAGGGCAGGCTAATGCGAGCCACATTGTCTTTCTCTATTTTTTCAACTTGCGCCCCATGGTCACAACCAAATACAACAACACGTCCGCTTCCTTTCAGTTGTGAAAGCGCTTTTAGAGTACGCTGCTTAAGCTCATCGATACTAAACGAGGGGATCTCAATTCCACTTTTAAGCTCATCTACATGCTGAAATGGGGTCGAGGTTGGGCACGCACCGCTACATATGCCACACGATGTACACCTATCCGCGTTGACCACTGCCAATTTCGACCCTTTATTATCTGGGTGGGGTACAAAATCGATAGCACCATAGGGACAATCCTGGTCGCACCATCCGCAACCGATGCAGTGGTCAGGATCAACGACCGCAACCGGTTCCTGTTTAACCCTCACCACCCATGGCAGTAAACTTAGCCCAACCGATATACCTACTAGCAGCATCCAAATTGCACCATGACCCCACAGATCCATCAATGGATAAATATTCAGATAGAACCAGTCCATCGGAATGTCATACTGTATGCGGCTCAAATCTGCCGGACCCGCGCTGACCGCAGGCTTTAATAATGAAAGAATCATAAAAGCGCTAAAAGTCCCGATAGCCAATCCTTTGGGGGGATTCGATTTAGCATTAGTGATCCGGGTAATATGAAGAAACATCATCAGCATCATGAACAGAGGGATGCCAATATGTAAAAAAACCATCAGAGAGAAGAATCGATCACTAACAGATTCATTGGTTAAAAAATTTCTTGCCATTGGATCGCTGAAATTAGGCAACCAATCTAACCACTCGCTAGTAGCAACAGCAACATACTGCGCATATTGATCCCAAACTAACCAATATCCACCTATAGCCGCTGCAAACATCACCCACAGTAGCGGAACACCCGAAACCCATGAGAACCAGCGAACACCGGTATATCGCCCCAAGGAGAATTCTCGAATTAGGTGCAAGGTCACTGTTATCGCCATTGCATCTGAACAATAACGATGCAAGCTTCGCATCACACCCCCCAGATACCATTGATCGTGAGTGAGCGACTCAATGGAGCTATACGCCCCTGTTATACTCGTCTCGAAAAAAATAAAGAGGTATAAACCTGTTACGCCAATAATCCAAAAGAAAAAGAAGGAAAGCGCACCCAGATGATTAAAAGGACTTAGGTCGTCATCAAAAATGAGACCATATCCCATTTCAACACGTTCAAACATTAACCGTATAATTTTCTGAAAAGAAGAGATCATTACCTGCACATCATTAGTGGTTTCAATAACCAACTATTTTGGTCGGGTTTAACCCTGTAATCAATGATCCATATCAAGAGTTATATTAGTTTTTCCGAATGGACAGACTGAAGCAACTGGAAAGCTAACCCGACGTATAGGGCCAATTTGAAGAAAAACGGATCTGGCTAAGGCTTTTTATTACTTGAAGCACGCCATTCGCGATAGAAAATATAAAGAAAAATAACCCCAAATATAAGGCCAACAGTTAACCCAACAAATATCGAATAGCTATAAACATATCGATCCTGGGTGGGGTCATAAACAGTGCAAAAAAGATTTACTTTTGCCGTTAACTTTGTCAACAGCGAGTCATCAGCAGGTTCGCCAAACACCAACTCTTTTATTGGCTCAACAAAATGTGGTGTTTTTGGTTTGAGCCCATAGACCTGCCGATAAACTCTGCCTTGTTTATCCAAAATTGTGGCTTGAATAAGATGATCAAACCCGGCTGCAGAAGGGGTCGCTATAAAGCCGAGGTCTCGACTCAAAGCCTGCATGGTGGCCGCATCTGAGGCTAAAAAATACCAATTCTTCGCGCCTGATGAGTGTGCTTGTGCAAAACCACTCATCGCCTCTGGAGTATCACGATAGGTATCAAACCCGATGGTCAGTACATTAAAGCTATCGGCCCCCATTGCATCCTTTGCTTTTTTAACCACCCGGTTTAGATTTTGTGTTGTTGTAGGACAGATATAATGACAACTGGTGTAGACCAGGCTTATGATCACCGGCTTACCTAAAAACTGTTTCAAACCCACCCTATTTCCTGCTACATCCAGAAAGTTATAGTGCCCCACCGATTGCCCAAGTACAGACTGACTGATCGATAAAGCCTCAGCATTACTATATTGGCGAATCTCCTGTGTTGCTATATTTTGAGCTACAGGCTCATTGCTTGCTGCACTACGGACTATTGACTGATCATCTGCATAGGCGTTGTGAGAGATAACAGGAACAGGCAAAGAGAGAACAAAACAAGCCAGGAAAAAGAAAAAGCGCATCATTACTTAATTTTAACCGGGGCTTTAGGGCGCAATTACACTAAAGAGTCGATCATAGCACCGACCAATACTGCCGTTAACTGCACTAAAGAGGCAAAGAAGCAACCCATCGCCGTTTTCTTGTTAGTAACTTTTATCAGCTGAAGATTCTTATAGATAAAATAAGCACCGCCCGCTGATGCCAATACTAGATAGGTCCAGCCCATCTCATAAAAGAACGGTAGGATAGAGACTCCAACCAACAACAGTGTATTAAACAGTATTATTTTTGCTGCCCGGGCATCACCAACAATGACAGGAAGCATCGGTACATTTGCCGCCTCATAATCTTTATGAAGCGCAATAGCTAAACTCCAAAAATGAGGCGGAGTCCAAAGAAATAAAACCAGGGCCAAAAGAATCGAAGAGCTATTTAGAGTAGGATCTGCTGCTGCAGCGCCTGCCAACACGGCAAAGCTGCCTGCGGCACCACCAATTACAATATTCCACGCAGTGCGGCGTTTAAGCCAAAGGGTGTAGACAATACCGTAAGAAAACGCACCAAGAAACAGATGCACTGAGACAACAGGGTTAAACATCACCCCTGCGACCCCTACTGAAACAACCAGTATAGCAACAATAATAAACAGCCAAAGGGTACTATGCTCCAAATTTCCGGTAACAAAAGGCCGTTTTTTTGTTCGTTCCATGACAGAATCAATATCACGCTCGGCATATTGATTAAAAGCACCAGCACTGGCTGAAGCGGCCAATACCAGCAAAGACAAAACAAGAAGTTCTATAATTGAAAGCTCTTTGCCAGGCGTCACAGCAAAACCGGCAATAGCAGTAACAGCCATCATTACGCCGATGCGAAGTTTAAATACGTCTACCAGTTGCGCCAACATGAAATAGAATCCTCAACAAAAAGTGCTGTATAAACCAAAAAAATAAGAGGGTGGGCTGTGTGCCCACCCAATTCTACTTTGAAGGACTAACTCAGCCCCCAGGTTTCTCCCAGATACTTCCAGTTGATGAAGTAGTACAAAACAAAGGCTGTCATGAAGATTGCAGCCAAGGACAGAGTCCCAGGAATTGTATTTTTGGTAGTTTTATGAAGCGCAGCATACTGCTCTTCAGTCACTGCCTCAACTATCATTGGCTCAGAGCACTTCTCATTTTCACCCAACTTCTTACCAAAAAGTAGCGAACCAACAATCAGCAGACAGAACATCGCACCACCTAGTGAAGCAACCACTACAGCCAAACCATTCAAAGACATCAGGGACATGGCTGATGCAGCAAACTCATAAGGGAAGCTGGTATCAGTAAAGGTTACATCCCAGTGACGACGAGGAACGCCCATGGTTCCAGCGCCCATCAGGAACAGGGACACGCCCGTCATTCCTAATCCAAAAACATAGGGCTGAAGCTTGCATAGTGGCTTTAAGATCAACTCACGACGGAACAAAATAGGCACTAACCAGTAGGTAAGCCCCATAAAGGCCATGGTTGTACCCAATACGACTGTCGCATGGAAGTGACCTGGCACGTAGATAGTATTATGGATGATCAGGTTCAGCTGTTCTGTACCCATCATCACACCGGTAATACCACCCAGGAATCCAAAACCAAACAGGGAGATCATGATTGAAGAGAATGTCGGATTACCCCAGGGGGCCTTGCGTAACCATTCAAACAAGCCGTTGTTATAACCACGGGCTCGTTGCGCAGCCTCCATTGCACCAGGAACAGTTAAACCATGCACCATACTCGCCATAACGGCCAGGTACATCGCATAACTTGTGTTGAACATCTTCCACTCTTCACTAACACCTGGATCGACCAACAGGTGGTGAGCACTGGCTACCTGCAAAACAGCTATGTACAACAGGAATGCAAAACGGCTCACTTTTTCAGAAAGTGGCTTAGCACCAAAGAAGATTGTGCCAACCAGATACCAGATCGATACATGTGCAGAAACGTTTATTTGCTGGGAAGAGTGTCCAAATGCCCACCAAATAAGACGATATGCCCCAGGATCAATCGTGTTTATCAAACCAAGCTGCCAAAACAGGGTTGGCAACAGAACCAATGCTCCCGATACAATTGTGAAGATTGCAATGATACAAGCAGTCAGCGCACCAAAGGTTACCAAAGGTAGAGAGCCTTCATAGGTACGTTCTTTCTTGGCAATCACCAAGGTCCCAAGAAATACGAAACAACCAACCAGCGCTCCCACTGCAAATAGAATCAGCCCGAGATAGAACGACCAATGCGCAGGCATCGGTGCATACGAGGTCATCATTACAGCAGAGTTCAACTTCCACACTGCATAGTTGTTCATTACCGCACCAACAATCATCAACACAAAGCCAAACCAGGCAACTTTTGGTGTGGCCAGGCGGCAACGCAATACGGTGGACGATGTAAAGTAAAGAACCGCTATTTCAAAAAAGATAATCCAGAAGATGAGTACGTTAATACCATGTCCGGTCAAAGTGGTATAGAAATCCTGTGCGTTGAGCAGATGAACCTCAGGCCACCGGGTTAAACCAACACCCAGCCCCATGACGCCACCAATAAGCAGGAATACTACTGCCGCAACTGCAAGTGCCTGCATCAACACTACCGCTGGACGGTGCAGCAAAAGCCCCGTATCAGGGCAGGTGCGAAAATCATTACTATTTGTCATTACTAGCCCCCAAGCTATTTAACTACGTGTATTTTGCCAACCATATTATGGTGGCCAATTCCGCAATATTCATTACAAACGATGGAGTAAACCCCAGACTTATTCGGTGTTACATTGATCACATGCTCATAACCTGGCAAAACCTGAATATTCAAGTTAACAGGCTGCAGTGAAAAGCCGTGATTCCAGTCCATTGAGTTCAGGTGCAAACGGTAAGTCTGCCCCTCTTTAAGCTCAAGAATCGGCCACCAATCCCACAAGCGGGCAATAAGATATACATCTGAGCCCACCGGAGGTGCAACAACAGGAAATTGGCGATCTCCTTCGGTGCGAACAGTATATTGATCCACCATTTTCTGCGTTTTAGTTTGATACATAGCAGGGGTGGTCCGGTATGTTTCAGTCGATAGGTTTTGCTCACCGTACAGATGCCATGCAGGCATCATGATGGTAAGAATAAGACCCCACACGACTACAACACCAATCCAAATAAGTTCGGGTTTTTCAATCGGCTCATTCCACCAGATTCGCTGAGCCGGAGGCGTTATACTAGTCATAAGTGATTCCTCCAGGAAATCTTTCTTAATATTGGTTAAAAACTAAATTTTCCGCGGCATTACTGACACAGCACTATTAAATGCAATACTACTGAGCGATTGGGATAGATATCAACTCCATAATCCCCCATATCAGATAAGTCGCTGTTGGAACCAGCAATCCGATAAACAATAACAAGAAATGGTTATCGCAAACCTTTTGCATGAATGGAATATCATCATCATTATTTGGATCATTGTTGGCCATATTACCGCCCTCCGCTGTGATTAAAAATGTTTGCCCACTGTGTCACTGTGTATGCTACAGAGTGCGAAGAACAAGCTCTCTCGCTCTTATTTCTCCTCACCTGCCCAAAAACAAACCTACCTGCTAAGCAAGCCTTCAGATTCAATGCGACATTATGTCACATTGTCTCATCTTTGTTATCTGCTAATCTTCTGAGTAGTTCAAAACTATCTTTGAGCAATTAGATAGTTAAATATTCTTATTGGCAAAATGGGTTGTTTGCTATCAACGCAGCGTCAAGCCCGCACGACGCTCTTACAACATTTAATGATAACAACCAAGGTCCACTTATCAATCTTGGAATATAACGATCGATTTTAAAGTTATCCTTGGCCTTAGTACAAGCAAAATTGGACCCAGACACATTAACCTTGATATCAATCAAACAATCGCCATATTTCTATGTTTTATTTTTGTTTTTATTTATTATTGAAAAGAACCTCTACAATAGCATCGCTCTGAGCATCATAGAGCGCGCCCCAATAATTCATCTCACCCCCACAGACATTAATAATACTGCTTTCCCAGTTATCAAGTGCAGCTTCTCTTACTGAATTCCCTGTAGCCCACTGCTTTACCGCCGCCTTGTGAAAACCATTAACGTAAACCAGTTCACGTCGCAATATTTCAAAAGCGCCATATTGTCTCTTATAGTCACCCATATCGAACGGCTTATCATTAGCGGCCTTTGTCAGGGCTTGCGGCAACATCTGCTCAATCTTATCAACCGTTGCTTCATCCAGATCACGATAACCCGTCCTAAAGGTTGGCGTCATACGCGAACACTGCTCGAAAATTAGTTTAACCTCTCTTGGATCTGTAATGATGGTGTAGTCTTTCTCCTGCACTTCAGCCAATATTGAAAACGATACTAACGACAACACCAATATGGATATGATCTCTTTTTGCACAACGACTTCCCTATTCTAATTACATCAACTTTATGAATTCAATCGAAGGTTACTCTAACCAGATAGAGTGAACCATACCATATAAAGGCCATGTCATTATAAAAAATCAACCTGATCATAAACAGGCTCACAGGCAACACCAAAAGCCAAACCGAATAACCCATACTCCTCTGACTTAAACCATCAAGGGATAAAACCTCAAGAGTGACAATCTATAGAAGCGGCTCAACAGCTCCGTATGCAGCTTGACTATAGTCAAGCAATTAGATCAAATAGGCTGCTCAGGTTTGCTACACGCCTGCATATCCACACTAAAAATAACCGCAGTATCCGAATTCCCAAAGGGGACTCTAACCATGAATAGATACAGATTTGCTGCTTCACTGTTAGCCACATCCGCAGCCTTTGCCTTGCTGGCATCATCACCAGCTCAATCATCGGTTCCAAATAAGGCCAAACAGTGTTTTGCCTGCCACGGAGTAAACGGGGTCAGCATGAACCCGGAATTTCCATCGCTGGCTGGTCAAAATAAGGCCTATGTTGTCAAGCAACTTAAGGCCTTTAAGAATGGTGATAGAAAAAGCCCAATCATGGGGCCAATGGCTTCTGGTTTAAATGATGAGGATATGGAAAGTGTGGCTGCTTACTTCTCTGGTAAAAAAGCGGGTGGAGGTGAGGTGATTTCGAAGGGCTACGAAGGAAGAGCCTCCGGCATTGACATAAGTGCTGTTAAAAAAATTGAAAAACCAACCGGTGTCGCCCTGTCTGAAAAGGATTTTGAAAGTTCTAAAGAGATATATTTTCAACGTTGCGCTGGCTGTCATGGTGTATTAAGGAAAGGAGCCACAGGCAAACCACTAACTACAGATATCACCACCCAAAGAGGCACTGAATACCTAAAAACGTTCATCACCTATGGCTCAGCCGGCGGCATGCCTGCCTGGGGTGAGACTAAAGTTCTTTCTGAGAAAGAGATTGATACCATGGCAAAGTATCTACAGAACGAGCCTCCAGTTCCGCCTGAATATGGAATGAAGGAGCTAACTGACAGCTGGAAAGTCGTTATCCCTGTTAGTGAACGTCCAAAATCCAAACTTAATGATTATAATATTGAAAATATTTTCTCAGTAACATTAAGGGATGATGGCAAAATTGCTTTGATAGATGGTGATAGCAAGAAAATTATCAGTATCATCAAAACTGGTTATGCCGTACACATATCAAGAATGTCATACTCTGGGCGCTACCTGTTTGTTATTGGTCGTGATGCAAGAGTTAACCTAATCGATCTGTGGATGAAGCACCCGGAAACGGTTGCCGAAATCAAGGTTGGGCTAGAAGCCCGGTCAGTTGAAACCTCAAAGTTTAAGGGTTACGAGGATAAATATGCTGTCGCAGGTACCTATTGGCCTCCTCAGTTCGTTATTATGGACGGCGACACATTAAAACCAATCAAAGTAGTTGCTACCAGAGGTATTGCTGTTGAAACTGGGGAATATCACCCAGAACCTCGTGTCGCTGCAATTATTGCATCTCACGAAAAACCTGAGTTTATTGTCAATGTTAAGGAGACTGGCAAGGTACTCATGGTCGATTACAGCGATCTAACTAACCTTAAAATCACCCATATTGACGCAGCTCGTTTCCTGCATGATGGCGGATGGGATTCATCACACCGTTACTTTATGTCTGCAGCAAACCAATCTAACAAGATTGCCGTTATTGATTCGAAAAAATCCGAGTTAACCAAGCTGGTGGATGTGGGCAAAATACCTCACCCAGGCCGAGGGGCAAACTTCGTTGACCCCAAGTTTGGTAAAGTTTGGGCCACCTCTCATTTAGGAGATGCTAGTGTCTCACTCATATCAACGGATGCATCGAAAGATTATGCCTGGTCAGTAGTAAGAACTTTAGAGGGCCAGGGTGGAGGATCGTTATTCATTAAAACCCATCCAAAGTCCAATAACCTCTGGGTAGACACTACACTCAATCCCGACAAGGCTATGAGTCAATCGATTGCCGTTTTTGACATCAAGCATCTGGATAAAGGCCTTAAAGTGATTCCTATCGCAAAAATGGCTGGGCTGGGTGAAGGTGCTAAACTTGTTGTTCAACCTGAATACAACAAAGCAGGTGATGAAGTATGGTTCTCTGTATGGAGCGGTGCTAATCAGGAATCAGCGATTGTTGTTATTGATGACAAAACACTTAAATTGAAAAAGGTGATCAAAGATAAGCGGCTAATCACGCCAACGGGTAAATTTAATCTTTACAATACCCAGCACGATATCTACTAGTCGATCTTTAGTTGTACAAAAAAAGGGGGGCATAATGCCGCCCTTTTTTATTTAGAAACTTTCCCCGAAAAGGTTTTATTGCAAGATAAAACTCCGAAAGCTTTTCTCTACCGATGTCACAAACTAGCACCATCTCGTCATAACAGGGGCCAGTCAGCAGCTATAACCAGCCAACTTGCTGCTTAATCATCTTCACTTCAACTGGGTTCATGTGAGGAAATAGTGCTTTTAGCGTGTAGTTGCCGACCATTTCACCCTCTCTCATATACATCCAGTCCAGAATCTCATCTTTCCCTACTGTATAGAGACGACCTATCTTAACATTTCTTATTAACCGAGGAGGATTACCTATAACACCAGTAAACTGGCCGTCAGAAAACCGAATATTGGTCAACCAGATATGCTCAACCAAGTCCCCATCAGCAATCAACACCTTTACCGCAAAAGATCTGCTAGCGCTTTTTTCAGATATCAATACAGCGATAGCATCATCTGCGGTTTTACGGGCCAGGGCAGTAGCTGCGGATATATCTACATCCTCCGTGTGTATAGAACCGATCTCAACGTCACTATTATCCCCCCTACCCACCTCAGCAAAACCAGTTCCGCACATCATTAACATAATACATAGATAAAATAGCTTAAAGATTTTGCTGCTTTTCATTCGTTCACTTCCTATCTTTTTTTGTAGATATCAACCGGCAGTGTTTGTACCCCACTAAGCCAATCAGCATATTTAGGGGCATGTTAGCAGAACAGCTGGGCACTGCCAGCTGTTTTAATTAAGACACTAAAACCAGGGGTCGATTGCCATTCAACCGGACCTATTCGATATTAGGTTCAGGCTGCATTCAGCTAGTCAGGCGTACTCTATCCGTAGAGTGATGTTATCTAAGCCGTACAAACAAGGAGCAGACCATGAAACTCATACCTTTTATTATCGCAACGGGCATTGTGGTGAGCAACGCAGCATTCGCTGAGCATAATGTGGCGTACGATTATGCCAGCGTGATAGATGCCAAACCCCTGACCCATACTGTTCGAGTGTCAACACCACGGCGCGAATGCAGCCTGGAACAGGTTGCACACCGTCAAAGAGGTTATCGATCCGCAACTCCACAGATATTAGGTAGCGTTGTAGGCGGCTTATTGGGCCACCGGCTGGGGCACAATAAACATGCTCGCGCGGCTGGCTCAGTAGCCGGCGTCATTCTCGGCGGATCAATCGGCCGGGATATCGGAAACAACATACACACCCAACCCTTGCATTACACAACCGAAGAGGTCTGCCATACCTATCAAGATTATCATGATGAAGAGCGCATTACAGGCTACCATGTAACCTATAAGTACAGGGGCAACACCTATACTACCGAGATGCCAAACCATCCTGGAGACAGAATAAAGATCAAAATCTCAGTAACACCACTTATCGACTTCGATGAACCAGCACACTACAGCTACTGAAAAGCACCTGGAATTGGCTGTCGACTCAGGTGAAATTTGCAGATAGACTTTCGACCATACGCTGTATAACCTGGCAATCGATCACAAATATGAATAAGCATACCGTACTACTGACACTGGCATTAACACTACCGGGGATCACACTGTCTCTCCTTAGTCAATCAGTGCACTCAGTCGAACCCAAAGCACTTATCGCCCAAGGTGGTGCCACCTCCAAAAAACAGGCCATGAGCGCAGCCAGCCAAAAAGTAGCTGGGCGCGTACTATCTGCAACTCTAATCAAAACAGCACCAAGACCCCACTATAAGGTCCGGGTACTCACCAATAACGGCAGGGTAAAAACTGTCAGGGTCCACGCCGCACATGGCGCAAAATAAGGAGTTAGGTTGCAATGCGGGCACTGGTAGTTGAGGATGAACCCCGACTTAGCGGTCAACTCAAGCAGGCATTATCAGCTAACGGCTACAGCGTAGACTGCGCTTTTGATGGTGAAGAGGGTCTGTTCAATGGCTCGGAATACCCTTACGACATCGCTATTATTGATATTGGCCTGCCAAAACTGAACGGTATTGAACTGATCACCCGTCTACGCCTCAAGAAAAAACAGTTTCCAATCCTGGTTCTCACCGCCAGGGGAGACTGGCAAGACAAGGTCGAAGGGTTGGAAGCCGGTGCCGATGACTACCTGGTCAAACCCTTCCATATAGAGGAGCTGATGGCCAGACTCAACGCTCTGGTTCGCCGCTCTGCAGGCCTGACAACACCCATACTGGAGATCGGCCCATTCAGACTCAACACTGCCACCCAGGAGGTCTGCTGCAGCCAGATACCACTGGAGCTTACCTCTTACGAATACAGGGTACTGGAATATATGATGCTACACCCTGATAAGGTGGTCTCAAAAATAGAACTTACTGAACACATCTATGACCAGGATTTTGATCGAGACAGCAATGTCATCGAGGTTTTTATCGGCCGATTGCGCAAAAAACTTGATCCGCACAACCGGATAAAACCGATCGATACGCTCCGGGGGCGCGGCTATCGTTTTAACGCCACCCAGGACCCTGGATGCTAAAGCAGTTAACAGGTTCACTAAGCAGCCGACTTGCTTTTACCTCTTTCATCTTTCTGCTACTTTTTTTAGGGCTTACCGGATATGTGCTGGACCGGGCATTTAAGGCCAGCATTGAAAACGCTGTCTATGAAAGGCTCCGCAACCATATTTATGCGCTACTTTCAGCCGTTGAGGATGAGGGTGAGCAGCTAGCCATGCCCACCGTATTGCCAAATCCTGAATTTATGCGCATCAACTCCGGGCTCTATGCCGCCATCAGCACCCAGGACAACCAACTGCTCTGGCGCTCTCCCTCAGCAGAAGGGCTGAAACTTATCCCTCAAACTCGGTTAAGCACCGGCAGATTCAGCTTCAGCACATCCTCTGAAACAGAGAAAAAGATGGACCTCTATAGCCTGCACTATGGCATCATATGGGAAAACGAGAAAAATAGAGCGCAAAGTTACACCTTCGCTATCTGGCAGGACAAACAACCCATTATTGCCGAATTACATGGCTTTCGCACTACACTACGGCTCTGGCTCGGTGGCATCGGCCTGCTGTTGCTGGGCATTCAGGCCAGTATTCTGCACTGGGGTCTGGCACCACTACGTGGTTTAGCCAATGATCTGAAAAAAATGGAAGAGGGCAAACAGGATCACCTCACCGGCGCCTATCCCGCTGAACTGCAGCATATTACTACCAATCTTAATCTACTACTCAGCAACGAAAGACGACAACGCCAGCGATACCGAAACACCTTGGCTGATCTGGCTCACAGCCTCAAAACACCACTGGCAGTCATGCGCTGCCTTACAGAAAAATTACCGGCCTCATCTGCCAGCACAATTGATGAACAGCTGGAGCGGATGGACCAGATTGTAACTTACCAGCTACAACGGGCATCGACACCTCATACCCGTTTTACAACTCAGGCCGTGCCGGTCAAACCTATACTTGAAAAACTACTACGCAATCTATCTAAGGTCTATCACGCCAAATCAGTACACTATGAAATTCTGGCTGATACTCAGGGTGATTTTTACGGCGATGAACGCGATTTAATGGAGATGCTGGGTAATATTCTGGATAACGCTTTTAAAGCCAGTCGAAAAGTTATCAAGGCAACTGTCGAACAGCCGGCTAACAAAAGTCTTCTTATCCGCATTGAAGATGACGGGCCAGGCATTGCCAGAGAGGCCCAGGACAACATATTACAGCGTGGAGTTCGAGCCGACAGCACCAGCTCTGGCCAGGGGATCGGGCTTGCTGTCACCCGAGACATTGCCCTAAGTTATAAAGGTGAATTGCAGATTAAAACCTCCCCCATGGGGGGGGCCTGTTTCATTTTAAGATTTGCAAACTAAGGTCAGCGGCGAGACAATACAGGCCTGCCTTTGCTATATTGAGACCTTTACACGAAAGACGATTTTGATTCCAGGCAATGAAAAAAGTGCGTAAAGAGGGACCGCTGCGTGGATGCAGCAGATAGCGCAACGCACAAGGACAGGGATGTCCGCAGGTAGAATAACGCAGGAGCGGTTATCGAGGATGCAATAGCCGAGTTTACAGCTGT
>CAYYRK010000029.1:0-20392 GCA_964473915.1 uncultured Pseudomonadales bacterium
AATCTAGGATTATCAGGCAAACGCAAGAAGATTCTCACACAGGGCTCTTGCGAAGATGAATCAATGAGAGTTACCATTTATCAAAATGGGTAACTCTCTTTTTTATGGCGTAGCGTGCGACCAGACCGCAACTAATGCGCATGGTCTACAATGAGTCAGCCTAAGTTTTCTGAGCACATTTCGGGGTACATCGGGAGATTGTGAAGATTTTCATGATCCTGAAACACTATTCGTTATCTTGTTAACAAAAGCAGAGTCCGCCTATTTTTACTACTCGCTGAGTAGTTACATGGCGGCTTTGTATTAGTGGACCCAGACCATTAAACTGCACGACTACCTGAATAGTGTGAAGCTGAGACCTTTGCACGGAAGATGATTTTGCTTCCAGGCAAGGCAACAATGCGCACAAAGAGGGAGTTTACATCTGTAAATGACCGATTGAGCACATTTTTAACGCCGTATGGGAGCAAAAGGGCTTTCGTGCAAAGGTCTCAAGCTATTAATAATTATCATTAGAGAGAGCCTATGTATTTAACGCAAGCATTGCGTCGCGCAGCACAGCGGCGCCACTCCGAAACTGTGCTGGTTTGTGGCTCAAAGGAGTTATCGTGGGGTGTATTTGAAAATCGTTGCTCGCGTCTGGCGGCGGGGCTGGTTGAATGTGGTCTGGAACGGGGCGATAGAGTCGCCATGCTTTCCCATAATTGCACAGAATTTTTTGAATTTAGCTTTGCGGTGCCTTGGGCAGGTGGTGCCATTGTACCGTTGAATAATCGTCTTGGTAGTGATGAATTAATCTATATACTTAGCGACTCAGGCGCACGGTTGTTAATCGCTGACCACTGTTTTAAGGGTGTTATTGAGGGGCTTGTAGCGCAGCTTCCCTCGCTTGAAAAAGTGATCTATTTTGATTCTCTCAGCGATGATAGTGAATATGAATCACTCATCAGCAGGCAGCAACCTCTGGAAGACCAGTTGCGTGGTTATGAAGATATAGCGGGTATTCTCTATACCAGTGGCACAACAGGGCGGCCAAAAGGTGCGGTGCTCAGCCATAGAAACTTGATCACCAACGCGATGAGCGCCACTATTAACTACGGTTTAAATGAAGAGACTGTTTATCTGCACGCTACGCCACTGTTTCATGCAGCGGGTACTTCGCGGGTTTACAGCATGATTAGTGCAGCAACGACAAATATTATTCTTCCCGCCTTTGATATTGAGGTATTGCTAAGCGCTATCCAACAGCACAGGGCCACCATATTATTGCTGGTGCCCACCATGATTAATCGCCTTGTAAATCATGAGGCTTTGCAGGATTTTGACCTGTCTAGCCTGCGCAGCATTAGTTACGGCGCCTCACCAATGCCCCAATCCGTATTGAAAAAGGCTTTGGAACAGCTGCCTGATGTAGCCTTTAATCAAACCTATGGCATGACCGAACTGTCGCCAGCGGCAACATTTTTGGAGGCGCGTTATCATGTGCTTGAGGGGCCTGATGCAGGCCGATTGGCCTCCTGTGGACAGCCTGTTTTCAATGCGGATGTACGTATTGTCGATAAAAATGATAAGCCGCTGCAAGAGGGAGAAGTTGGTGAAATTGTTGTGAAAGGGCCGATGGTTATGCAGGGTTATTGGCAAAACCCGGAAGCGACAGCAGAGGCTGTTCGCGATGGTTGGATGCATACCGGTGATGTTGGCTACTACGATAGTGAGGGTTTTTTCTACGTTGTTGACCGTATTAAAGATCTGGTTATTAGCGGCGGTGAAAATGTTTCCTCTGTTGAGGTCGAAAACTGTATTTACCAGATGGAAGCGGTGAATGAATGTGCAGTTTTTGGTGTCCCCCACGAGGACTGGATTGAATCTGTTCATGCAGAAGTTGTTTTGAAACCTGGGTTTGTAGTGTCAGAAAGTCAGATTATTGCGCACTGTAAGGCGCATATAACCTCTTATAAATGTCCGCGCAGTGTGGTGGTGCGCGAGCAACCGCTGCCGATTTCTGGTACCGGGAAAATACTAAAGAATGAACTTCGTAAGCCTTACTGGGAGGGACGTGATCGGCAGGTTTAGGGTGTTTCACAAGCTGCTGATTCTATTGTGGTTGTTGAATATTTCGGGTGCCGCAAGTGCGAATGACTTTCAGATTGGAGACCACGCCTATCTTTGTGTGCAGCATACCCTTAATCCGAACTGGCCTGAGTTTTTTGCCATAAAGGTCGAGGTTGTGGCCTTAATGAAAGGGCGTGTCAGGGTTAAAGTGGTTAATCACTACCCGTTGCCAGGTCGTATCAATGAGGAGGCAACACTTGTCAGGGGAGATGTGATGAAAATTTCCAAAGCTCGAGTCTATTCACAAGGTCAGGCTGGAGTGATACCGGGTGAACGATTTGAAGGAAAGCCTGTTTGTAGAAAGCTTATGCCTGAGTATTAAATCGCCGGGGCGTTGCTGTGCTACACCAAAGGCCGATCCTGTATCCAAAAGAGACGATCTATGTCAGCCAGGCTAAAGCGTTACATTAACAAGATTGAGGGGGGAGAACCCCTGAACTACTCAAAATTTTTGGGTGTTCTGGCGAAAGAGGGCGTTAGCTCGGCTCTGGTTAGAGAGAAGACAAAAATTAGCCGACAGGGCCGTAGTGCTCTCTATCGGGTTGATTATATTGACGATAGCTTCCTGGCCAGCATCAAGTCACGAGTAGTGACCAAAGATATGAGTAGAGCTGAGGCAGCGCTTAATAATAAAAGTCATGCTGTGCGCGTCAACGGCTCTTATATTCTGCGAAGGGTAGGCCTGGCTCATCCTGAAGTTGTCATCATCGATTTCAAAGGAGCATTTTTCCCGCCCACGAACAATCGAAAGGCTTTGGTGATTGAAAACCGGCAAAATTTCCTCTCTATAGAGTTAACAGCGGTATTTTTGAAAGAACATTGCCAGATCAATATCACCGATGAATGGGATCTGCTTTTTGGAGCGGGCGAAGAGATCAGCAACCACCTTCATGAGCGTTATTTGTCCAGTTATTCGAATATCTGTATGCTTCTGGATCTTGATATTGGCGGGCTTAGGTTAGCTAAAACACTTGCCGCGCACACGCCCGCAGCTGAGCACTCCTTTATTTTGCCCCAAGATATAAATCTGCGGCTGGCGGCTGTTGTTGATAAAGCCTCTCAAAAAGTCATCGAGCAAGCTTTTCAAATTGGCCAGGCAACGCCATTTTTAGCCCGTGCAGCAAGATCAATTATTGAGCACAAGAAGACATTAGAGCAGGAGAGTTACATCGCATGACACTACTGAAAACAGAACACCAGGTTGGTTTTGATGATTTAATACAGCGCTATATATTGAAGCGTATTGTGTATATTAACTCTGCAACGCATGGCTATTCAGAGTTTGAAATTGATAACCATATGGCCATTTTTGGCGACAACAATCAGGGTAAAACAGCCAGTTTAGCGGGTCTTAAACTGGCCCTTTTCCCTGAGACCTCATTTACGCACTGTCGCCGTAAATTCAAGTTTTCAGGTAAGGATGGGGATTATTCAAAAGAGGATTCCTACGCATTTTATTTTCCATCCTATCAATCCTACATCATCCTTGAAGTTGAAAATCCTGACGGGGATTTCTGCATGGTGCTTTATAAGGCCAAGGGGGAGTGGGGGTATGGGAGATATTTTGTGCCGCTGGCTTATGAAAAAATTCGATCACTCTTTTGGGATGTTAAAGCGGAGGGCGGCGAGGGTTCTTTTGCCCAGGAGCTGGGCCTGAACAAGCTTGGAGCCAGGCTAAGATCAATGGGTGCAGTTCAGGTCACCGACCCTAAAGAGATAGCTGATTATCTTTTTGCGGGGCATCGGGGCGAGCCCAGCCAATCCAGGTTTTGCTTATGTCCGCTCAGTGATGGTTCCTCAAGGGCAGCGGTTGACGCTTTTCGCAATCTCTATCAACTGGCCTTTGATATAGGACAAACGGACAAGCAGACACTGCCCCGAGCCATCGCAACCATTATTGAGATGCGCCGGGGGCGTAAAGAGGAGCGTTTGAGTGCTGACCTTGATCAGATGATGGTGGCCTACCGAGAGCTCGCTAAAGAGAAAAACCAGCTGACCCGATTGGAAAATTGCATCACCCGCTGGGAGGCGATAGAGAGCTCCTACACTCACTATGGCAAGCTCAGCCAACAGGTGGTGCAGGATGTTGCCGGGGTGCTTGTGCACCTGGAGGAAGAGGAGCGTACTCTTCTGAAAATAGCATCGACCATCGAGGGGCGATATAACCAGGCTCAGCAATTAAGAGCCTCTACACAAACACGGGTGAAAGAGTTGGCCACGGCGTTTAACCAGAAGCGGGGCGAGCTAAAGGCTGTAGAGAAGCGGGAGCACCAGGTGGGTGAGGAGTATAGTTGTGCCTTGAATCTAAAGGCGCAGTATCTGGAGCGCTCTGTTTACGAGATTTCAGAAATTTTACAAGAGGAGCTTGATAACCACCAACGAGCTATCAAGACTTTACGCTCAGACGAGCAGATGCGAGACAGACAGCAGACGGCTATTCGGGAACAGAATCAATATAGGGAGGAGGTTAAGCGGATAAGCAAACAGCTATCTGAAAACCGGGAGGGGATGCTGGACCGGCTTTCTAAAGATGAGGCCACCGCGCTGTATTCTATAAACCCGGCTTTTAGTCACCTGCCAGATAGTATTCAAGTTGAGGCGATCGAGTCAGCCAGGCAGTTTGCAAGCCATATACAGATTGATGATCAGGCTGTTGTTTTTGGAGGCGGAGTTTTATCGGGTGTACACAAACGGCCCTATGAGTTGGCTGAAACTCGAGCGCAGTGGGCAGCAAGGCTTAACGGGTGTGAAGGTGAAATTCAAAGTCTTTCCAGAGAGATTGATGAGCTAAAAGACTCACTAACCGATATTGAAAAACGTAATGAATCATTGGCTAAGCATGAGCGTGAAGTTGTTGAAATAGCGCGCGATCTTCGTTTGATCGGCGCCATCTCTCAGTTGGAGCGAGATCATAGTATCGCCAGTCAGGATGTCATATCCCATAGTGCTGAGCTTGAGCGCCTGGTTGAGAAAAAAGAGGTTGCTGAGCATGAATATTCAGTTGCACAGCATGATGAAGGACTTGTTATAGCCGAAAGACAAAAAAACAGACCCCGTCTTGATAATGTGCAGAGCTGGGTTGCCAGGTTAGCACGTACTCGTGATCAACTAGGCGTAGTGGTTACTGGTGAGGCAGAGCCCTGGTCGGGTCATGAGGTCAGTGATAGTCTGATTATTGAACTGGAAGAGCGGGTTCATACGGTTGATAAAATAGTTCAAAAAGTGAAACTCGAGTTAGGGGGACTGTTGCGCGATGCGCTACCCACCACCGATGACGCCTTTAATGTCATCGATTCGGCAGAGAAGCTGGCAAAAAAAATTCAAACGCTTCAAATCACCTTCTCAGAGCTACCGCATAAGAAAGCACTTCATGAAAAATCAGTGCATGCACACAATACCACCATCGACAATCAGCTGCAGGAACTGCGTGAGGCAAAAGAGACCGTTGAGCGTTTTGTTAAAACACTTAACGAGGAGGTGAACCAGCATCAGGTGTCCAATCTTCAGGCGATACGGTTAAGCCTGACACTAAACCCACGATTCACACAGTTGATGAAGGATGTGGAGTATTACAACCTCTATGATCGAAACCTTCTCGGGGTAGAGTTTTACAACCGTTTGAATACGTTTTGCAGTGAATTTTTTGATGGCAAAAAGCACACGCTGAATTTAGAGATGCTGATCGATTCCATTCATTACGAGTATAAGCACCACGGCGCAACCAGTTTCGACAAGAAGAGTCAGTCGGGTGGAACGACCAGCACTACAACAGCCCTGATCCTTGCTGTTTTATTGAAACAGATTAGCCCCGGTCATGTTGCGGTTAGAATTCCTATCATCGTTGATGAGATAGGCACCTTGGATAGCAGCAATACGAAAACGGCGATACAAACTGTGGCCGAGCATGGCTTTGCTGTTTTCTGTGCAACACCCAAGCCTGAGCCAGCGTTGATGGAGGGTATTCGACAGTGGATAACCATTGATCGATTTCACGTTCAGCAGCCGCTGGTGCCCCAGTGTCATACACTGATTCTTCCTGAACTGGTTGAACGAATTGGGGATATGGCTGAATAATGCGAGTTTCCCGAGACCTGATTCTGGGCCTGGTGCTCAAACACCGAAAAGCGTTTTATGCTTTATTGGACTATGTGTCGATGCATGGTGGAATGGCGGAAATTCCCCAAGGGCTTTATCTGCAGCAATACCGGGACGTTATTGTAGCCAGCGGTGATGACTATGCCATTCGGGTGCTGACCCTGGAGAATTTGCATAAGAATGGATTGATTGTTCACCTGGATATGCAGGCCAGCACCCTGACGTTGCAATCATTTTTAGTGGAGATGTTGCGTTTTATAGACACCTCTCGAATTAGAGAGCTGTCCCAGGCTGACTTTGAAAATATGCGAAGTCAGTTTCAGGCGCTGGGTAGCAGGTTTGAGGATGATCTGACTATTCAACCTGGCCTGGCTGATTATGATGAAGCCAGAGTCATGCTGTTTGAGTTGATAGATACAACGCTATCAAAGATTCAGCAGAATGTGGAAGGCTTGATTGCCAATGTCAGTGGCCTGGCAACGCGCTATGACAAATTGGATGCTCAGGGCCACAACACAGGCGCCAGCAGAAAGTTGCTTGAGGATGCCGTAACATTGTATGAGCGATTCATTAAGCCATGTCATGAATTCTTGAGCCCCAGTCTTGGTATGCAGGGCGGTAAAAAAACATTCACTCACTCCATGGAGCATCTGGCCAACCTGCACGATCGCCAGGGCCATCCTGAAGTTGGGATGCGGATACAGTATAAGCAAACCGCGATCCGATCCTACTATAAAGATATTGCAGAGCTGGAAAGTCGAGTTCAGCGATATTCCAGGTCCCTGGCCGAAGAAAGAAAACGGTATAAATCAATTGAAAACGTTTATAATCAGCTGCTTGGAGCTGTTTCTGAGTTAAGACACGGTAAACTGCGTGGCACAAAATTGAGCGCGAACGCAGCAGTTTTCTCCAATAGTGGATATTTACAGGGTTTTAAGCGGCAGTATTCAACCCATGAACCCCGCCTGAACTGGTATGAAGCGCCCAATAAGATACGTCTTGATGAATGGATAGTATCGCTGGACTCGAGCACCCTTCCAGATCAGAGGGCAGAACTGGCCCCATTACTCAAAACCATTGATGTGGCTAAAGAGCGAAGGGAAGATATACTCAAGCTTTGTGTCCAACGAGATTGGCCTGAAAGTACAGCTGATGTCGTCGCTGAGCTTAATCGGTGGCTGGCAATAGAACTCAATAATTTTTCATTAATGGATACGTTGGTTGCTTATCAGTGTTCAATGAGTTTGCCGCAGCTAAAGCAGAATATGTATTTCTCTCGCGAAAAACGTAGAGTGGATGATGGGAAATATTATTTTGAATATCTGGTCGTCAGGTTGAACAGACCAGAACTGAAAGATAAAACCGTGGAGTGTGTGGAGAGTAGGTATGCCTGAGGTCAATATTAAAAAAAGCGTGGAAATATTCAAGGCGTTGATCAGTGGCCGAGTTATTAACCGCTATACCATCTGTGCTGATGGCGCTCGGACCGATAACCCGCTGTTTACCGAGATCTACAGCAATTACAAAGATTATAAACAGCAATATCTCATGTCGGGCATGGAGCTGGTTAGCAAAGATGATTTCTATTATATCCGGGACATTGATGATGAGATGCCGTATACAGAACTGGTAAAGCGTATACAAACACTGCTTCTAATTATCGGGCGCCATGTGACTCAAAGTGGTGCGCTGTTCGAGAAGTTGACTCACCCAATGGGCGGTATTTGTGATGAAGATCTGCAAAAAATAGCAGAGAACGAGGAGTTTTCGGAAATACTGGCTGCAGCGGACCTCAAAGATTTAGAAAAAAGTATTAAAACCAACTTGCTTGACCGAGGCCTCATGGAGGAACCCAGGGCTGGACGTTATATTCTTTCGGCAGCTGGAAAGAGTTTTTTCGATGAACTGTTTGCAGCGTAATTTTTAAATCTCTGAGGGTTATATTCCCCGCCGCTGCGGTGAAAAAAATATTTCGCGATGCAAGGCGGTAGTTTATTAGAAACAATCAGATACCCGTACTTGTGCAATATCTCAATGCGAGATATTATTAGTGTATGCACATTATCACCCGAAAACGACTACTCGATTTTGCCGAAAAACACCAAAATACCTCCACCGCTCTGAATGCGTGGTATCGAATTGTCAAGCAGAGCAAAATAACTGGCTTTTCGAAATTAAGGGAAATATTTCCAAGTGCTGATAAAGTTGATAACTTAACCGTGTTCAATATTGGTGGTAATAAAATAAGGTTAATTGCGGCTATACATTACAATACTCAATGCTTATTTATTCGCTATGTTTTAACACATAAGGAATACGATAAAGAGAAGTGGAAAGAATCATGAATAGTCAATTAGAAAATATTTCCAAAGCATGGCCAGCAGTGCAAGCTGTTTTTTCAGTTCCGCACTCTGAAAAAGAATATGCTGCTTTAGTAAAAACACTTGATAGCTTAATTGATGAAGTGGGTAATGACCAAAATCATACATTAGTGCCAGTTATGGAAACAATTGGCAATATAATAGAAAATTATGAAACCCAAGAATATAAAATAAACGAATCATCACCCATAGAAGCTTTAAAGTATCTTATGCAAGAGCATGGTTTGAAGCAATCGAACTTAAAAGAAATTGGAAGCCAAGGAGTGGTATCTGAAATATTGACTGGAAAAAGAACCCTGAATATTGAGCAAGTTAAAAAAATTAGTAAAAAATTCCATGTTTCACCTCTGGTTTTTATTTAGCAAAATATCCAGGCTGTAAAAAGGCATAAGCGGGTAGCCGGAGGCCTCTAACTTCCCGCTCCCACAACACCCTGCATGAGGATCTGCGCAGGGCGTTTCACCTAGGATAGTGAAGCTTTATCCAACCATCGTGCAGCGAATAAAGCCCCTCAGATTTCAAGTAGTCTAATGACAGTGCTTGATTGATCTCTGGGGTTTGCGCACTACGCCATCTCCATTACCTTGTCAACACAGGCTTTAATTCCAGCTGCAGCCTCGCTGATACTGTTGGCAAGCATATAGGCAGGTGTTGTAACCAGCTTACGTTGATGATCTACATAAGCTTTGTCTACCGAACACTCTACGGGTACGGCACCCATCGCTTTTAGCGCTTCGCCAGTAGCGGCATCGCCGCCAACGGTACACTCAACACCCTCGCCACAAATAGCGGCTGCCATAGTGGGGGCGATACAGATAAGTCCTATGGGTTTGCCCGCCTGGTGGATCTTCTGGGCAAATGCCAGAAATTGGGGATTAACTTCACATTCTGGCCCCTTTAGGACAAAGTTGGAGAGGTTTTTTGCGGCTCCAAAACCGCCGGGGACCAGTAAAGCATCATAATCTGCCGGGTTTGCTTCGGCCAGGTCTTTAACTTGTCCTCTGCAGATCCGGCCAGCTTCCACTAGCACATTTCGGGTTTCCCCTGCCACCTCCTCGCCCGTCAGATGATTAATGACATGGAGCTGATCAATATTGGGTGCCAGACACTGCACCTGAGCCCCCGCCTGATCCAGAGCCAGTAGTGTGGATACCGCCTCATAAACTTCGGATCCATCGTAAACGCCACAACCTGATAAAACTACTGCTACTTTTTTCATGATCAATTAGCTCCCATAGGATTGTAATAGAGATTCTTGGTACAAGCGTTATTTTGCTCTTATGCTGCGTTTTTCAAGTTAAATATGACCAGCCGGATTTTTTAAGAGGGCCGCTCAGCCACGAGTGCCCTTCTAACAACAGCCATTTGACTCAGTGCCTCTGCTATGATGGCCACCTCGGGTCTGGGTTGCCGGGCGCAGTGTACCTGCGGGTAGACAAAAGCAACCATTGTCCTGAAGCTCGGCCGGTTCTATACCGATAAAAGCATCTCCGTAGGCCCCGCCTGTTAACAACGTAAAAGTGCGTGCTGAAACGGCGATACGTTCGCCTCGGGGAAAATAATTACCCAGGTCATCATGGGTCTTTGAAAATGGTCCCTTATAGATGACGGCATGCCCCTGATCCGTTAACCCTGTTGTTGCCGGTTTGGTTGCAACCAGTGTTGCTGATCGAAATTCGATACCTTCAACCACCTGCCAGGGAGATTCATCCCATTTGTCATAGCCCACCGCTGCAAAACCGGTGTCGACGAAAGCCTGCAGAAAACCCTGCTCCTGAAAAGCGCCGGAAATGCAGCCGCTCCAGAGGGCTGGATCTTCTTTTAGATGTTGGGGGACCGGCGCATCACTGATGATGTCGGAGATTGCTACTCGCCCGCCCGGCTTGAGTACCCGGTAGATCTCGCTGATCATCTGTTGTCGATCTGATTCGCTAACCAGGTTTAGAACACAGTTGGAGATAACCAGGTCTATGGAGGTGTTCGTGACCAGAGGTCGTTGTTGTCGCTGCTCGTGCTTCCAGAGTTCCAGCTGCTCAAGATCATGATAGCTCTTAACCGGATGCGCCTCTAGTCGGGCACTGAGTTCGTCCAACTTTAGTGCCAGATCCTGGATATAACCCTTACGGAAATCGACTCTGTTGCCGCCAAGCTTTGCGGCCATCTCTGGCTGATGTCGTCGAGCCAGCGCAAGCATTTCGTCGGTCATATCTATGCCTATAACCGAGCCGGTTTTACCGACAATCTGGGCCGCCATGTAACAGACTTTGCCGCCGCCGCTGCCCAGGTCGAGGACGGTATCCCCCGGCTTTACGTAGCGAGAGGGATCTCCGCAGCCATAATCCTTTGCGATAATCTCCTCCGGCAGCATCTTTAAAAGCCCCGGATCATAACTGACTGGGCAACACAGGGCTTCCTGGCGCTCTATCGCACCCTCTGAATACCTCTGTACTACATTTGCTTCAACACTCATTGTATTTAACTCTCTTGCGTTTACTCCTGCGACTCATTGTAATCAGTCGCTGATCACTTGTTAAGAGGCCTTTGCACGAAAGCTATGGCACTCTTTTGCCGTGATAAAAACAGCATCATCCAGGTGGCTTCAGTCCCCCTTCCTCTGTGCATATCCGCTCTTGGCTTGAAAACAAAAACATCGCTCAGGGCAGATTTTTTACTTAGGTGGAGCTCTGCGTGCTCTGGCCCAGCCAATTAGCCTTTTTGCCAATAATGGGAAAACTCCCAGTAGCGCAAAGGAAAGCAGCAGCTCTGGAGACAGTATCCCCTTCATTGAATCAACCAGTGCCAGCTGGGTGCCAGCATTCACAAAAACAAGCGTGCCTGGCAGCATGCCGACTTGGCTGACAATAAAGAAAAGGGAGGTCCTTAGCGGGGTGAGGCCCATGACCAGATTGATCACAAAAAAGGGGAATATAGGCACTAGTCGCAGGGTAAATAGATAAAAAGCACCCTCTTTGCGTACACCTTCGTTGAAGGTTTTTAGATTATGCCCGAAGCGGGTTTGAACCCAGTCCCGGAGAATCAGGCGCGAGACTAAAAAAGCGATGGTTGCGCCAAGAGTGCTGGCAAAAGAAACAAGGAGCAGGCCGTGCCAGAGACCGAAAATAGCCCCTCCGGCAAGCGTCAATACCGCCGCGCCAGGCAGCGAAATGCCAGTGACCACAACATAGAGCGTAAAATAACCCAGGGCTGTGAGTAGCGGGTTCTCCTGGTGGTAGGCTTCTAGCACGAATTTTTGCTGGCGAAAAAAATCCAGAGACAGGTACTGCTGCAGATCAAAGACCACAAAGAGCAGCATCAAGGAGCCAATTACTGTTAAAACAGCTGTTCGTTTTGAGGGCATAAGCCGCCCCTTAATCTCTTTTTATAATAAAAAGCCACACTCCACTCTCATTAAGAGTTTTAACTCCACTTCAGGTAGACCGTGGGAAATGACAGCGAGTTCCCCCATATTCAGATCAATGCACTCTTTGGCGCCGGGGCAGCGCCAAAGAGTGCGAGCCAGGTTTTATTTCCCGTCGGCAATTTCCAGCATCTGCTGCACGGTGGTAATTTTCTCTCTTGGTTTTCCCTTGCTTTGACCCCTGCTAAGTTCCTCATTATTAATGCGCTCCCACTCCTGGAAACGAACATAATGAATGCCTTTGTCGGTCAACCACTGGGTAATTTTTTCTGCTTGAGGCTCATCGATTGCAGCTGCTTTTAGCAGAGCAATATCATCAAGTATCAGCTTAATTGTCTCCTGTGAATCAAACTTGTTGGCACCTATTACACCGTTGGCTCCCCGCTTTGCCCACCCCACCACATACTGTCCAGGAATCACCTGGTTTGTTGCAAGGTCAATTAATCGCCCGTCCTGGTTGGCAATAACCCCACGTTTTTCATCCACTTGAATCCCCGCAACCGGAGCGACCTGATAGCCGACAGAATGAAAGACCAGTCCAGCTTCATGGAGTTTGCACGAGTCGGTCAAACTGAGGCTTATATCCCCACTTTCATTCTCAAATAGCTCATTTTTGACCAGATTAACCCCTGTTACTACGTTATTCTCGCCAGTAATTTCCACTGGAGTCTGACGAAAAAGAAAACGGATTGTTTTCTTTTTGGAGCCAGGGCTGTTGTTTGCAATGCTATTTAAAAATTCCAGGTTTCTGAGAATGCGTTTGCCTCGAGTTTCTTCAAGCACCTTCTGACTGACCGCTTCAAGCTTAAGCTCTGCTGGATCTACATAGGCCACAGCCTCTTCAAGTTTGGAGAATTTACGTACACCCACAGGGGTGAAGGCAGCCTGCAGGGGGCCGCGTCTAGCAACTATCTCTATCTCCTCGATCGAGCTGTTGCGTAGCGCTTCAGCGGCATAATCTGCTAAATCCGTCTCCCCCATTTCGGCGGGGCTTAGTGCCAAAATTCTAGCAATATCTGTCGCTACATTACCCATGCCGATAATTATTGCGCGCTTACAGTTGAGGTTTATCTCGTAATTACGATAATCTGGGTGGCCGTTGTACCAGCTAACAAATGCTGTAGCGGAATGGCTGCCTTGCAGCTCCTCCCCCTTAATGCACAGGGCGCGATCACTTTGTGCTCCGAGTGCAAAAATCACCAGGTCAAATCGTTCATTAAGCTCCTCTATGGTGATGTCACGCCCGAACTCGACATTGCCCCAGAAGCGGTAGTTAGGTAGGTGGGCAATCTGGTCGAAGATCTTCGCGATAGATTTGATAGACTGGTGGTCAGGCGCTACGCCGGCTCGGACCAGCCCGTAGGGCGTCGGCAGATATTCAAACATATCAACCTCAGCATTAACGCCCGGAGTCTGTAGAAGCCCCTGGGCTGCGTAAAATCCGGATGGCCCAGAGCCGATGATCGCGGCCTTAAGAGGTCGTTCAGCACTACCCAGTGAATATTCAGTCATTTTCTATTGCTCCCCCCCAATGATCTCACAGGATCTAAAATAAGTTTTGTTAGCGAGACCTTTGCACGAGAGCTATCTTGCTCCCATGCGGCGTTAAAATGTGCTTAAGAAGAGCGTTTTTTTCAACAAACACCCTCTTTGCGCGCCTTCTGCCCTGCCTGAAAATAAAACCTTCTCGCGTGGACAGGCCTCTTAGTATAATACCTATCGCAAATGAAAAAACCCAGCTAGTGCAATTAGTGCCGCTATGGGAAGATTTTTGCGGATGGTTTACACTAGCCCACTTTCTCATGATTGATGGAGCTGCCAGTGGCACTGAATACCCCCCACAGATCTTTTCCCGCAACTCGTATGCGTCGTATGAGAGCCGCGCCCTTTTCCCGGCGCTTGATGAAGGAGTCACATCTGACCCCTGATGATCTGATATTCCCCATGTTTATCAAAGATGGCAAGGGGGAGCGAGAGCCTGTGGGCTCCATGCCAGGTCTGTTTCGTATCTCCATCGATGAGTTGGTGAAGGAGGCCCGGGAGATCGTTTCCCTTGGGATTCCAGCGATTGCCCTGTTCCCTAATATCCCCTCCACAGGTAAAAGTGCTGATGGCGCTGAGGCTTATAATCCAGATGGTCTTGTACAACGAGCGGTTAAGGCGGTAAAAGATGCCTGCCCGGAACTGGGGGTTAGTACCGATATTGCCCTGGACCCCTATACGTTGGACGGGCAGGATGGCATTACCGATGACCAAGGTTATGTGATTAATGATGTCACCTTAGAGGCGTTGATTAAGCAAGCGGTCTCTCATGCGCAGGCAGGTGTCGATATTGTTGCGCCTTCGGATATGATGGATGGTCGTATTGGAAAAATCCGTCAGGCACTGGAGGCAGAGGGGTACGTTAATACACGTATACTCGCCTATTCTGCCAAATACGCATCAAAATATTATGGGCCCTATAAAGATGCGATTGGTTCGGCAGCAAATTTTGGTTCTGCAGATAAAAAAAGTTATCAGATGGATCCGGCAAATAGCAATGAGGCTATTCATGAGGTGGCTCTGGATATCGCAGAGGGTGCTGATATGGTCATGATCAAACCGGGCATGCCTTACCTGGATATTGTCTGGCGTATCAAGGAGGAGTTTGGAATACCCACGTTGGTGTACCAGGTTAGTGGTGAATACGCTATGCATGTAGCTGCTTTTCAGAACGGTTGGCTGGAAGAGGAGGCTGTTATTCTGGAATCCCTCGCTTGTTTCAAGCGAGCGGGCGCGGATGGTATTTTAAGTTATTTTGCTAAGCGCGCTGCTCAGTTGTTACAAGGCTGAGCGGTGTTTTACTCTTTCGCCTCTGAATTTGTATGCTATAGTGAGCGCCCATAGAATATCCTGGAAAATAAAAACTGATGACTCAAATTACCAACACCACTGATGCGGATTTTGAAGCCGATGTGCTTCAATCCGAGCTCCCTGTACTTATTGATTATTGGGCTGAATGGTGCGGCCCCTGTAAAATGATTGCCCCGATTTTGGAAGAGATCGCTTCAGAATACGCAGACCGGTTAAAAATTTGCAAACTCAATATTGATGAAAATCAGGCAACTCCCCCCAAATATGGAATTCGTGGAATTCCGACATTGATGCTTTTTAAAAATGGTAATGTGGAAGCAACCAAGGTAGGAGCACTGTCTAAATCACAGATGGCAGCTTTCCTGGATAGCAACCTGTAGGCAAAGATCCGTAGGCGACGACTTATCAATAATCCTCAGTTTCTGCCGCTTTCTTTGATTATTGACTAGACGCACCCGAAAATGAATGCTATCTTCCGGCTTTCAAGGACTCGTCTGAGAGTCCTTCATCTCTTAAATTCCAAAATTATTAAATAATTACACTACTCTATAATACTTGTTGGCCGCAGTGTGTCATTCAACATCTCTGGCCGGAATCCTGAATCCTTATGAATCTTACTGAACTTAAGCAAAAATCCGTTCCAGAATTACTTGAAATCGCGTCAAAAATAGGTCTGGATAACCTCGCCCGCTCACGAAAACAAGATGTTATCTTTAGCATTCTCAAGCGGCACGCCAAAAGTGGCGAAGATATTTTTGGCAATGGAGTCCTTGAAATTCTACAAGATGGCTTCGGTTTTTTACGTTCGGCCGATAGCTCCTACCTTGCTGGCCCTGATGATATTTATGTTTCGCCTAGCCAAATTCGGCGTTTTAATTTGCGAACCGGCGACACTATTTCCGGAAAAATCCGTCCTCCAAAAGAGGGGGAGCGTTATTTTGCGCTGTTAAAAGTTAATGAGATCAATCTTGATAATCCTGAAAATGCTCGTAACAAGATCCTGTTTGAAAATCTGACGCCCCTGTTTCCTGATAAACGATTGATTCTGCAGAGTGGCAATGGCAGTACCGAGGACCTGTCTTCCCGGGTGATCGACCTGGCAGCTCCTCTCGGAAAAGGTCAGCGTGGTCTTATTGTTTCACCGCCAAAAGCGGGCAAGACATTGATGTTACAGCATATGGCTCAGTCAATTGCTCGTAATAACCCCGATTGTCACCTGATCGTCCTGCTTATTGATGAGCGCCCTGAAGAGGTCACTGATATGCAGCGCTCGGTGCGAGGGGAAGTGGTTGCCAGTACTTTTGATGAACCTCCGTCAAGACATGTTCAAGTGGCTGAAATGGTGATTGAAAAGGCTAAACGGTTGGTTGAACATAAGAAGGACGTGGTTATCCTTCTTGATTCTATCACTCGACTGGCTCGCGCCTACAACATCACTGTGCCCTCATCGGGCAAGGTTCTTACGGGTGGTGTTGATGCTCATGCGTTGGAGCGCCCCAAGCGATTTTTTGGCGCTGCCCGTAATATTGAGGAGGGGGGTAGCCTTACCATTGTGGCGACAGCTCTTGTTGATACCGGCTCGAAAATGGATGAGGTTATTTATGAAGAGTTCAAAGGTACCGGTAACCTTGAGATTCATCTAGATCGTAAAATCGCTGAGAAGCGGATTTATCCAGCGATTAATTTTCGCCGCTCGGGTACTCGTCGCGAAGAGCTGTTGACGACGGAAGAAGAGCTCCAAAAAATGTGGATTTTACGTAAATTACTTAATTCCATGGAAGACTCTCAGGCGATGGAATTTCTGCTGGATAAACTCAAGGGCTTTAAAACCAATGAAGAGTTTTTCCTGTCTATGAAACGCAGCTAGAAGGTTATTCAACCTGGGCTTATCTATCCTGGAAAATTTAATCTGCCTGGGTTTTTTTGATAACTATTTGTTAAATAGCCTGCTATGTAACAAATAGTTATAAGATCTGTTTCTGGTCACCCAACTGATAAACTTGTCTTATGCGCTATAAAAACCTTCGTGATTTTCTGGATATACTTGAAAAGCGGGGCCAGTTAAAACGCATTAGTACTGAGGTCAGCCCCTGCCTGGAAATGACGGAGATTTCAGATCGGACTCTGCGTCAGAAAGGCCCTGCACTGCTTTTTGAAAACCCCCGGGGACATCAGATCCCAGTACTCTGTAATCTGTTTGGTACCACTGAAAGAGTGGCTTTGGGGATGGGGAAGCAGACCCCGCAAGACCTGCGTGAAATCGGCAAATTGCTGGCTTTTCTCAAAGAACCTGATCCACCGAAAGGCCTACGTGATGCCTGGGCAAAACTGCCTATCTTTAAACAAGTTTTGAAAATGGCACCAAAGCAAATAGCCCGTGCGCCCTGCCAACAAAATATCATGAGTGGAGAGCAGGTCGATCTGACTAGTTTGCCTATTCAGACCTGTTGGCCTGAAGATGTTGGGCCACTCATCACCTGGCCCCTGGTGATCACGCGAGCAACAGATGGTGGGCGACAGAATATAGGGATCTACCGACAGCAACTGATGGGCCGTAACAAACTGATCATGCGCTGGCTGGCACACCGCGGTGGTGCGCTTGATTTTGCTCGCTGGAAGCAAGAGCATCCCGGCCAGCGGTTTCCGGTTTCCGTCGCGCTCGGTGCAGACCCTGCGACTCTGCTTGCTGCAGTAACACCGGTGCCTGATGCGCTGTCCGAGTATGCGTTTGCCGGGCTGTTGCGTGGCCATCGAACTGAGCTTGTCAAGTCCATCAGTAGTGATCTGCAGGTGCCGGCCAGTGCTGAAATTGTGCTTGAGGGCTATATAGACCCAGAGGAAACGGCTCTTGAAGGACCCTTTGGAGACCACACAGGGTACTATAATGAGGTGGAAACCTTTCCTGTTTTTACCGTGACCCATATCACGCATAGAGACAACCCTATTTATCACAGTACCTACACAGGGCGTCCACCCGATGAGCCTGCAATGCTGGGTGTGGCATTGAATGAGGTGTTTATTCCCCTGTTGCAAAAACAATTCCCTGAAATAACTGATTTTTATCTCCCTCCTGAGGGTTGTTCCTACCGGTTAGCTGTCGTAACCATTCGTAAGGAGTATCCGGGCCACGCTAAGCGCATCATGATGGGAATCTGGTCTACCTTAAGGCAGTTTATGTACACCAAGTATATTATTGTGACTGATGACGATATTGACGCGAGAAACTGGAATGATGTCATCTGGGCGATAACCACCCGCACTGACCCTGCTCGTGACACCACAATTATCGAAAATACCCCAATTGATTACCTGGACTTTGCATCACCAACCTCCGGCATTGGATCAAAAATTGGGTTGGATGCGACTAAAAAGCTACCGGGTGAAACAAATCGGGAGTGGGGGCGGTCTATACATATGTCACAAGAGGTCAGGAGCAGGGTTGATCAAATCTGGGGTAAGCTAGACATTTTTTGATTCAGGGAGCAACCGTTATGCGTGTAAATTGTCAGGTTATATCCTGCGATCTTGTCAATCACAGCACCCATCAGATAATGCTCAAACCTGCGGATGATTTGAAGGTTTTTTATGAGGCGGGGCAGTACCTCAATCTGCTGCTACCTGATGGCAAACCCTGCTCCTTTTCCATCGCCAGCAACTGTAAACGAACAAACCTACTGGAGCTACATATACTGGAAATTCCTGGCCAGTCCAGCTCCGGTGATGTAATCAGCCTGCTGAGCAGCCAAAACACGGTTAAGGTCGAGCTACCCTTCGGTGAATGTACCCTCTCAAATTTGCCAGCCCTTCAGGAAACTGACGCGCTCATTTTTATCGCTGCCGGCACAGGTTTTGCGCAGGTTAAAAGCTTATTAGATGAGGTCGTAGCTGAATCACTGCCTAACCCTGTTTATCTCTATTACGGTGTTAGGAAAGCGGCTGATTTTTATCTACAGGATCTGGTTAAAGGTTGGCGCGAGGCGCATCCTGCTTTCAATTATGTCCCGGTCGTCAGTGAGGCGGATGAAGCTTGCCAGTGGCAGGGCAGGACTGGGTTACTCCATGAGATTATCAGGGAGGATTTCGAGCATCTGGAGAGTGTTCAAGTTTTCCTTAGTGGTTCACCGCTCATGGTCTACGCGACCCTGGATGTGCTGATTGAGCATGGTTTAGATGAGGCGCGTGCCTACTCCGATGTTTTTAGCTATGCGCCTCGGGACAAGTGATTGAACGACTGCCCTAATAACCAGGGTTACAACCTCGATGGCAGGAGTAAATTAGATGCAAGAAAATGAAATAGTGGGAAGATGCCTCTGCGGTACAGTGAGTTATGAAATTACAGGTAATCTCGGGATATTTCAATATTGTCACTGCAGTCGCTGTCGAAAGTTTACCGGTAGCGCTCATGCTGCCAATATACTGGTTGCGCCGGGTCAGTTTCGCTGGCTCAGCGGAGAATCCAATGTGGGTCGATTTGAACCTGCTGAAACAAAACATTTCGCCACCTCTTTTTGCAAGACTTGTGGATCATCTCTGCCATGGCTGACGAAATCTGGCATATCAGTTGTCGTTCCAGCCGGCACATTGGAGGGGCATCCCGGTATAGAGCCATCACAAAATATATTTTATTCTTTTAGGGCTGAGTGGCACAAAGATGCAGCGGGGCTGGTAAAGCATAATGCTGGACCCAGCAGATAATGATGTGAACAGTTTGTAACGCTTTAAAAATCCAGCCCGCTATGGCAGAGCTCAATCGCTACCTGCTTGTGTTCTAGTTAACAGAGGCTAGGAGTTATACAGCAGATGCTGGCTTTTGATATTATGGGTGCAAATGGTTTTTCAGGTTTTTAAGGTGAATCCACTACGGAAAAGCTGAATCTGGTCGGGTTTTTGTTCCCAATACTCGACGCACTTCTCTGCAGTTAGCTGTTTTGTACCAACACCCAGGGTTTAATGACTACAGACCACATCGTAGCGTCCGATTCAATCCATGCGGCAGCCTGCTGATCGTTAACGGGTGCTAACTGCCCTTTTTCCATCCACGCTTTAACAGCCCCTGTGTCATTTTTCGAGATTTTCAATGCTACCTCAACCAGGTCCATTGACGGCGCAACGTAAATGGCCGCACCACTGGCAAAATGCCCCTGCAACTCACGCCAGGGGATTTTCGCCGTTTCAGCGTTGATTTTGTCGTGCTCAAGTTCTTCTGGATGCTCAAGTTTCATATCAGGTGCCTGTAAAGTCAGCCGTTCTGATCCGGCCAGTGCGTTTCAATACTTGTATCAAAGCTAATATGCCTTTTTTTGTGTCAAACATTCAAGCGGTTAAGTTTAAATGTCAGGGCTAAAAAATATTGATGATTTATAGTGACCTGAGCGATGACCCTCATATGTGTTCCTGTAGAGATAAAAACTGTTTCGAATGAATGCAACCACTTGGTCGCGCAACACATCATGGGTATCTTTTTAACCCAGGTATTTATCATCCGTCAAATTTTATAGGATTTTACGTATTGATTCTCTTTTTAGAGTCAGTC
>CAYYRK010000030.1:0-19805 GCA_964473915.1 uncultured Pseudomonadales bacterium
GCTAATATTGAGCCTGTAGGGCCAGCCAAAATCATCATGATGCCATCACTGATTTAACTTGCTTTGCCAAATAATGCGCTACCTCGCCGACCAGCTTTTCATCTTCCCCTTCAACCATCACCCTTACCAACGGTTCGGTTCCGGAAAGTCTGAGCAGCACCCTACCCTGCTCACCTAACTTTTGCTCCACCTCTTCTATGGCGTTTTGTACCTCAACATGGCAGGTCGGGTCCGAACGCTCCCTCATTCTGACATTGATCATAGTTTGCGGTAATTTTTTCATTCCCTGCTTTAGCTCGTACAAACTCAGTTCTTCCTTGACCATAAACCCGAGCACCTGCAGTGCAGCAACAATTCCATCTCCGGTGGTGGTTTTATCAAGACAAATAATGTGCCCAGAGGATTCTCCCCCTATCTGCCAACCATGCAGTGACAGTTGCTCCATAACATAGCGGTCACCCACTTTGGCCCGCTTAAAGGGGATGTCCATCTCTGCCAACGCCAACTCCATGCCCAGATTACTCATCAGAGTACCCACCACGCCGCCTGGAAGCCGATTCAGTGACTGTCGCTGGCGGGCGATCATAACGATGAGTTCATCGCCATCGATTACCTCACCCTTATGATCAACCATCACGACCCTGTCACCATCACCATCAAAACCAACGCCCAGGTCACACCCCTGCTCCAAAACAGTGTTGCAGAGCAGTTCAGGGTTGGTTGATCCACAACCTTCATTAATATTGAGCCCATCGGGCTGTACGCCGATAGTATGCACCTTGGCCCCCAATTCGCTAAAAACAGCTGGTGCGACATGGTATGTTGCACCATGGGCGCAATCCACTGCTATTTTGAGTCCTTCCAGACTGGTACCCCAGGGTGCAGTGCTTTTGCAAAATTCGATATAGCGGCCCGCTGCATCAGATACTCTGGAAGCCTTTCCCAGACGATCCGATGCCATCGTGGTCATAGGCCTATCTAGCTGATCTTCTATGGCGTACTCCAGTTCATCGGGTAATTTCTTGCCCTGACCGGAAAAAAACTTAATGCCATTGTCTTGGTAAGGGTTGTGAGATGCACTGATAACAATGCCCGCCTGGGCGTGAAAGGTTCGAGTAAGATAAGCGATGGCGGGGGTCGGCATCGGCCCCAGCATTCGAGTATTCACCCCTGCGGAGATAATCCCTGCCTCCAGCGCAGATTCAAACATGTAACCAGAGATACGGGTATCCTTGCCGATCAGAATATCACTAAAACCCTGTGCGGCGAAAACCTTGCCCGCAGCCCAGCCAAGTTTAAGCATAAACTCTGCAGTAACGGGAGCCTCGCCCACCTGCCCACGGATGCCATCGGTACCGAAATATTTCTTTTCCATTGTCAATTTGCTTCCTGTTTGAGAACCGCTGCCGCCATCTGTACCGCATCCACTGTTGCCCTCACATCGTGACAACGGATAATCCTTGCTCCTCTGTCTACGGCCAGCACGGCCAGCGCCAGGCTGCCGTACAATCTATCCTCAACCGCTCTTCCCAGAGCCTGTCCTATCATGGATTTTCGAGATAACCCCACCAAAACTGGCAATTCCAAGCTTTGGAATTGACCCAGCTGGTTCAATAATTGTAGGTTATGCTCCAGAGATTTGCCAAATCCAAAACCAGGATCGATGAGTAATCTGGATCGCTTTATCCCAGCCTCTTCACAGGCGCGCACCCTTTTTCGCAGAAAGTGCTGCACCTCTTCAACCACATTTAGATATTCAGGCTTGTTCTGCATAGTCTCAGGCTCGCCCTGAATATGCATAAGACAGATAGGAAGGTCTAACTGCGCCATCGCCTGCAGCGCACCGGGGCGGCGAAGCGCCCGTACATCGTTAATCATCCCTGCTCCTGCCCGCGCAGATTCCAGCATCACCTCTGGCGAACTGGTATCAATTGAGATAACTACCGACAGGTTTTTACTAATCGCCTCCAGTACCGGGATCACCCGGTCCAACTCCTGCTGAACGGTTAGAGGCGCGGCACCGGGGCGGGTTGACTCACCCCCGATATCTATAATATCAGCGCCTTCATCTATCATTATTTGAGCTCGAGTGAGCGCTTTGCCAATATCTGGTTTCTGGCCGGTAAAGTAACAACCGCCATCAGAGAAGGAGTCAGGCGTCACGTTCAGCACCCCCATCACCTGAGGGCGCGCCAAGTCCAGCACAAGCCCTCCACAGTGTAACCGGGGGATAGGGGTCATCAGCAGTAAATTATTAAGCGCTAGCGCTCCTTCGCAGGGCTACTATCCATAGAGTCGTCGCTCTCATCCTGAGACTGTTCGTTGCTACCATTTGATCTGGGGGAGGTGTTTTCTTCCTGAGCCTCATCTGAATTCTCAGTGGAGCCCGACGATTTGTCATCCCAACCCGCTGGTGGTCGCGGTGCCTGACCGTCCATAATATCATCTATCTGATCAGAATCGAGTGTCTCATACTGCATCAGTGCATCCGACATTGCATGCAGTTTATCGATATTTTCCTCCAGCAATTTCTTTGCTGTACTGTAGCAGTCATCGATAATAGTGCGTATCTCCTCGTCAATCATGCGCCGAGTTTCAGAGGAGACATGACTGGTGTGACCTGTCGCTGCGGCCCTACCTAAAAAGACCTCGCCCTCATCCTCTTCATACATCTGCGGACCCAGCTTCTCAGAGAGACCCCATTTGGTCACCATGCTGCGCACCATGTTGGTGGCGCGCTGTATGTCATTGGACGCCCCGGTCGTCACTCCATCGCTGCCAAGAATCATCTCTTCGGCAATACGGCCACCGAACAGGCTACAAACCTGACTGATCAATGATCTCTTGCTGAGACTGTAACGGTCCTCTTCGGGCAGGAACATGGTCACACCCAAAGCCCTCCCTCGGGGAATAATGCTGACCTTGTAGACTGGATCATGCTCAGGCATTAAGCGTCCAACAATGGCGTGACCGGACTCATGATAGGCCGTGTTACGCTTCTCTTTTTCAGACATCACCATTGAGCGCCTTTCGGCACCCATCATAATTTTATCTTTGGCCAGCTCAAACTCCTGCATACCCACCACCCGCTTGCCAGAACGCGCTGCGAATAGTGCTGCCTCATTAACCAGATTGGCCAGATCCGCTCCGGAAAAACCCGGAGTCCCCCGTGCGATCATGTTGGAAGATACATCCTCTGCCAGAGGTACTTTACGCATATGCACCTTCATGATCTGCTCGCGGCCTCTGATATCAGGCAGCCCCACAACGACCTGGCGATCAAAACGTCCTGGACGCAGCAAAGCGGGGTCAAGGACATCGGGTCTGTTGGTGGCGGCAATAACGATGACGCCCTCTTTACCTTCAAAACCATCCATCTCCACCAGCAACTGGTTCAGGGTCTGCTCACGCTCATCATGACCACCACCCATACCTGCACCCCGGTGCCGACCCACAGCATCAATTTCGTCTATAAAGATAATACAGGGCGCGTGCTTTTTTGCCTGATCAAACATATCGCGCACACGGGAGGCACCTACACCCACGAACATCTCTACAAAGTCGGAACCAGAAATGGTAAAAAATGGTACCTTGGCTTCTCCAGCAATTGCTTTGGCCAGCAGTGTTTTACCGGTTCCTGGTGGGCCAACCAGCAGAACACCGCGTGGCATATGACCACCCAGGCGCTGGAATTTACTGGGTTCACGCAAAAACTCCACCAATTCCTGGACATCTTCCTTAGCCTCTTCAACTCCAGCTACATCAGCAAAGGTTGTATTAACCTGGTCCTCTCCCAGCAACCGGGCCTTGCTCTTACCAAATGACATGGGGCCTTTGCCGCCTCCACCACCACCCTGCATCTGGCGCATAAAAAACATAAAAACAGCCAAAATAACCAGAATGGGGAAAACCGCAACCAGAAGCTGGCTCCAGATACTTTGCTGCTCCGGCATTTTACCGACAACATCAACCCGCTGCTCGAGCAGGTCATCAATCAATTTCGGGTCTTGAAGGGCTGGTCGGACAGTTTCAAAGCGGCTGCCATCACTATGCTCGCCGGTAATGATGTAACCATCGATAACCACCCGTTTAACCTGACCACTTTGTACCTGGGCAACAAATTCGGAGTAATTGAGCTGCTCATCTTTCTTTTCAACATTAAAACTGTTGAAAACAGTCAACAGTATCGCGGCGATAATAAGCCAAAGGGCTAGATTTTTTGCCATATTATTCAAGGCAACGTCCTCTCTATTTAACGAGCTTTCTGAATGCTGCGGACAATCCGGCCTGGGCCTGAACTACCACACGTTACGCTTACAAGTGCGAGTCAACCCTGGCCTTCAACCCTTGAAGCCACGGGCTAGTAGATACAATTCGCGGGATCGCGATCTGGATGCATCCGGTTTGCGTGTCAGCACCTTATCGAACTTAGACCGCAGCAGAGATAATAATTCATCAAAACCACTGCCCTGAAAAACCTTGGTTAAAAAATTACCCCCCGGTTTCAGAACCTGAGAGGCCATATCTACCGCCAGCTCTACAAGACATAGGGACTGGGCCTGGTCAACGGCGCTAACCCCACTCATGTTGGGGGCCATATCCGAAATTACAAGGTCAACCGGTTCACCACCAAGTTTTCCCAGTATCTCCTGATACACACTGTCCTCAGAAAAATCACCCTCGACGAACTCAACACCGCTGAGGGGTTCCATCATCAAGATATCCGAGGCAACCACCCGTCCTTTTTTGCCTACCAATTTGGCCACAACCTGTGACCAACCTCCAGGCGCTGCGCCCAGATCCAGTACCTGCATACCCGGTTTGATCAAATTGTCTTTTTTATGAATTTCAAGCAACTTGTAGCTGGCGCGAGATCGATAGCCATCACGCTGCGATCTCTTGACATAGGTATCACGAAAGTGTTCCTGCAGCCAGCCAGCACTTGATTTACTTCTTGCCATTAGCTAGTCCTGTTCCATTCACTGGTCTTAGGCTATAATCGCCGCTCTTTTTTAACCTGAGAGTTCTGATTCCCACTATGGCACTAACCACAAAAGAGATCAAAAAATACCGACGCATTGGGCACAGCCTGCAACCCGTGGTCACCCTGGCTGAGCAGGGTCTGTCGGAGGGTGTTCAACTTGAACTTGAGCGAGCGCTGAACGATCATGAGTTAATCAAGATTAGGGTCAACTGCAATGACCGTGAAGCGAAACTGGCGCTTATCTCAGAAATATGCGCCACTTGCCGCTGTGAAATTGTACAGAAAATCGGTAAGGTTGCGCTCCTGTATCGGCCCGGCAAAGAGCCCAACCCGAGATTGTCCAACCTGTTACGTTTCAAACTACGCTAAATCTGGATGATGCGGAGGGATTACGTCCAACTGCGGGTTGCAAGCTAAAGATGCTGAACCTGTATAATTTCATATTCCACTTCGCCCCCGGGGGTCTTGATATTCACAATATCTCCCTCTTGCTTGCCGATTAATGCTCTGGCAATAGGTGATGAAATAGATATTTTTTTCTTTTTTATATCAGCTTCATCATCACCGACTATCTGATAAACCACGCTTTTTTCATCATCCTGATTTTCAATTTCCACCGTTGTACCAAAGATGACTTTACCCACATTATCTATCTCGGTAACGTCGATCACCTGCACATGAGAAAGTTTGAATTCGATCTCCTGGATTCGCCCCTCAATAAAACCCTGCTGCTCCCTGGCAGCATGATATTCAGCATTTTCTTTGAGGTCGCCATGGGCACGCGCTTCTGCGATCGCTTCTATAACTCTGGGACGCTCCACAGACTTTAGATTCTCCAACTCTCCTCGCATCGACCCTGCGCCCTGCGGGGTCATTGGAACTTTGCTCATACCTGCACTCCCTTATGTAACTTCGCCTGTAGTTTTGCGTGCAACTCCTGCAAGCTACGCACTACTTTATCTTCGCCAAAAGCCAATGCCTTACAAAAGGCCTCAGCTGCGGCAATCGTGGTGCTGTAGTAAACCTTGTGCTGCAGGGCCGAACGTCGAATACTCGCCGAATCAGCGATCGCCTGGGTGCCTTCTGTGGTGTTTATAATATAGGCTATGTCGTCATTTTTTAACATATCGACAATATGCGGCCTACCTTCCTGCACCTTGTTGACCACCTCTACCTCCAAGCCGGAGTCTTCCAGAATCTTTGCGGTACCGCGAGTCGCAAGCAGTGAAAACCCTAGCTCTACAAGATTTTGTGACACGGATATAACCTTACCCTTGTCCACATCACGCACGCTGATAAACGCTCTGCCACCCTGCGGAAGGATATCGCCCGCGCCAGCCTGTGCCTTGCAGAAAGCCTCACCAAAGCTATCACCCACACCCATAACCTCTCCGGTGGATTTCATCTCTGGCCCCAAGATGGGATCGGCACCCTGGAACTTGCTAAAAGGAAATACCGCTTCCTTGACGCTCACATAGGGGGGCACAACCAAACGGGTAAACCCCTGCTCTTTGAGAGTCTGGCCCACCATGCAGCGCGCAGCCACCTTGGCCAAAGACTCACCAATACATTTTGAAACAAAGGGTACCGTACGCGATGCACGTGGGTTCACTTCAATCACATACACCTTGCCATCCTGAATGGCTAACTGCGCATTCATCAGCCCGATGACGCCAAGCTCCTGGGCCATCTGTTTAACCTGGTCACAGATCAACTGCTGCACATCTTCACTCAGACTGTAGGGTGGCAGAGTGCAGGCAGAGTCACCAGAGTGTACTCCCGCCTGTTCAATATGCTGCATCACAGCACCAATCACCACCTGATGACCATCGCTGACCGCATCCACATCAACCTCCACAGCAGCACTCAGGAAGCGATCCAGCAGTACCGGGCTATCATTGGAAACCGCAACAGCAGTATTCATGTAACGCCTGAGTTCATCACCATTGTAGACAATTTCCATAGCTCGACCGCCTAATACATAGGAGGGCCGAACCACCAGTGGATAGCCAATACCTTCTGCTTTTTGCAGAGCTTCCTCAAGGCTTCGAACCGTCGCATTAGGTGGCTGGAGCAATCCGAGCTTATCAATCAATTGCTGGAAGCGCTCGCGATCTTCAGCCCGGTCAATGGCATCCGGGCTAGTGCCAATAATAGATGCTCCAGCCTCCGCCAGCCCTCGAGCCAATTTAAGGGGTGTCTGGCCGCCATACTGCACAATGATGCCAGTGGGTTGCTCTACGTGGATAATTTCCAGTACATCTTCCAGCGTGACAGGTTCAAAATACAACCGGTCGGAGGTGTCATAATCCGTTGAAACCGTTTCCGGGTTACAGTTAACCATAATGGTTTCATAACCATCTTCACGCATCGCTAGTGCTGCATGAACACAGCAGTAATCAAACTCAATCCCCTGGCCGATACGATTGGGTCCACCACCGAGCACCATGATCTTCTTTTTGTCAGAAGGGCGAGCCTCACACTCTTCCTCGTAGGTCGAGTACATATAAGCCGTGGCTGCAGCAAATTCCGCGGCACAGGTATCCACTCTTTTGTAAACCGGCCTGATATTCAGCTGATGACGATATTCACGGACTCGGGATTCAGCAATCTGCAGCAACGCAGCAAGCCGGGCATCGGAAAAACCCTTGCGTTTCAGGCGGTAAAGTTTATCCCGGTCGAGCGCTTCAAGGCTTTCTCCGCGCAGCTTATTTTCTTCATCGACCAAATCTTTGATCTGCGCCAAATACCAATGATCAATGGCGCTCAGCTCATAAACTTCCTCAATACTAAAACCAAATCGGAAGGCATCAGCAACATAAAGCAGTCGGGTGGAGCTAGGTGATCGTAGTTCATGAGTCAGCGTTGATCGTGCCGCTTCACCACGCTCTTCAAGCACCGGATCAAAACCACAAATATCCACTTCCAGGCCCCGTAGTGCTTTTTGCACTGACTCCTGAAAGGTGCGGCCGATGGCCATGACTTCACCAACGGATTTCATCTGGGTAGTCAGGCGATCCTCTGCCTGGGGGAATTTCTCAAAGGTGAAACGCGGGATTTTGGTAACGACATAATCGATGGATGGCTCAAAAGAAGCGGGGGTAGCACCACCGGTAATATCATTTTGCAACTCATCCAGAGTAAAACCAACCGCCAGTTTCGCCGCAACTTTGGCAATGGGGAAACCGGTTGCCTTGGAGGCAAGCGCAGAGGAACGCGATACTCGCGGATTCATCTCGATGATCACCAGCCGCCCATCTTCCGGGTTCATACCAAATTGGACATTTGAACCGCCGGTTTCCACACCTATTTCCCGCAGGACTGCAATAGAGGCGTTACGCAGTATCTGATACTCTTTATCGGTGAGCGTTTGTGCCGGTGCTACCGTAATGGAATCACCAGTATGAACCCCCATCGCATCCACATTTTCAATGGCACAGACGATAATGCAGTTGTCGTTAGTGTCTCGAACAACCTCCATTTCGTACTCTTTCCAACCGATGAGCGACTCATCGATCAACAGTTCATTGGTGGGTGACAAATCCAGGCCACGGTTGCAAATTTCAACAAACTCTTCTTTGTTATAGGCAATACCGCCACCGCTGCCACCCAGGGTAAATGAGGGCCGGATAATACAGGGGAAGCCCAGCCGAGCCTGAACCTGCTGCGCCTCTTCAAGACTGTGAGCTATCCCCGAGCGCGGCGTATCCAGGCCGATAGATTTCATGGCACGATCAAAACGCTGCCGATCCTCTGCCTTGTCAATAGCGTCCTGGGTTGCACCAATCATTTCAACGCCGTACTTTTTCAGTACCCCTTCCCGGTCAAGATCCAGAGCACAGTTCAATGCGGTCTGCCCACCCATAGTGGGCAGCAGTGCGTCAGGGCGCTCCTTTTCGATAATTTTAGCCACGGTTTGCCAGCGAACCGGCTCAATATAGGTGGCGTCTGCCATGGAGGGGTCGGTCATGATGGTTGCAGGGTTGGAGTTAACCAGAATAACCCGATAACCCTCCTCGCGCAGCGCCTTGCAGGACTGTGCTCCGGAGTAATCAAATTCGCAAGCCTGTCCGATGACAATAGGGCCCGCGCCGAGTATCAGAATGGATTGAATATCAGTACGTTTTGGCATGGGAGATCAGGACCTGGAAGCTTTAATTAATGCGATAAAACGGTCAAACAAAGGGGCTACATCATGTGGCCCCGGGCTGGCCTCGGGGTGCCCCTGAAAACTAAAAGCGGGCTTATCGGTACGCTGTATACCCTGCAGTGAACCATCAAATAAAGACTTATGGGTCACCTCTACATTGTTCGGCAGGCTTTTCTCATCTACCGCAAAACCATGGTTCTGACTGGTGATCATCACTTCACCAGAAGCGACATCCTGAACCGGGTGGTTGGCCCCATGGTGTCCAAATTTCATTTTAAGCGTTTTTGCGCCACTGGCCAGCGCCAGCAACTGATGCCCCAAACAGATACCAAATATCGGAATATCTGTCTCAAGGATTGTCCTGATTGCAGCAATCGCGTAATCACATGGCTCCGGGTCACCTGGCCCGTTGGAGAGAAAAACACCATCAGGCTTAAGCGCCAGCACCTCTTCGGCCGGTGTTTGCGCGGGCACAACAGTCAACCGACAGCCCCTGGATGCCAACATCCTTAATATATTACGCTTAACGCCAAAATCATAAGCCACCACATGGAAGGGGGTTTCTTCAACTTTGGCATACCCTTGCGACCAGTGCCACTCACCCTCTGTCCACGGGTAACTTGCGGCAACAGTGACCTCCTTCGCCAGATCCATACCCTTGAGCCCGGCAAAGGCACCCGCAGCCCTTAACGCTTCATGGCTGACCTTTTCCAGATCATCAGCCGGGTCATACACTTTAATACAACCGTTTTGGGCACCTTTTTCCCGTAGAATATTGGTCAAGCGACGCGTATCGATATCGGCAATACCCACTACATTGTGTCTGGTCAGGTATTGCTCAAGAGTTTCTGTTTTGCGCCAATTGCTGGCCAACAGAGGCAGATCACGGATCACCAGGCCTGTAGCCCAAACTCCTCTGGACTCTTCGTCTTCAGGATTAGTCCCGGTGTTGCCGATATGGGGATAGGTAAGGGTGATTATCTGTTGCGCATAGGAGGGATCTGTCAAGATCTCCTGGTAGCCGGTCATGGCAGTATTAAAAACCACCTCACCCACAGATTGGCCCTTCGCGCCAATCGCTATGCCATGAAATACACTGCCTTCGGCCAATGCCAAAATAGCCCGCTGCGTCAAACTGTTCTCCCGGTCTACTGCTCAAACAAGGTGGAAGGGGCTGCAAAAAGGCGAGACAGGACTACCGTCTTACCCCGCTTAGATAACAGATAAATAGATGATTCACAGGCCCTTTTTCGGGGTGCAATTCTACGCCAATATGGCCGATGATGTCTATGGGCCAGGCCTCAATATTGAGAGCCAACATTTCTGCCCATGGGTTACTTGATACCTAGTACATCCTGCATATCATAGACCCCGGCAGGCCGATCTGACAACCAGCGCGCGGCCCTGACCGCCCCACGAGCAAATGACATACGACTGGACGCCTTGTGGGTAATCTCAACCCGCTCGCCTTCAGCAGCAAACATCACCGTATGATCACCCACAATATCACCTGCCCTGACCGTGGCAAAACCAATGGTTTTATCCTCACGTGGCCCCATCTGGCCTTCACGACCATAGAGCGCAACCTCCTGTAGATCCCGCCCGAGGGCATTGGCCACTACTTCACCCATGCTCAGCGCGGTACCGGAGGGTGCATCTACCTTGTGGCGGTGATGCGCTTCATAAATTTCTACGTCCACCTCATCACCCAACACCTGGGCAGCTATCTCCAGCAGTTTGAAACACAGGTTAACACCCGTGCTGAAATTGGAGGCCATACAGAGCGCCAACTGGCTTCCCGCAGCATCAATAACGTTTTTTTGAGCAACGCTAAATCCCGTAGTGCCGATAACAATTTTTTTACCCGCCTCAACACAGCATTTAACATTAAACTCGGTTGCTGCCGGCACAGTAAAATCAATCAACACATCAAATTGGTTTAGAACCTGCTTAAGGTCACTAACCACTTCAATCTCATTTTTGCCAATACCCGCCAACTCACCAGAATCGCAACCAAGCAGAGAGCTTCCCGGTTGCTCCAGCGCCGCACCCAACTCAAGACCCTCTGTCCTGGCGACAGCCTCAATCAGGGTTCGACCCATACGACCCGCTGCTCCCGTTACTGCCACTTTAACCATTATGCACCCCTCTGAGAAATATTCCCCAAGCCTGGCTTGTCATTATGAGCTCATCTCATCAAAAAAATGCTTAACCCCTTCAAACCAGGAGGTTTTCTTGGGCGACTGGTGTTTTCCTGCATCTTCAAGCGTTGACTGGAATTGACGTAATAACTCTTTCTGCTCTGAGTTAAGCTTCACAGGCGTCTCCACATAGGCACGACACATCAGATCACCCGTTGCGCCACCTCGCACCGGTTTAACCCCCTTACCACGCATTCGAAACAGCTTGCCACTCTGGGTCTCCGGGGGAATCTTTAGTTTCACTCGCCCATCGAGGGTGGGCACCTCAAGCTCGCCCCCCAGCGCAGCATCGGCAAAACTGAGAGGAACTTCGCAATAAAGATGGCTACCATCCCGGGTAAAAATCTTATGTGAACGCACCGAGACCTGGACGTAAAGGTCACCTGGCGGCCCACCATGTAATCCGGCTTCACCCTCTCCGGACAAGCGGATGCGGTCGCCAGTATCCACACCAGGCGGCACCTTGACAGAAAGATTTTTGTATTCTTCCAAACGCCCAGATCCATGGCATTTATGGCAAGGGTCTTTGATTGTTTTGCCGCGCCCCTGGCACCTGGGACAGGTTTGCTGCACGGAGAAAAATCCCTGCTGCATGCGTACCTGGCCGACACCTCTACAGGTGGAACAATCCACTGGACTGGTGCCCTTTTTTGAGCCAGAACCACCACATTCACCACAACCAATCATGGTCGGCACATGAATCTTAACGGTGGCGCCCTTAACGGCTTCTTCAAGATCCAGCTCTAGGTTATAACGCAGATCTGCACCACGTTGAACGTGACTGCGACTACGACCTCCGCCGCCAAAGATATCACCAAAAACATCACCAAAAACATCGCTGAAATTTTCAGCACCACCACCGCCAAAGCCACCTGCAGCACTGGGGTCAACACCCGCATGACCAAACTGGTCATAAGCAGCACGCTTTTCGCTGTTGGAAAGAATTTCGTAGGCCTCATTCACCTCTTTAAAGATATTTTCAGCTTTCTTATCATCAGGATTTCGATCTGGATGATGCTTCATCGCCAAACGGCGGTAGACCTTCTTGATCTCTTTTGGGTCAGCATCACGCGCCACCCCCAGCACTTCGTAATAATCACGTTTTGACATGGAATTATGCTTTTTTCCCTGTTATTTCAAACGAACGAAGGCGCAGAAGCTAGTTCCGCGCCCGTCAAATGCAGTAATCACTGCACCAAATAAAGCTGCTGGCTTATACAGCCACCTACCTTACTGCTTTTCGTCTTTGACCTCTTCGAACTCCGCATCAACCACATCATCGTTATTAGCATCGTTACTCTCTGCTTCTTCAGGTTGACCCGCCTGAGCCTGCTCAGCTTCCTGGGCTTGTGCATAAAGTTTCTGCGTGAGTGGTGCCGAAGCCTCTGTAAGTGCGCTGGTCTTAGCTTCAATCTGCTCTTTATCGTCAGACTTGAGCGCCTCTTCCAGATCAGCTATGGCACTTTCTACTGCCTCTTTCTCCTCAGCCGTCGCTTTTTCACCAGCCTCTTCAATGGTTTTTCGGCAGGCATGTATCATTCCATCAGCCTGGTTACGCACCCCGACCAACTCCTCAAACTTACGATCTTCTTCGGCATTGGCTTCTGCATCTTTAACCATATCTTCGACCTCTTCATCCGACAAACCACTGGATGCCTTGATCTCTATCGTCTGCTCTTTACCGGTTGCTTTATCCTTCGCGCCCACATGCAAAATACCGTTGGCGTCAATGTCAAAGCTCACCTCAATTTGAGGCATCCCGCGTGGTGCTGGCGGAATATCGGCCAGGTCAAATCGTCCTAGCGACTTATTCTGCGTTGCCTGTTTACGCTCTCCCTGCAGCACATGAATGGTCACCGCTGCCTGGTTATCATCTGCCGTAGAGAAAACCTGGGTTTTCTTGCTCGGGATAGTTGTATTCTTTTCGATCAAGGAGGTCATTACGCCACCCAGAGTCTCGATACCCAGTGAAAGCGGGGTCACGTCGAGCAGCAATACATCTTTTACGTCTCCAGAAAGCACCGCTGCCTGGATACCCGCACCTACAGCCACAGCCTCATCGGGGTTTACGTCCCTGCGCGCGTCCTTGCCAAACAAAGATTTAACTTTCTCCTGAACCAGCGGCATACGAGTCTGGCCACCTACAAGTATGACATCATCAATTTCTGACGCGCTCAAACCCGCATCTTTCAGTGCCGCCTTGACCGGCTCCAAAGTGCTTACTACCAAATCTTCAACCAGAGACTCAAACTTGGCACGGGTGATTTTTACATTTAAGTGCTTGGGCCCACTGGCATCAGCGGTAACGTAGGGCAGGTTAACATCGGTCTGCTGGCTACTGGAAAGCTCTATTTTAGCTGTTTCAGCTGCATCTTTGAGACGCTGCAATGCCAAAGGATCATTGCGTAAATCGATACCACTACTTTTCTTGAATTCAGCCACCAGATAATCGATCAGACGAAGGTCAAAATCTTCGCCGCCCAGGAAAGTATCGCCATTGGTCGACAACACCTCAAACTGATGCTCATCATCAACTTCGGCAATCTCAATGATAGAGATATCAAAGGTACCGCCGCCCAGATCATAAACCGCGATGGTGGAGTCGCCGCGCTTCTTGTCCATACCATAAGCCAATGCAGCAGCGGTTGGCTCATTGATGATCCGCTTCACATCCAGACCGGCGATTTTGCCCGCATCTTTGGTTGCTTGACGCTGGGAGTCGTTAAAATAGGCTGGTACGGTAATGACCGCCTCGGTCACTGTTTCACCCAGATAATCTTCAGCAGTTTTTTTCATTTTACCAAGCACTTCAGCGGAGATCTGTGGGGGAGCCTTTTTGTCACCCTTGACACTCACCCAGGCATCGCCATTATCCGCTTCAGTAATCTGGTAGGGGACCATTTTGATATCCCTTTGCACCACATCATCCTTAAAGCGACGACCGATCAGACGCTTGATGGCATAGAGTGTATCTTTTGGATTGGTGACCGCCTGCCGCTTGGCGGACTGCCCGACCAAAATTTCACCATCTTCAGTAAACGCTACGATAGAGGGCGTGGTACGGTCACCTTCTGAGTTTTCGATCACCTTTGACTTTCCTGATTCCATCACTGCAACACAGGAGTTGGTGGTACCTAAATCTATGCCAATAATTTTTCCCATTCTATCTACTCCGAATTCTATTCACGTTACCCGGTTACGATGAAAGCCATCGCAACGCTAATCATTAAACTTTAATATTGTACTGATTTGCCGATTTTCAAGCCTGTTCATCAATTTTTGGTGGAGCCGATGCGCTTGCCTTGGAGACCACGACCATTGCAGGGCGTAACAGGCGACCGTGCAGCGTATAACCTTTCTGCATTACATCAACAACTGAATTGGGTTCTACTGAGGCCTCTTCAACCATAGTTATGGCCTGGTGAAACTGCGGATTAAAGGGTTCTCCCCCCGGGTCGACCTGCTCAATATTAACCCTGGCCAGCGCCTTTATGAACAGACTCAGTGTCAATTCAATACCCTCTTTCAAACTCTTAACTACCGCATCCTCTGAACTTTCAGCAGGAACCGCCTCAAGACCACGCTCTAGATTATCTAAAACCGGCAGCAGCTCTTTAGTCATGTTTTCCAAAGAGTATTTATGCGCATTTTCTACATCTTTTTCTGCGCGTCTGCGAACATTTTGCAATTCAGCCTGCGCCCGAGCGGCTTTATCCCTATATTCATCCACCTGCAACAGTGCCTGCGCCAACTCACTCTTTGCATCTGTCGAGCTGCCATCCACTCCCTCTGTCAGCAGCGTATCTGCTTCCGGGTTATCCGGCGGCGACTCTTCACTCATCTCCGTTGATGTTACCTTTTCCTCATCACCTGATGTTTTTTGATCTCCCACCATACTAGGTCAACCTCCTTCTGCGCTGCTCTTGTTAAATCGGGGGGTGTGTTTTGAAGGCCTTCACGGCTGAAATTTATATGGGGGCAGCAAACGTTGATTCAAGACAGGGGGCAAATAAAAAAATGATGTGACGTGACCTTGCGTGACAAACCCTGGCAGTGCCTAAAGCTAATTTGCGGGCTCTTTAGCTAGGGCCATGCCCATAAAAAAAGAGGGCCATCTAATACTTTTGGGTTATAAGGATAGATTGCGCCGGGTTTTGTTTTGCTTTAACTTTGTCCTTGCACCACCGCAAAAAATAGAGGAACGCAACAGCCAAGTAGGATCTCCCCGAACCGAAAGGCGATGGATCACTAGAAACAGGTTGCGAACGACAAGGTCGTTGTATGCACACGGATGTGCACTTCTTTTTTAATCCTCCCCACAACCGCCCAATCCGGCTCCAATAATCACTGACTGATTAACGTTTACTGTATTGAAAGCGGCCCAGCATTCCTGCTACTGTGCTATTTACCAGACCAACCCGATCTGCCTTTATTACCACCGGGGATCTATTAATCAATGCTTCAACAACTTTGTATTGAAAATTTTGCCATTGTGCGAACCCTGGCCATTGAATTCGGAGCAGGGTTTACAGCCATTACCGGCGAAACAGGCGCAGGAAAATCTATTATGGTCGATGCTCTGGGGCTGGTATTGGGCGACCGTGCCGACACGGGCATTATCCGGGATGGCGCTGACCGTGCAGAGATCAGTGCACTCTTCGATATCACTGGAAACAGGTCTGTGGCGGCCTGGCTTGAAGATCAACAACTGGAAACTGATAGTTGTATTCTGCGCCGCGTTATAAGCAAAGATGGGCGCTCCAGAGCCTATATCAACGGCACCCCCAGCACCCTGGGGCAGCTTAGAAAATTGGGTGAAGCACTGACAGATATTCATAGTCAACATGAGCACCACTCTCTGCTAAAAACGTCAACCCACCGCATACTACTCGATGAATTCGCGGGCTGCAGCTCATTGGCAAAGCAGGTATCGGAAAGCTGTAGTCACTGGACCTCCCTGAATGAACAGTTAAATGAGCTCACCACTACCCAGCAAAATCGGGACTCAGAAATGGAGCTGGCAGGGTATCAACTTGAGGAGTTGGACTCACTGCACCTACAGGACGATGAGCTGGAAGTACTGGAGCGCGATCAGGTGCGGATGGCAAACGCACAGAGCACACTTCAACAGGGGCATCAAGCGCTTGAGCTATGCACCAATGCCGGCACTGATGACCAGCAAAATAATAGCCTGACACTGCTCACCCAAGCCCTTCGGTTTTGTGAACAGATCAAGGATACCCACCCGTTACTTACCGAGAGCACAGACCTGCTCAATAACGCCCGCATACAGATTGAGGAGGCCGCGCACAGCCTGCAAGGCTATCTGGAAACTGTCCACATAGACCCTCAACAATTGCAAATAATAGAACAACGCCTTGCCGACATCCTTCAGCTGGCACGCAAACACAGAGTCACCCCTGCTCAGTTGGTCAAAATACGATCTCAATTAGTGAAAAAACTACAGCATATCGAACAGAGCGACCTTAACATTGAGGAGCTCAAGGGGCGGATTGATGAGGAGCGAAGGAGATACCAGGAGCTGGCCTCAAAGCTGACCGGTGTACGGCTCGCGGCCATCGACAACTTCAGCACTCTTGTCGAAAAACAGCTGGCATCACTGGGCATGACCAGCACCCGATTTGTGATCAACACCCCACCGGTCACTACCGGCATACCCTCGACTTTTGGAATGGAGAACATCGAATTTCTGATCAGCCCCAACCCCGGACAACAACCCCGCCCCCTACAAAAGATCGCATCGGGAGGAGAGTTATCTAGAATCAGCCTGGCTATTCAAGTGATCTCTGCACAAACTAGCACCATACCCACCCTGATTTTTGACGAGGTAGATGTGGGCATCGGTGGCGCTACCGCTGAGGTTGTCGGCCGCCTTTTGAGCACATTGGGGGGATCCGGGCAGGTCATCTGCGTCACACACCAGCCCCAGGTGGCCGCCAGGGCTGACAACCATCTGATTGCCAGCAAGTCAAACAACCCCGATACCACAGATTCAAAGATAGTCGTACTCAGCAAAGAGGCGCGCATACGAGAGATCGCCCGAATGCTGGGCGGCATTGATATTAGCGAGCGAACGCTGGCTCATGCGGAGGAGATGCTGCACTCCAGCATCGATACTGTTAACCCGGAAACAGTGTAGGTCGCTAATGACAGTCCGAACAGTAGCCATAAATACTATGGCTGTGATCGGTGATTTTGAACCCGGCTTTCTCGGCAATATCCTGCTGCCGACGCTCTATTACATCATCGACAAACTCCTGAACCTTGCCACAACCCACACAAACCATATGATCATGATGCACCTCTGAGGTCAGCTCAAAAACAGAACGCCCCCCCTCAAAATGGTGACGAATCACAAGGCCAGCTGCCTCAAACTGGGTTAAGACTCGGTAAACAGTAGCAAGACCAACATCATCACCACTCTCCAGCAGCGCTTTGTAGACATCCTCAGCCGCCATGTGATGAAGGCTTGAGTCCTCAAGTAACTGCAAAACTTTGAGTCTGGGCGCAGTTACCTTGAGTCCAGCGCTACGAAGCTCTTGATTTTCTCCCGACATACTCGCAAACTACCCTTCATTTTTAAAGCAGGTTCTCAATTATGCAATTTTATCGGCCACAAATGAAATATTTATTGTGAAACAGATCGCCATATTCTCAGCTATATTCCTGCTGATCACCGGCTGCTCTATGCCAAAACTGGCATCCTTTCCTGGTGTTTACCGAATCAATGTACAACAGGGTAATGTCATTACCCAGAAAATGGTAGATCAACTCAAACCTGGCATGACCAAACGGCAAGTCCAGTATGTGATGGGCACGGCACTGATAAAAGACACCTTCCATCAAAATCGCTGGGATTATGTACACAGCTTCCAGCCAGGTGGAAAAATGAGACGGCAGGAAAACATGACCCTCTATTTTGATAATGGGCTTCTCAGCCATTTTGAGGGGGACTACGCTCCCAGCAACGCAACAACCAATTAAGAGGCTGGCACTATCTCTTTTTTTTCAACTGGTTGCGCTGAGCTTTTATGTCCAGAATAAGGGGTCGATAGATCTCTATTCGATCACCTGATTTGACCACCTGACGCTTGGGGTTCTTTACCACTTTTCCAAAAATACCCATCTTGCTCTGTTCCAGGTCAACCTGGCTAAACCGGCCGGAAACCCCCGATAAAACGGCCGCCTCATGCACCGTAGTCCCCTCCGCAACTTTGAGCGAAATAATATCCTGCTTATCAGGCAGGGCAAAAGCCAGTTCAATCGAGATCATTTTTTCCATGGGTTGATCACTTTTCTATTATGCGCGATCCTTATTTTATATTGTCCGTCCGAGCAACTCCATAGTGAAAAACTGACAGTGAGCGGTCGCAAAGACAACTCCCCTCAGAATTGATAATATTCCCACAAATAATTTTCTGGGAGATGCGATGTCAGCCAATAGAGAGCAGTTTAGTTCCCGCCTGGGATTTATCCTTGCCGCCGCAGGCTCGGCGGTGGGTATTGGCAACATTGTTGGCTTTCCGGTCAATGCCGCCAAAAACGGCGGCGCAGCGTTCCTGCTTTTTTATGCGCTCTTTGTGCTACTACTGTGCCTGCCGGTTATGATCGCAGAGATGTCTATCGGCCGACACACCCAGCGCAACCCCATTGGGGCCTACCGACGCCTGGCGCCCAACAGTAAAATATGGCAATTCGGTGGCTGGCTGGCTGTCATCACCCCCTTTATGATCGCGGTTTTCTACATGATGATCACCGTCTGGATTATGGGTTACCTGGTAGGCAGCATAACAGGCAACCTCGACAAGTTGGCTCAGGACGGATATTTTGCAACCTTTATCAACAGCCCGCTGGTGTTCTTCTATCTGATCGGAGCTGCAGCACTGATCACTTTCATTCTTCATCGTGGCGTACATGAGGGCATTGAAAAGGCGGCCAAACTGATGATGCCCGCTCTTTTTATTATGCTTTTATGCCTGGTCGCTTTCGTGTTAACACTCGACAACGCCTTCGCTGGGGTACGCTTCTATCTGGTGCCTGATATTAGCAAAATCACCCCCGCTGTGCTGAGTGGCGCGCTAAGCCAGGCCTTTTTCTCCCTGTCACTTGGTATGGGGATTCTCATCACCTACGGCTCCTACATAGATAAAAAACAGGGTATTCCATCAGCGGCCAAGCTTGTGGCGCTCACGGACACCGGCGTGGCTTTCTGCGCTGGCCTGCTGGTCATCCCTGCTATTTTTGCCTTTAACCCGCAAATTAATACCGATGAACTTTCCAGCTCCTCTGTATCACTGATCTTCACTTTTCTACCCAAAATATTCCTTACCATGCAAGCCACTATCGGTTACGTAGGTGCCAGCATCGTAGCGTCGACCTTCTTTCTGCTGGTTTTTTTTGCAGCCTTAACTTCTCAGGTATCAATTCTGCAGGTTCCATTAGCTGCACT
>CAYYRK010000031.1:0-13287 GCA_964473915.1 uncultured Pseudomonadales bacterium
CAGCAAAACAGATAAAACTGATCGGGAATACTACCCCAGGCGGTCATTCCAGAGGTGCGACAAAACCTATTAAAAAGGTACGTTATGCTGAGATCTTCAACTATCAACAACACCTTTTGACCAACCCGGATATTTAACCAAAACACTCAGAAACAATCCGGGATTATTTGATCCGTCCCTTCCTCATAAACACTAATAAATCGTATAACCGCCATCAATCACGAAGGTATCCCCAGTATGAAATGCCGAGGCATCGCTAGCTAGATAAACAGCGATGCCGCCAAAATCTTCTGGTTGACCCCAACGGCGAGCGGGCACGCGGGGGATTACTCTATCTGTAAAGGCTTGCGAGTCCTGCAGATCGCTGGACATGTCAGTGGCGATCCAGCCCGGTAGAATGGCATTTGCGCGGATTTTGTAACGAGGGAATTCAACAGCGATACCTCTCATCATGGCAACCACCCCAGCTTTGGAGGCGGCATAGGCCTCGTTGGCGGCCGCGCCATCAATTGCGGCGATACTTGCAGTGACTACTAACGAACCACCTGCATCCCCCTGCTTTGCTCTTTCAACCATGTGCCGAGCAGACTCCCTCAGGGTCAAAAACGCACCCTTCAGGTTAACATCTAGCACCTGCTGAAACTGCGCAGTCGTCACATCAAGAAAAGGTATGGGGGTAAAGATGCCAGCATTTGCAAATACGGCATCTATGCGCCCCATCTTTTTCACCGCCTGTTGCATGGCGCTCACCACGCTTTCCTCATGGCTGACATCCACCTTTTGGGTCAGAATCTTTACAGCATATTTTTTTAGGGTTTCGGCAGCCCTGTCACTCTTATCCTGATTAGTTCCCCAAATAATAATGTCTGCGCCGGCAGCAGCAATAGCCTCAGCCATTCCTAGTCCGATACCACCATTACCACCGGTAATCAGGACAACTTTTCCGCTTAAATCAAAAGGTGAATAGGCCATTTTATTCCTCCAGTATCAATATAAGAGCCTTCCGGATAAACCACGTACACTTGACTACATGTAGCTTACAGGTCCAGATCACCCTTTAACATCCGTTGTGAAACAGTCCTGTTAAGAATTTCGTTGGTGCCATCAGCAACGTTAATCGTCCGCAATGAGTGGTAGGCATCCATCAACCCCATCTCATTAGTAAAACCCATCGCACCATGAACCTGTATCACCCGGTCGATAGCTCTTACGCCGGCCTGTACAGAAAATTTCTTGCACATTGACAGTTCTTTGATTGCACGATTACCCTGGTCCAGCAGCATACAGCTGTTGATACCTAAAAGGTGTGCTGCGTGAATCTCGGTTGCAGAATCGGCCAGCGGAAAAGTGACCCCCTGGTAGTCTGAAATGGGGTTCCCAAAGGCTTCACGCTTGCCAGCATAATCAAAGCCAAGCTCAAGCCCCCAGCGTGCAGTACCGACTGCACGGGCAGAGTTGTAAACACGCCCAAGCGAGACACCAAACAGGGCAATAGCAAAGCCTTTATCAAGCTCACCAACAAGTTGCCAGGGCTCAACTCGTACGTTATCAAGCACGATAGCACACTCATCCCCACCGATCTCACCATGCATTTTGATGATGCTTTCACGCTCAAAACCAGGTGTATTGATCGGTACTAAAAAGGCACTGATACCCCCCTGTTTTTCCTTTGCTTTTTCGGCGTTAGTGATTGCAAATACAATACAATATTCAGCTTGCGGAGAGTTGGAGGTCCATATTTTTCGACCAGAAATAAGCCAACCATCACCATCTTTTACAGCACGCGTTTTAAGCATGGCCGCATCGGAACCTGCACCGGGTTCGGATAAACCAAAACACATCGAGGTTTTACCAGCCACCATCCCCTCCAGCACCTGATCACGGGCACGGTCAGTGATTTGGGTTAGTACCGGGCTAGGGCCAAAAGCCCAGTGACTGAGGGCGTAAACACACATCCAGTTATGAGCGCCACAGGTGTGAAAAATACGTTCCCAGGCACAGTAGTAGGCCAGCAATCCCATCTCTGAACCGCCCAGAGACTCTGGTGTAATCATATTAAAGTAGCCCGCTTCAGCAGAGGCCATGCGGATTTCGCGAATCAGTTCAACAACTTTTGGAGCGTAGCCTCCCTCTTCGGTAAATTTTTTGCGTGGGTTACTCAGTAAATCATGGTGTTTCTCATGCCGACCAATCACCTCTTTTCTAACGAAAGCTTCGATGCCCGCTTGCAGAGCAATAATTTCTTCCGGCAATTCAATGCCAATGGCTGAGCTCATTATGTTCCCCTGTTTGTTATTAGATAAACTCTGATCAAGTTAAGACTTCTCACTTGCAGCCAACAGATTAAGTACTGAACCGTGATCTGTTATATACAGCCGTTATATCAGAGGTTCTTTGAGTGTGATTGCGCTCGTTATCATGCAGCGATGAGTGAGCAAGCCAGTATAATCCCGATTATGCTTAAGTGGCACAGAAAACCCTCTTAATATTACTGCCCCCAATTTTTGCCTGTAGCCTTCAAACTCCTTGAGATTAAGCCAAACCATGATCAGCCACCACCGCAACCACAACCTCGCCACTGAGCCATCTCATCGAGTTCAGCAAGCTCATCCTCAGGGCTAAGCCCCTTATGGTATCCAGCAAGATGCTCATCTGGGCTGGTTGACACAAGCCATTGGGACCCATTATTGATGGCCAGTTGATGTAGTTTGGCATACCAAAGCAAAAAATCTTTTGAGTGTTCAACTGTTACCACGTTGACCTTCCTAAGAGTTTAACGTTAAGCGAAGATACCTGTTTTTCTCTTTCTGCAAGAATAGATTGCTGTGCCGTTGTTATTCGAATCACATCTTTCTTGATTAAGAATCAAACCTACCTTCTACGGCTTAAATTTCCGGGTTAACAATTACTCTATTTAAAATTGATAGCAAATCGGCCATACTCTTCAGCCTGCGTCCACCGAAAACTCAGCAAAATAATCCGGCACCGCAGCAAACATAGTACCACCAGAAGGTAAAAACGTAATTTGTATTTCCCCCTTCGCTTCTGGAAAAATCAATGCCAAGCCCAGGCTAGTACTGTAATCGGTTGTAGAGTACCAATCCAGGCTTGGCTCTGCTTTGGTTTTCCAGCTTAAGTGGTCATCTCAACTTCAACGGGACAAATGGAGCACAAGGTATGATAGAACAAGTAAAACCGAAACTATGGCATTGTTATAACGCACGCTCATTACGCCCATTATGGGCGCTGGAAGAGATGGGGATTGATTACGACCTTGAGGTGATGCTATTTCCACCGCGCCATCGACACGAGGGCTATACTGGCCTGAATCCGATAGGGACTGTCCCTTACTTTACCGATGGCGAAATTTCCATGACTGAATCATCAGGCATATGTCTCTATCTCGTAGAGCGCTATCAACAAACTAAGTTTGGCCTTAAACCCGATCACCCTGAATATGGGAATTACATCAACTTTTTATTCCAAAGCGACACAATCTTTACCTTCCCACAAACAATTTTTCTTCGCTACACCCTGCTGGAACCCAAAGAGCGCCGCTCACCTCAAGTTGCTGATGATTATGCAGCATGGTTTATCAGCAGGCTTATTCATATAAATGAACACCTGTTAGACCGCGAATTTCTTTGCGATAACCGGATGACCATCGCTGACATCTGTGTCGGATATGCGCTGATACTGGGGGAGTTGCTTGGCTTTTATGAACAATACACTCCGCAGGTTCAGCGCTATATAGCACGTTTAAAAACTCGCCCGGCTTTTGTTCGTGCTCAAGCCATTGCACCTGAAACCAATATTCTAGCTTCATTAAAATAAGCTAGCTGGGCACTACATCCTCAATTAGAATCAATTGTCTCTTATGCTACTAACCGTCATTATCTCAACACTGCTCGCAGGCTTGGCTATGCCTCTAGGGGCGATATTAGCCTGCGTTGAAAAAATTGGACCCAGCTGGATTGAAGAGGAGTTCAGACATAGTGTTATCGCCTTTGGGGGTGGTGCGCTTTTGTCCGCAATTGCTCTTGTTTTAGTGCCCGAGGGGATCGCTAACCTTAAGCCACTGCCCGCCTCTATCGCCTTTATTGCAGGCGGGATTTTCTTCATGGCCCTTGACGTTTTTTTTAACAAAATGGATACACCAGCCAGTCAGCTTGCAGCCATGCTCTCCGATTTTGTCCCCGAGTCAATAGCACTGGGGGCTGCATTCGCAACAGGAAGCGATACCGCTTTTCTGCTCGCAGGCTTAATAGCACTGCAAAACCTTCCTGAAGGGTTTAATGCCTGTCGAGAATTAAACTCATCACCCGCATATAGCCGAGTTGCAATCATATCCTTTTTCTTGCTGATGGCCCTGCTTGGACCTATCGCTGGAGTTTCAGGCTATCTCTGGTTAAACAATTCGCCGGTAATTGTCGGCACAATTATGCTTTTTGCATCGGGAGGTATTCTCTATTCAATATTCCAGGACATAGCGCCTCAAGTGAGGCTAGAAAAACACTATGCACCTCCCATGGGAGCAATTTTAGGGTTTGTTCTTGGCTTGGTTGGATTTATGGTTACTACGTAATCAGCCCTAAAAAAATTCACAGTCAAGAGTCAGCGCGCATTTGCTCAAACTATAAGCTTGATCAAATACCCGTGGGCTTACCATCCAGACTGGTAACATTATTGTCCTTCCAATACTGTTCCAGCTCCTCAGGGCTTTTTTTCGCAGTCCAGTTGCTCAGTGTTTCACGCTCTCCTGTATAATCAAAAAATGGCACCTGGTAGCCACAGGATGTTTGTACCAGATCAATACTGACATCAAATACCTGTCGCGCACCATCAACATCGGGAAACAAATTCAGGAGATCTTCCCAGTGCGCATCCTGTTTATGAACCGCCTGGGCCTGGCCATAAAGTCGCAGGATCAAGGGCTGTTTATCGAAAGAACAAAACATAAGGGTCATACGATTAACCGCCCTTATATGTGCTGCCGTTTCATTGCCACTACCTGTTAAATTCAACCAGGCCACCCGGTTTGGAGAAAGAATACGCAATGTATCACCACCCTTTGGTGATACATTAACCCTTCCTTGTACATCAGCAGTTGCCACAAAATACATCTTCTGGCGAAGGATGAAATCCTTCAGTTTATCAGTGAGTTGACTAAAATGTTCCATATCTGCAAAACCTCATTTTTTTAAAGCACCCTGCCCAAAACTAATGGGGCAAAAAGTAAAACCGCAACGTCTAACACCCTAGCCTAGAGTTGCTTTTGACGCAAAAGATTCTTAATAAGCCGGTGGGCCGAGTAGTTATTTCCTAAGGCACAGGGCATAATAAAGTAGCCTAAGGTTCAACTGAACCATGAATTCACAATCTTCCCAAAAAGAGGAAAATTCTATGCTAAAGACTCCTATTGAGATAATTGAAGCTGCCAAAGGCAGAACAAACTGCATCAACGCGGAAGAAGCTATCGCAATGATCAGCAAACTAGACAATGCACTACTGATTGATGTGCGAGAAAAGGCAGAGGTGGCGCAGGCCAGCCTGAAAGGCGCTGTCAGCATCCCCCGGGGAGTGCTGGAGATGAAGATCTGTGAGTTTTGTACTGATGGTAACGCCACAATTTTTCTTCACTGCGCCACTGGTGGAAGAGCTACGCTTTCAGCCGCTGCCCTGCAGGATATGGGTTATAAAAATATTTATGTCATTGCCGATCATTTCGATAAAATCAAACAGTGCCTGGAAAAAAAATCCTGACCTATGTCACCGATACATATCTCCTACTTTTCCGACCTGCTGTGTGTCTGGGCCTATGTCTCCCAGATTCGCCTGGATGAGCTGAAGGCCCAGCTGTCTGACCGTGTCCAAGTCAGCTATCACTTCATCAATCTTTTCGGCTGTACAAAAAGTAGAATTGGGGACGGCTGGAGCGAAAAGGGAGGATATCAGGGGTTTAGCCAACATGTGCTGGAGGTTTGTCGCGGTTTCCCGGAGGTTGATATCAACCCTGATGTATGGAGCCATTGCCGACCACGTTCGTCGGCCACAACCCACCTTTTTTTAAAGGCAGTGCAGTTGCTCGAACACGAATCTATCATTGACTCCAACACCACCCAAAATAAACGCACCCTTTTTGAAGAGTTGACCTGGAATGTGCGCTGCGCATTTTTTAGAGATGCAAAAGACATCAGTAATCTTAATATATTGTATGAACTGGCCGAATCGATCCACCTGCCCATAGTCGAAATTGAACAACGAATAAACAATGGTGCCGCCATGGCAGCATGGTGCTGTGATATGGCACAGAAAGAGGAGCACCAGTTGGAGGGCAGCCCCACCTGGCTTCTTAATGAAGGACGACAAAAATTATTCGGAAATGTCGGTTACCGCATTATTGAAGCCAATGTCATGGAACTACTGGAAAACCCCCAGGATGAAGCCAGCTGGTGCTAATGATCAGCTAATGCAGGTTACTTAACTGTAGGCGCCCTGGGAGGCTGTCGGACTATGGTAGATTCGACAGAAACGATGGGGAATGGGCTATTTTTTATGCATAACCGAGTCAGAAAGCATCCACCTAAGCAGAACGCAGCCATCACCAAGCTGATGGCTGTTTTGTTTATTTGCGTGGCTCTGGTATTGGCTTATCTCTTCCGAGAAGACCTTGCTTTTACAGATACTTTGAGTGATGAGACCCCCTACATCAATGAACAACTGTTGGACTTGCCTCCTAACCGTTGGGTAAAGATCCACCAGCCTTTTATTGAATCCTGGCGTCGCCAGACGCATGCAGGCGCGGCTTTTGATTTAAAACGCGGAAAACTATTGGTATTTGGTTCAGATACCCACGGGGAAAATTGGGATAACAGCGTACATGAATTTGACCCGGTCATTATGCGGTGGTCTACACATTACCCCGCGGCGGTGCCTAAAAGCTATCGCATCAACTCCCAGGGTTACCCTGCGGCAGGGGAAAAACAACTTCTTCCCTGGGCCATGCATAGCTTCGACAGTGTAGTTTACGATCCAAACCTGGATGCACTTATTGTAACGGCACTGCCTGAGCATAATCCGGCATCCAAAAACATTACGGGAACCAAGATAGATCCGACCTGGATCTACGAGCTTGGGCCGCGCCAATGGCGTGTTTTTCCGAATGATGGAAACCCGACACCTCGCTTTTTTGCAGCGGCATCAGCTTATGACAAATCCAGGGATGTGATCGTAGCCTACAATAACGGAATTTGGGAATTGGGACCAGATCGTAAACGTTGGCACCAGGCTACAAAAGAAACACACCATGAAATACATTTCAATATGGTGTACGACTCAAAACATAGAAAGCTCGCGGTATTCGGGGATCACCGAAATACAAATGCCGTTTGGCTTTATACCCCCGGTGAAGAAGCAGGCGACAAGGGCGTCTGGGAAAAGATGATTCCTGGGGGTGATCCTTGCCCTGAAGACCAGCATTTCCCGGTCGCTTTTGACGACGACAACGGTGTCTTTCTTTTGGTGCCTGATAACCGCCCGGCATCAGGACAGGGTAAAGCGCAATCGAGCAGCACTTATGTTTATGATCTGTCGGAAAATGCCTACTTAAAACTACCCGATGCCGACTTGAAACCTTTGGGCATGAACTACATGATGGTTTATGATCCTTCATACAAGGTATTTCTATTGGTTACAGGGGATTGGACTGAGCCAGCCACTGTGTGGGCATTACGGCTGGATCTGTTAAGAGAAAAACGAACGGTTCGCTAGGTAGCGTTCGTCCAGAAAGACACCCTTTTTGGAGTATAGGAAGAAAAAAGCTCCTTTCTTGATTCAGGCAAGCCTTATGGTAATCTTCCGAAAATTAACAGCGGCCAACCGTAGAGTTTTCTCATAATCTACACCCAGGAGACTCTGTATGGAAAACTCAATGTTTGTTCTGGAATATGAGATATAGCCACTGTTCCAAAACATTGGCAAGGGTGCGGATTCTTTAGCATTTACGCTTAACTGAAGATTTTCAGGCCAGTGCTCTACAATAACTTTCATGTGAAAATTTTATGAGTGATCATGGTTGGCACCTGTACCTGATTCGTTGCAGGGATAATAGCCTTTACACAGGCATTACGAAAAACGTTAGCCGAAGGCTGGAAGAACATCGGTCTGGCAACCGAAAAGGAGCAAAATACTTGCGAGGCAAAGCGCCGCTAACGCTGGTATGGCAGCATCAGGCAGAGTCACAAAGCGATGCACTCAAACTTGAGTTGCGGATCAAAAAGTTTTCAAAATATGATAAAGAGCGGCTAATTTCTGGGCAGCTCTCTCTCGAATCGTTGGAAACCCCTGAAAGATAAGTGAGTGACCAGAGCACTGCCTAAACAGGTTTTTTTATTCTCGTTCCTGGTTTGGGATCAACCCCTGCTGCAGGAAAACACGGCGAATAATACGGTATGCAAAAATTGCAGCAATGATATTTCCAATGGCGGCACCAGCAAACATGCCGGTCACGCCGAAAAACCTGGATCCCAGCCAGGCCAGTGGAAGGTAAAGCACCAATAGTCGAATAATTGTCACGAAAAGTGCTGTACGAGGGCGTTTCAAGACGTTCAAAGAGACCATTGTCAAAATCACAACCCCGTGAGTACCGTAGCTCAGAGGCAGAATATACAGAAACTGACGAACAACACTGACTACTAACGGGTTGTCACTAAATGCTGTGGCTATCCAGGGTGCCGAGACTATCAGAATCAGATAAACACCCCCCTGAAACCAGAGACAGAACCGCAAACAAAAACCAAGCGCCTGCCAGGCACGATAGCCCTGCCCCGCGCCGATGTTTTGTCCTATAAACATCGGTAGTACCGAGGAAAGCGCAAAGACCATGATCAAACTTAGCGCCTCAATTCGACTGCCCACCCCCAACCCAGCCACAGCCTCAGGTCCAAAGGGCGCAATCATTGCCACTAGAAAGGTAGCAGCGATGGGAGTCATCAGATTAGCCGCCACTGAGGGCACTCCGATACCCAGCAGTTCTCGCCAGTTTGGTAGAAGGTGGCTCATTCTTGGCAGGGAAAAATCGATCAGTTGCTCCTTCACCGCCAACACACACAAAGAACATATCCATGCTGAGGCGCAGGCAATGACCGTGGCCAACGCAGCACCCTCCATCCCCATCCGGGGAAAGGGCCCGATTCCAAAGATTAACAGCGGGTCCAGAATTCCATTGAGTATTGCCAAAAACGCAGAAATATAAGCGGATGATTTGGTATCTCCAATGGCGCGTAGCGCATTGTTTCCAACCAATGTCAGCACAAAAAATGGGGCTCCGGCATACCAAATCAGCATATAATCATTAATATGAATCAGCAGGTCTGCACTGGCACCGAGTAAAATAAAGAGCGGTCGAATAGTCAGAATACCCGCCATGGCAATGCCCGCAGCCACCAATGCTGCCAATATCTGAGCATCAGTAATAAAACGTGCCGCTCTTTGGAGATCGCCTGCACCGATCAAACGAGACACCAGTGCGCCCATGGCCATACCCAAGCCCAGCGCAGTGCTGACGACAAGTTGCGATACCGGCAACGCAAAGCTAATAGCTGCTAATTCCGAAGTACCCAGGCGGCTGATAAAATAGGTATCAACCACACCCAGCATCATTATAGAAACAATGCCCAGCACCATAGGTCCCGTCAACTTGACCAGTAGCTTTCCTATGGGAGCAGTGGTGATCTGCGCTGTTCTTTTTTTCGTTTTAGACTGAATAGAGACTCCGAAAACACCATGCTTTAACAAAAGGCCATCGATACTAAAACAGTATAACTCGTCATTTTGGGGATAATCAGACTCAGATGGTCATCGGGAAGAAAAATCTGTTTCAAGCTGTTTTATAAAAGACCAACCTTGAATCGAGTAGTTTTCCAGCTGCTACATAAGTTCAAATATCTATTCCAGGTTTTGCTTGCGTAATAAACTGATCAGGCTTGAGGTGTCCCAGCGATGGCCGCCATCCTCTTGAATCTGGGCGTAAAAATGATCTACCTGATCAGTTACCGGCAAGCGGGCACCATTAGATTTTGCCTCTTCAAAAATAATGGCTAAATCCTTGCGCATCCAGTCTACGGCAAATCCAAAATCAAACTCTCCCGCCAACATGCTTTTATAGCGGTTATCCATCTGCCAGGATTGCGCAGCACCTTTGGAGATAACATCGATCACAGATTCGCCATCAAGACCTGCTAACTCCGCAAAATTCAAGCCCTCAGACAGCGCCTGAAGCAGCCCTGCAACACAGATCTGATTAACCATCTTGGTCAACTGGCCACTGCCAGCAGGGCCCATCAGACGAGCCATACGGGCATAGGTGTTCAGGAGTGGGGTCACCCGTTCAAAAACCTGTTTCTCGCCGCCAACCATGATCGTCAAAATACCGTTCTCTGCTCCTGCCTGACCCCCAGAAACCGGCGCATCAAGAAAATGAAACCTCTGCTGTTTTGCTGAGTCAGCCAACTCTCTGGCAAATATTGCCGAGGCAGTAGTGTGATCCACAAAAACAGCACCGGGCTTCATAGCCTGAAAGGCACCCTGCTCGCCAAGCGTTACAGCACGCAGATGCTCATCGTTGCCAACACAGGCCATAACAACATCAGCTCCCTGTGCAGCCTCTTCCGGTGTTCCGGCCTGCTGACCAGCATGTTCATTGACCCAGCGATTGGCTTTTTCCTGTGTGCGATTATAAACAGTGACACAATACCCTGCCCGGGCAAGATGCCCGGCCATCGGGTAGCCCATTACACCCAACCCGATGAAAGCTATCTTTACTGAATTCAATCTAAAGTCCTCAGTTGAGCAGGGGATATTATGCTTCGGTGGTATGGTGCAGGGCATAACAACGCGAGAAGTAATTATTCTCTATTCTCTTGCCAGCAGTACAATACGGCTACAAGCCAATCATTCACTCAAAGCACGTCGAATCTGGCTAAAGGTAAAACCTCGCTGCTGTAAAAACCGTTGCTGAGAAGCTTTAAACCTCGGGTTAACATCCTTTTTTTCAGCATATTTACGTTCAATCAGCTGGGAAATTACCACCAACCATCGGTCGTCATCGTTGTGCAAACAGACTGATATCAGCTCAGCTGCCACACCACGCTGAAGCAGTTCCGCTCTGATTTTCAGCGGCCCGAATCCCTTAATGGTGCGGTAACGTACCCGCGCCTCACAATAACGCCGGTCACTGAGCAGTTCATCTCGCTCCAGACGATCCAGCACGGAGTCGAGTAAGTCACCAGCCCCTCTTTTATTTAATTTTTGCTGAATTTCCCAACGTGAGTGCTCACGCCGGGCCAGCAGATCCATCGCTGCTCGCCTGATTTGAGGGGCAGTTGTGAGTTTTATTTGAATTAGATGTCGGCCTCTGCCAATTGTTTTTCCTGAGCCGGATCGGATTTACCCAGAAGCTGCGCACGTAGTTGCTGTTCAATTTCAGTGGCAATCTGGGGGTTATCAGCCAAAAACTGAGCGGCATTACTCTTGCCCTGGCCAATCTTGTCACCTCGGTAGGAGTACCAGGAACCAGATTTTCCCACTAACTCCTGTTTTACACCAAGATCAATAATTTCCCCAAGGCGGTAGATCCCTGAGCCATATAAAATCTGAAACTCCGCCTGCTTAAACGGAGGGGCCATTTTATTCTTAACCACCTTCACACGGGTTTCATTGCCAATCACCTCATCACCGCTCTTAACCGCGCCTATGCGGCGGATATCCAGACGTACTGAAGCGTAGAATTTTAGGGCATTACCACCGGTCGTGGTTTCAGGGCTACCAAACATTACTCCAATTTTCATGCGAATCTGGTTGATAAAAATAACCAGGCAGTTGGATCGTTTTATATTTCCGGTGATTTTGCGTAAAGCCTGTGACATCAGGCGGGCCTGCAACCCCATATGGGAATCTCCCATATCGCCCTCAATTTCAGCTTTGGGAGTCAAGGCTGCAACTGAATCGATGACCAGTATATCTACGGCACCTGAGCGCACCAGCATATCGGTAATCTCCAGAGCCTGTTCACCTGTATCCGGTTGTGAAACCAGCAGGTCATCAACATTAACACCAATTTTTTCTGCATAGCCAGGGTCAAGCGCATGCTCAGCATCGATGAAAGCAGCAGTACCCCCGGCCTTTTGAGCTTCGGCAATAACCTGTAGGGTCAGCGTGGTTTTACCCGAGGATTCAGGGCCATATATCTCTACAATCCGCCCCCTGGGCAGACCACCCAGGCCCAATGCCACATCAAGCCCAAGAGAACCTGTTGAAATGGATGGCACGTCGGCCCGTTCCTGGTCCCCCATGCGCATAACAGAGCCCTTACCAAACTGCCGCTCTATCTGAGACAGGGCCATATCGAGCGCCTTCTGTTTGTTGTCATCCATTCTGGTACCTCATACGATTGCTTGATTTACTCAATTAGTTGGAAACGAGTTACGAACCTGGCCTTGGCGCTGAATACCAAAGGCATTTTACTGTATGTATCAACAGTATTATTCCACACTTGTTGACTCCCGCCTAGCCCCTGTCTGACTTTTTTAAAAAAGTGCCTCAATGCCCTCTAACGCACTAACTACAGCTTGATGACGAACAGCTAAACGGTCACCCTGAAATAGAAAACCTTGAGCTACCGGTTCACGCCCCTTTCTTAACCAGGCGATCCAGACAGTTCCCACCGGTTTTGCTTTACTGCCCCCCGTTGGCCCGGCAATACCACTGACTGCAACGGCAATGTCCGCCTGCGACTGCCTGATCGCCCCCTGCGCCATCGCCTTGACAACTTCAGCGCTGACCGCGCCAAACTTCTCCAGCGTTTGCGGACTAACACCCAACAAGCGTTGTTTGGATTCATTTGAATAGGTAACAAGCCCACAATCAAACCAGCCAGAACTCCCCGCCAACTGCGTTGCACTTTGTGCAATCCAACCCCCGGTGCAAGATTCAGCGGTTACCATTTTCATCTTGGCCGCAGTTAACAGGGTCGCCGTTGACTCGATACGTTGCTTGATTGCACTGCTGTACTCATCCATCTAGTTACCTTTTATCAAAGCTTGGGTGTTAAATACAGCCCCTTAACATTCGAATAAACTGCTTGGCCTGGCCCGGATATTTCACAAATCATCCGAGTTAGAATTAATCTTTTCCCAATCAAAATAACGCTCTTAATGAAGGCCCTCTATTACGCAAGAGGAAATGATAAAAAATGTATTCGAGCCCCTTCAAGTGGATTACAATCGTAGA